>JBELAI010000088.1:0-20538 GCA_049508975.1 Occallatibacter sp. | reverse complement strand
CTTTTCTCTCTCATCTCCACGAACACAGCGGTGCCCAACCCTGACATTTCCAACGCATTCCAGGCGCCGCAGTCTGTGGTCGCACCTTCTACCAGCCCCGATGCCCGCCTGATCGGCGCGACCAATCAGGCCTATATTCAAGCTTTGCAGGCACTCGAGGGCGCAGTAAAAGGCATGGCCGTCAACCCCACTAGCGCCAACGATCCAACTGCGGCTGCTCCCGTTGCCCAGGCTGCCGTAACCGCCGACGGCGCTGCTGAAACCCTCCGCAACACCTTTGTGCCAGACCCCACCGGCGGCATGGATAAGACCAGCTTCGCGCTGCTAGAAGACCCCATCGAATCCACGAAGAATCTCGCTGCCAACTTCGGTGGTGTTGCAGCAGGAGGCGGCGCCAAAACATTCTGCGCCCAGATCGCCCCCGTGCTGTCGAAATTCCCCTTCAATCCGCAATCCCCCATCGATGCAACCACAGACGAAGTAGCTCAGGTTTTCACTCCCGGTACAGGACAATTCGCGCAGTTCTATAACACCACCCTCAACAAGCTGGTCGTCCTTCAAGGCTCGCAATACGTCCCTGCCCCCGGCTCCACGGTGAAGATCAACCCGGCCTTCCTCACCTTTCTCAACAACGCGCAAAAGATTCAGTCGACCCTCCTTGTCTCCGGCAATCAGCCAACTCTGGACTTTACACTCACTGAAGTCAAAGGCGCCGGCGACGCCGATGCAGCCCTCAACATCGATGGCAAACAAATCAACGCGGGCGGTCAATCGGCCACCTTCCATTGGGTTTCCTCACCGACCAGCACCATCACCCTGGCAACTCAGAAAAATACCGCTCCCCACATGACCGGACCGTGGTCGGTATTCCACTTCGGCTTTGCTGCCCCGCAAGTCTCTCCCAACCGCTTGAAATTCTTCTTCAGCTTCAACAATCAGACCCCGGAAGTTGTCCTGTTTGACGCTTCCGGCCCCGGAGCTCCCTTGCTCAATCCGGAGTTCATGAAATCCTTCCACTGCGTTGCAACCGTCTCTCGTTGATCGAAGCAAATCGACGGCAGTTTCGTCCATCTCTGCGATACTAGAGTTGAACCTATGACCGAAGAAACGACAAACGAACTCCGGCCCACCGCCGGACCCAACGCCCAACCAGCCCCATCCGCCAATCAGCCGGAGACACCATCCATTCGCATTGCGGTCTCGGCGCTCAGCGACATCGGCTGCGTTCGCACCAACAACGAAGACTTCTTCGGATACGACGAGCCCCTGGGCATCTATGTCGTCTGCGACGGCATGGGCGGAATGGCCAGCGGCGAAGTTGCCAGTTCCCGCGCAGTGGCTGCTCTGATGCAGAGTTATGCCGCCTCGGCCGACTCCGGCGCACCCGTCAGCACCAGGCTCCTCTACGCCATCACCGCCGCCAATTCCGACGTCTGGGAAAACAGCCAGATCCCCGCGAACAAGGGCATGGGCACTACCGCCGTCGTAGCCGCGCTCGACGGCGATAAGCTGATCCTCGGCAATGTCGGCGACAGCCGCGCCTATATCTTTCAGGATGGCCAGTGCGTGCAGCTCACCGTCGATCATTCCTATGTGAATGAACTGATTCGCAACGGCACCCTCACCATCGAGAGCGCCCGCGAAGCCGATCTCAAAGGCATGGAGTCAATCATCACCCGCGCCGTCGGAGTCGCTGCCAGCGTTCAGCCAGACTTCTTCTCCGTCGATCTCAAACCGGGCACTGCGGTCCTTCTCGCAACAGACGGCCTCACCCGCTACCTTCTCCATGACGAAATCGCCGCTGTCCTCTCCGCTTCTACGTTCGACACAGCCTGCGCCAACCTCATTGACGTAGCCAAGCAGCGCGGCGGCCAGGACAACATCACCTGCATTCTTCTGCTGGCCCTGTCCGCTTAATCGCGTCCGCCTGATCGCATCCGCCTGATACAGCCCCTCGAGCAGTTCATTTTGAAAGGGCACGAATGTCGTGCCCCAACGCCTGAAGACTATTTTGGCGGTTAAAGCAATCCGAAAGCAGTAGCATGATCGTATAGATAGTATTACCAACGACCTTCCCCGCGGAGAATCAATCGTTGTTTTGAGGCATCTGAAAAAAGGGGGAACAATGAAAGGGTGTAGCACATTTTCAAAAATCGTCATACCGGCGATTGTTGTGCTTGCCAGTTCTTTCCTTGCTTTAGCGCAATCCAATGTTGCCCGCATCGCTGGCGCGGTGCTCGATCCAGCGGGGAGGCCTGTGGCTAAAGCTCACGTCGAGTTGGATTCAGATTCCGCTGTGGCGCTGACAAGCATCACCGGAGACGACGGTGGCTTTACGATGGCGCTGCCCTCGTGGGGCACATACAAAGTGCGCGTGGATGCCGCCGGCTTTGCTCCGGTTACGCGCAATATCGAACTGAATTCGGCAACCCCAGGTCTGGCCTTACGCCTGGAGCAGTTAGCCACGGCTTCCGAAGAGGTGGTTGTCAACGGCGACGTCAGCGAGATTTCCCTCGACGCACCCGATCCATCCCAGAAAGTTCTGGTGCGTGAGCAATTGCTGGACGCAAATCCCGGACGGCCCGGCGCGCCCATTTCGATTCCCGGACTGCCTATCGAGACCGCGGCCGGCGGCATCAAGGCGCCGCAGTATTTTGCGCCTGGCGTGATGGCCGATCACGGCGAGCCGATCGCGCAATACATCGCAGTGGGCGGCTACCTGGTGACCAACAACCTCTCCGCCAACGCGCACGGCAACGGCTACTCCGACCCCAACATCTATGTTTCAGGCGCGTTGGCCGGCGTGACGACAGACGGCGGCGCGTTCAACGTGCTTGAAGGTAATCACGCCCTCAACCTGGCGGCGACCTATTTGCCGCGGCAGCAGATGGCGAGCTTTGTCACCCTCAGCGGGGATTATCGCGACATCGATATGACAGCCGGATTTGCTCCCAGAAATTCGTCCAAGCACGAGTGGGTGGCTCTGGAGGCAAACAACGGCAACGGTCTGCTGAAAGATATGGAACACCGGCAGATGTACAAACTGAATGCGCTGCGCGTCTTCGACCTTGGCCGGCAGGAGATTACGCTTTTTGGCATCGCATATTACGGCGTCTCGCATGAGGGGAACCTGGTTCCCATAGGATTTGGCCAGGATTTGAACGACACGCTCGATCCACGGCAGAAGGACCAGACACACACCGCACTGTTGGCTGCCGATGACCAATGGAAGCTCGGCAGCAAAGACGAGGCGGCCTTCTCGGGATTCGCGCGCACCTACAACCTGGCGCTGTTTTCCAACTTCGGCGAAGGCCTGATCCGGCAGAGCGAGTTCCGCACCGTGGAAGGCGCGCAACTTCGCGAGACGCATTCTTTTACGACGTGGCTGCAAGGCATGATCGGCATCGATTACCACGAGGACGACATCCACAACGACGATCTGGACCACTATCCGCTGGCCGATCCGAAAATCTACGGCTCCTTCGTCAAAGTATTGTCCAGCAATCTCACCATCCGCGACCTGACGCCCTATGTAGCTGTACACGGCGATCTCGGCAAGCACCTTCGCTTCTACGGCGGCCTGCGCCCGGATACGATCGAGTTGAAAAACGATAACAAGATTGTCTCCGCCGATTCGTTAAATAGCTGGAGTACTTTTCTGGCGCCCAAGGCCACCCTGGCCTGGACACCGGGAGCCGGCTCAGCCCACTGGCTGCCCTCTGCTTCGTTCAGTTTGGGGCAGGCGTTCTTTACCCAGGATCCTCGTATCTCCGTGCAGGGCACAATCTCAGGCCCCACCGGAGCAGCCGCGTTGCCTTCGCCCTTCGAGCGCTCCCACTCCATGCAACTGGTGCTTGAAAAAGAATTCGGAGCCACCGATGCGCGCTTGACGGTAGCGCGGACGACGACCACCGAGACCTTGGGTAAAATCGACCCCGACAACGGCACGCCCTTTGACCTCGGCCCGGGCAACCTCAAGTTCCTGACCGCCGACGTGCGCCATCATTTCAGCGGATACGGAACAGTGCAAGCGATATTCTCCAAGGCCGATGCACGGGTATTGAACGAGTTTGGTTCCGATCCGGGATGGACCGTAAATTCCGGATGGAATCCCACGGTGGAGGCCCCGCGAACCATCTTCGACGGCCTTGTGACGCTCGACAAGTTGCCTCTTCGATTACATGGACGAGGCGAATACGAGTACGTGGGTCATAAAGTCCTCGACGCAGGCAACAGGGAGGACGGCTGGAAACAACTCGAAGCCATTCCCGTCGGGGAAACACGGTTGACGCTGGTGCGCACGTTTCTGGACGGTCGTCTGGAAGTTGGCGCAAACGGACTTTTGGCTCGTGGCTATACCGGCCAGACCACAGAAACCATCGCGTCATTGACCTCAGGGGCACCGTGGCGAGTGGGCGATGGGATTCCGTCTTGCCCGGTGGGGTCGGGCCCGACCGGCGCAGAAAACGACTTCGACTGCGCGACAAACGAGTGGCCCGTCGGTGTCAGGATGGCCTCGTTCGTGGGCGGATCCATCTCCTGGCGGTTTCATCGGGAAAAGTGAGGGCTGCACATTGGCGCCGCATTACAATCGGGATGGAGAAAAACAATGCCGGAGTTGAGCAGAATCGGAGTTTCGCTCGAAGACGATCTATTGAAGGAGTTCGATCGGCTCATTGCCAAGCACGGTTACGACACACGTTCTGAGGCGTTCCGGGATCTTATTCGCGAGAAGCTCCTGTCGGAGATGGTTAAATCGAACAAGCCGGTGGTCGGAACCTTGACCATTGTCTATGACCACCACGTTCCGAATCTCGCGCAGAAACTGACTGAAGTCCAACACGAGGCCGGCGCAATGATTCTCGCGGCCACTCATATCCACCTCGACCATAATTACTGCCTTGAAGTCATCATCATGAAAGGCCGCGGCAAGGACCTTCAGGCTGTGGCCGACGGCATGCTGGCTTTGCGCGGGGTCGCTCTGGGCAAACTAGTCCTGACAAATTCCGGCACCGGCCTGAAACACGCCGCGCACTCGCACTGAAACACGAACTCCTCCACCTCAACTAGCCTTCGCGTCTGGCTGTGCTGCATGAATATATGCTGCCCTGTTGAGCGCTGCCTGAATGTTGGGCATGATGTTTTCGCGTCCCACGCGGTCCAGAAACCGGCCTCCGCTCAGGAGCTTTGAAGGCTGCTGCATCGCTCCGCACAACAGCATCGTTCGTCCCGATTCATGCAGCCTTTTTGCAAAGCTTTCAATCGCATGAATGCCGGTCGCATCGATCGCCGTCATGTTGCGCAGTCGCAAAATCACCACCGGTTGAAACGCATCCAGGTTCGCCGTTGCCTCAACCAGCTTCTCTGTCGTGCCGAATAAAAATGGCCCATGAATCCGAAGCAGCGAAACGTACGCCGGGATAATCCGTCCCTGCAGCACATGCGGCAACCCGTCGCGAATATACTCATCCGTCACCGGCACAACAGTAGTTGTATCCGCAATCCGATAGATGTACAGAAGCGCCGCCAGCGACATACCCACGGCCACTGCCACCGTCAGGTCGGCAAAGACCGTCAGTGCAAACGTGACCAGCCACACTGAAATCGCGGTGAAATCGAGTTGGAAGATACCGCCTATCTCCTTCCACTCGCCCATGTTGTACGCCACCACAAACAGTACCGCAGCCAGCGTGGTCAGCGGAATGTAGCTGGCCAGCGGCGCTGCCACCAGCAGCACCATCAGCAGCGTCAGCGCATGTACCATGCCCGCAACCGGAGACCGCGCCCCTGCCCTGATATTCGTTGCTGTCCGTGCAATCGCACCGGTCGCAGGAATTCCGCCAAATAGCGGAGAGACGATATTCGCGATTCCCTGCGCGACCAATTCGACATTAGGATTGTGCCGGTCCCCCGTCATCCCGTCCGCCACCACCGCGGAGAGCATGCTCTCCAGTGCTGCCAGAATCGCCACTGTAAATGCAGAAGGAATCAGCGGCAGAAAATGTTCGGAATGAAAGTCAGGCAGCGCAAATGGCGGCAGCCCCCGCGGAATCCCGCCGAACTTGCTCCCAATCGTCTCCACCGGCAAATGAAACAGCACGCTGACTCCGGTGCAAACCAGCAATGCCACAATCGACGACGGAACTCGCTTGGTAAATCGCGGCAGCAGCAGAATGATTGCCAGCGTGCCCAGGCCCAATGCCAGCGCTGCCGGATTCAAGCTGGCAAAGTGAGCAGCCAACAGCCGCAACCGCGGTAGAAACTCGCTCGGAACCGCACCGGTCCGCAACCCGAAGAAGTCTTTGATCTGGGTGGATGCAATCAGAATCGCAATGCCATTGGTGAATCCGATCACCACCATGCGCGGTATGAAGCGAACCGCCGCGCCGAGCCCGGTAAGCCCCATCAACAGCAGCAGAACTCCGGCCATCGCCGTAACCATGGCCAGGCCGGGCATTCCGAAGCGAGCGACAATCCCGGCCACAATCACCACAAAGGCCCCGGTGGGCCCACCAATCTGCGTGCGCGAGCCGCCCAGCGCCGAGATCAGAAACCCAGCCACCACCGCCGTGTACAAACCTGCCTGCGGAGTCACCCCTGATGCAATGCCAAACGCCATCGCCAGCGGCAGCGCCACCAGTCCCACTGTAAGCCCAGCGAGAAGATCGTGCAGGAACATCTGGCCCGAATAAGAACGGAACGCCAGAATCGATTTGGGTAGATTCGGATTGCTGATGGACATGAGGTTTAATTAGTATTTTACGCGCATCGTCGTTCCCGTTCGTCAAAGTAAGTCGAATCTATAACTTCACGGCATCGCTCACACCGGCCAACGGCTTTTCATAAATCAGCGCTGCCCTGCCGCGTCCATAATAATCCTCTTCCTTACCAACCAACCGATACCCGAACCTCTCGTAGACCCGAATCGCCCCCGCATTTTCCGCGTCCACATGCAGCCAACTGCTGCAGGCGCAGGCAACCCAGGCCGAGCCCTCCATGCGCCGCAGCAACTCCCCGCCCACGCCCTTGGCCCGCGCCTCCGGCAGAACCTCGAGTGTTTGAATATAAGCTGCCAACTCCGCCTTCTCTCGCGCCCATTCCACAACACCAAAGCCGCACATCTGCCCGCCATTTTCAGCGATCCAGGTGGCCGCATCGGGCTGCTGAATCAGTTGCCGCATATACCCGCGGCCGAATCGAAGCGGCGGTTGAAAACACACCTCCTCAATCGCGTACAACGCATCGAAGTCGTCGGGCTCATAGAGGCGATAGCGCACAGCCCAACTCTAACCCATCCGCTCACGAATCAACATCAGGGAATCGGCAAAAAGCCACCCTCGCAATGAGGATGGCTTTCGGCAAACCGCAACGATTCCGAAATCGTCTAGACCTTTGCTTCCAGATCCGCAATCACGTCGAAGAACCGCTGATCGAGCCGACGGTTGGTCGCAATCGCTTCCTTGATCGTGATGTCGGTAATGTCCAGCCCCTTGAGCACCGCGATCCGCCCCCACTTGCCCTCGTGCACCATGTCGATCGCATGAAGTCCGTAACGCTGCCCCAGCGTTCGGTCATACGCCGTAGGAACGCCGCCGCGCTGTGTGTGTCCCAAATTTACCGAGCGCGTCTCGAAGCCCGTCTTCTCCTCAATCAGTTCCGCGAGCGCCTCACCAATGCCAGACAGCCGTGCATGACCGAACGAATCGACCTGCGCCGAACCGATCACCTGGCCAACTTCCGGCAGATGGCAGCCCTCCGCCACTACCACCACGCCGTAATGCTTGCCGTGATCGTAGTTGTATTTCAGCAGCGCGCAAACGTGATCGATATCGATGTCCCGCTCCGGAACCAGAATCACGTGCGCCCCGCCGGCCACACCGGACGCATACGCAATCCAGCCTGCATCGCGGCCCATCACCTCGACCACGATAACACGGTTATGCGAGTCAGCAGTTGTGTGGATGCGATCGATAGCCTCGGTTGCGATCATCACCGCCGTGTCGAAGCCAAACGTTGTATCGGTCCCGTTAATGTCGTTGTCGATCGTCTTGGGAACGCCCACACTCGGCACGCCATTCTCGCTCAAATACAGCGTTACGGACTGCGTATCGTCCCCGCCCAGCGCAATCAGGGCATCGATCTTGTTGAGCTTAAGAACTTCCTGGACCTTCTCGATGCCACCGGGAATCTTCTTCACGTTGGTTCTGGATGAATGCAGGATAGTCCCGCCCTTCAACTGGATGCCGTCCGTGCTTTCCAGGGTCAGCGGAATGAAATTGTTGTCCAGCACGCCGCGCCAGCCGTTCAAAAAGCCGATAAACTCATCGCCATAGTGGTTGATACCCTTCTTCACAGCCGCGTAAATCACAGCATTCAGTCCGGGGCAATCGCCTCCGCCGGTCAACAAAGCAACTCGCATCGCCTAATCTCCTCTTCAAAATGAACGCAGCCGCACTGGCCGCGCCGGGATCAAGTCCCTGATTTTCGGTATCTGATTTTCAACAAAGGCGTCTGCCACGGTCGTTCACCCTTTTCGACGCCTTAGCTAGTGTAACGCTCCGTTGTAAAGAGGATTCGTGACCGGGCGCACGCTTTTAGAGGTTTTTGACTGCTCAATTCGCCGGATGGTCGTCCGGATACTGAAAGATCAAGTGACAATTGGCCGGACCCGGCGCCAGCCGCTGCGGCTGCACTCCGCAAAAGACATTCGTGAGCCTGTACCCGGAGCCCAGGATGAGCCTGACCTTCGCATTATTCATATCCACCGGCTGACCGTAGTATTGAGCGAGCATTTCGGCCAATACCACGTGCGGATGGGAAGACAACAGCCCAAGAAATTGTGCTTCGGTCTGGTTCTTGTCGCTCCACCACCAAAAAGACTCCGACTGATTCATGTAAATATTGTGGTTGAAATAAGGCTGAATCCCCACGGCCCAGAAATCGTGATCCTCCGGAGGCTTTCCCAGGAATGTAACAGCAATCTGGCCTCCGCTCTCGACATAGGGCTTTAAAAATCTGGCAGTAGCGAGATCGGGGGAGTACGCACGGTAGTGATCGAAGACGAGCGCATAACCAGACCAGAGAAACTGCACGACGATGACGAACAGTAGTGCACCCCGCCCAATTGATTCATATCTTGACGCGGCGATTCCGGGCGCAGGCCACGTGATCCATAGCAAACACGCAACCAGGGGCACCAAAAGCCCAGCATGCCACCAATTGACGTGTACCGCCCCGGAAAAGATCGCGAAGAGCAACACCGGCAGAAGATAGATGAGACTCCTCCGAGCATGAAACCACAGCGCAATAGCGATCCAGAAGGGGATGGCCAGAAGCCACGGCTCACAAATGCCCCACACCATCGATTGAATTACCGCCACTGCAAATGATTGCGATTCGCTGCGAAAATTCGAAATAGTGTGCAGGAAATCGGGTGGCGGCCACGCCGTCCAGATTGCGAATGCGTAGAAGCCGAGCACGATCGCTGCAAAGAGCGGCAGGTTTCGAACCCCATGTCGATCCTCGCGTGTTCCATCCGTAATCTGCACCATGCCGAAAACAAGGGCGAGCCCGCCCGAAATGATTGCAGCGTGAAGCGAAGTATTCGCCAGCAACCCCAGCAGCACGGCCACCAACAATGGGCGCTTTTTCCAACCCATCGCGATCATGAACAGGAGTGGCGGCACAAGCACATAACTTCGCGCCACCACTGCATATTGAAAGATAAGAAAGTAAGTAAATGGCAGTGTAAGTCTCAGGTAGCGCGGGAGCGGCGAATTGCGGACAAGCAAGTAAGTCGAAGCAACCGCAATGGCTCCGCAAATCCAATGCAGACCTGTATAGCTGACATGTGCCTGACTCAGGACCCACAGCAGAAAATGCCACAAGCCGGGAGACGCTTCGTAGCGAACATAAGTCTTGAACAGAATGCCCAACGGGAGCGTCCGCGCCAATTCCCACGACTGCGCCTCATCTGCCCACGGCTCGTGATATGGGATTGCGCACGCAACCAAGGCCGCGTAAGCCGACAGCACGCACCATTCCGGCCAATTCGACTTGGTTCCGCTGCGAGAGCCGCCCGTTCCGGAATCGGCCGGCTGCTGTGGATTCGAAATCCACGCACCGGCGTTGCCGTCCGGAGTCTTCTCTGGATGCAATGGAACCCCCTTGGCCAAGCATGAGCTTAGCAGCAGAATAGCTCATTCCCGTTGCCCACTGCATGCCGGCCAAACTGTGCCTCAATCAGTCGCATCGAGTCCGCCAAACCTGTGGGGACAAACCTCCATACTCTCTCCTCCCAAATTAGTTCTAGGGAATGCCAAGCCGGAATGTTTCAATAACAATATGCCCGGAACCGGAGCACTCTTTCTGCTCGCCTTCGCCACCCTGGTCGTCATCGTGCTCCTGGTGTTGCTGCAATTGACCCGCCTGGGATATCTGGTTCATGCCACCATCCCCGACCGCCCACGCCAGCGCATGTTCATCGCCTCGGTAGCCTTTGTCATCACATTTGTCGGCGTTCGCATACTTGTGATGACGATCAGAGCCAACGTGGGCCCGTTCGAGTGGGTCACAGTCCGCGGCCACCACATTCATCACCTGGTCTGGGGCATTCTCATTCTGCTCTCTGTCGGCTACGGCTGGCTGCTGGACCTGGGACGTTCCCACTCGCCCCTTTCCATCTTTTTCAGCCGTCTCATGTCGGTCAGCTACGGCGTTGGTGCGGCTCTCACTCTGGACGAATTCGCCCTCTGGCTCAATCTCGAGCCAGACGCCTATTGGAACCACGAGGGCCGCATCAGCATCGATGCCGTCATCCTATTCGGCAGCCTGCTCGGCGTGGGCGCGTGGGGCGCGCCGTTCTTCCGCGGCATTCAGAGCCTGTGGACAAGGGGTGCTCCCATTCGCGGCAGGCTGGCCGCGCCTATTCGCCGCGCGCGGTTGCTTCGTCCGCGTAGAGTGCGTCGATTACCGCCGCGTATTGTGCCGTAATCACGCGCCGCTTCAGCTTCATCGACGGAGTCAATTCGCCCGACTCCTGTGTCCACTCCTCCGCCACCACGCGGAACCGCTTCAGCGATTCGAAATTCGCCAGCGAACTGTTCACCTCGCGCACAATCTCGCCGTAGAGCGCCAGCACGCGGCTGTCGGCGACCAAGTCAGCTCGACTCCCTGCCGTAATTCCGTTTCGCTGCGCCCAGCTTTCCAACGCAACAAAGTTGGGCGCAATCAGCACGCAAATGAACTTGTGCTTATCTCCCACCAACGCTGCCTGCGCCACCAGCACGTTGTTCTTGAGCTTGCTCTCAATCGGCTGTGGAGCCACCATCTTGCCGCCGGATGTTTTCAGCAGTTCCTTCTTGCGATCCGTAATGTAAAGAAATCCATCCGCGTCCAGATGGCCGATATCGCCGGTTTTAAACCAGCCCTCAGCATCGAAACACTCCGCACTTGCTTCCTGCTTTTGCCAATAGCCTGAAAATACTGCCGGCCCGCGCGTCAGCAACTCGCCGTCTTCGGCCAGCTTCACCTCTACGTTCGGCAGCACTTTCCCAACCGACCCCATCCGTTGGCTCACCGGCGTGTTCAGTGCGATCACCGGAGACGTCTCGGTAAGTCCATATCCCTCCCACAGCGCGATGCCAACCGACGCGAACCACTTTGCAGTGTCGATGCCCAGCGGCGCGCCACCCGACACAAACACCTTCACCCGCCCTCCGAACGCCTCCTGCACTTTGGAATAAACCAGCTTCTGCGCCAGCTTCCAGAAAATTGCCGAAGGCTGCTTGCCGCTATATACCGTATCGCGATACCTCGCTCCCTCGCGAACCGCCCATGCCAACATCCGCTTCTTCACCGGTGAAGCCGCCGATTTCTGTTCCACGGCCTGGCGAATCTTTTCGTAAACCCGCGGCACTCCCACAAGAACAGTAGGCCGGATCTCCTTCATCGACTGGGGCAGCTTGTCGAATTGCGAGCAATACGCTACCTGCGCTCCACACATATACATCACGTAATCCAGGGCGCGCGCTGTAATATGCGATAGCGGCAAAAACGAAATGCAGGAGTCCGTCGCATTGAAATTGAAATCTAAAGGCGCATAGTTCTGGTTCGCCGCGATATTGCCATGCGTGAGCGCCACACCTTTCGGTTCGCCCGTCGTCCCCGACGTGTAGATCAGCGTTGCCAGGTCCTTCGGCTCCACGGAGCGCACCAGAGCATCGAACACCGGATCGCGCTCGCTGCCCTTCGCGTCCGCCCCCGCCATCAATTCGCTGAATGCAATTGCTCCCTCCGGCGGCGTCGAGGAATCCATAATCACAATCCGCTGGAGTTCCGTCTGCGACCGAACCGCATTCAGCTTGTCAAACTGCAGCCGGTTCGACACGACGGCAATGCGGCAGCCCGCGTCGCGCACAAGAACAGCCACCTGCTCGCCGGTCAGTGTCGGATAAATCGGAACATTTGCCGCGCCGATCGCCAGCGAAGCAAAATCGCTCACTGCCCACTCCCACCGGTTCTCCCCGATCAGCGCGATACGGTCGCCCTTTTGCGCACCCCAACTTAGAAAGGCCTCCGCCAGTGCCCTCACCCGTTGATATATCTGGTCCGAAGAGATCGGTAGCCAATGCCCAAACTCGTCCTGCCAAAGCACCGCGCGCGGGTTGGCACTCGCCGCTATGCGGCGAAAAAGATCATTGATAGTAGAAATCTGTGTGATTGCTGTCATCGGATTGGTATACAGAACGCGAATTATCATTTATCGCGGACAGTCGAGAGTGTATCAGCGTAGAGCGGATGCGTGTTAGGCCGATGCCATCGTTTTGCAGATTTTGACCATTTTCCAACACGGTAGATACCCCCTTTAGTGGAGTATCGTGCTGAGCACCGGACGGTTTACACTTCAACTTCAGGACGTAAATACATTTTCATTCGCGATTTGTTGGTCTTTCTTTTCCAAAAATGCATAAACTCAACCCACGTTTGTCTATCGGCGAACCCGACCCGGAGCTCCTCCGCAAGCTGGCCATCGTCAAGCACTTCTGTTTGCTGGCCGTCGCCTCGATTGGCTTTTTGACTCTCCTCGGCTGGTATCTCCCCATATTGGGCAAGTTGCTCCCCGACGGCTGGCGGCTGATGACAGCCGAAACCGCATTGGGAATGCTTCTGGGCGCGTTCAGCCTCGAATTTTCCGAAAGGCGCTATTCCCTCCGAGTCAAACGGATGAGCCAGCTGCTTGCCGTCCTTGCGGTCTTGTTGGGGCTGGTGATTCTTGGCGAGTACGCATTTCACATTGCTGCCGGTCTCGAGCGCCTCTTCCCCTTCGACCCCAATTCCACTTCGCCCTGGCCGGACAGACCGTCGCCACAGACTGCATCTGGATTGGCACTCTTGGGAATTACGATTGCCCTGATCCGCGTGCGAGGGCGCCTCGCCGTACGCATTGCCGACGTTGTCACCATCTGTCTCGGGCTACTGGTGCTTGTGCTGGCATCGGGAGAAGTCTTCGGCGCAATGCGACTCTACGGCCTCTCCGGTGTTACCCGCACTTCGCCGCAAACCTTGCTTTGCTTCGTGCTTCTCACTATTGTTGCTTTTCTTCGTAGAGCCGAGACAGGAGTCTTTTCCATCTTTCTAGGCCGCGGCATCGGCAGCAGGATCGCCAGGGTCGTTGGCCCCTTTATCCTGGTTTTGCAGTTTCTTCGCGAGACCGCGCGGCAGCGCATGCTCCGTTCCCAGATCTTGCCCGAGCATTACGCCACAGCGATCCTCGCCTCTCTTTCTGTGGCTCTGTCGTTTTCCCTTTTGATGCTTCTCGTCTGGTACATCAAAAGCATGGAGGCCGAGATTCACGACCTGTCCCTTCGCGACGAGTTGACCGGCTTGTATAACTTGAGAGGATTCAAGATCCTTGCCGAACAGGCCCTCCGCCTCGCACAGCGCTCGAAAGTCCCTTTTTCCGTTTTGTTCGTGGACCTGGATAACCTGAAACAGATCAATGATGTCCATGGACACGGAGTCGGCTCCGCCACGCTGCGCGAGACGGCCGAACTGATCCAGGCAACATTCCGTGAAACCGACGTTATCGGCCGCATTGGCGGCGACGAATTTGCCATAGCCGGCCAATTTAGCAATTCTGCCGTCTCAGTTGCCGTTCAGCGCCTTCGCGACGCCTCCACAGAGCGCAACTCCTCAGCCGGCCATAGCGTTGTTCTGAGCTTCAGCATCGGTCAGATAACCTCAAACATCACCCAGCATGAATCCCTCGATGCGCTCCTCGCCAGGGCCGACCAATCCATGTACGAAGATAAACGCCGCAAGAAGTCCGGGACCGCCTAAGCCATGGATTCCCAAGTCGCTGCCCCCGGCCGCTACTATCGCCCCGAACTGGATGTCGTTCGTTTTCTGGCCTTCTTGTTCGTGTTCCTCACGCACACGCTCCCACACCGTGGCGAAGCACGCGTCGATGCCTTGCTCAAGGGCTACACGAACCTCTACTACAATTCAGCTTCTGCCTGTGTCTTTGGTCTCTCTCTTTTCTTCACCCTCAGCGCCTTCCTTATCTGCGAGTTGCTGCTCCGCGAAAAACAGGCCACCGGGACGGTCCATGTCAGGCAGTTTTATATTCGGCGCATTTTGCGCATATGGCCGCTCTATTACCTGGGACTGGCCCTGAGCCTGCCCTTCGCATTCCCGCTCGCCGCCCATCACGACACACTTGTCGGTATGAGCTGGTACGCCGTCTTTCTTGGAGCATGGTACAGCGCCATCTATGCGGTCATTGACACGCCGGCCGGTCCACTTTGGAGCGTCTCGGTCGAGGAGCAGTTCTATCTTTTTGCTCCCTGGCTCGTGAAGCATTGCGGCCGCCGGTCGCTGTTCGGTTTCTGCATCCTTCTGCTCGCGGTTGCCAACGTCTGGATCTTTTTCCTGGGCCGCGCACGGGTGCCGACCATCCGCATTTGGAACAACACATTCGTGCAATTCGAGTGCTTCGCCGCGGGCATACTGCTTTGCTTGATCCTGCGCGCACGCTTGCCAAAGCTCGCCCTATGGCAGCGCCCCACCCTCTTTGCCGCAGGATGGCTTTGCTGGCTGGCGGCCATCTATCTTGTGCCACACGGCTTGAATTCCGACGACGCACCCGGAAGCTGGCGGCTCATCGGTCAATACGCGCTTGCATCGTTAGGCTGCGTCCTCATACTTGTCGCCTTTTTGGGCACGAACCCAAAGCTCTTGCCCGGATGGGCCGTTTACCTGGGCCGTATCTCCTACGGCCTTTATGTCTATCATGGATTCGCCATTTACCTCACCAAGCGCTTTCTCTTTTCGCCCGTCGGCTCCTACACCAGCCCCGTCTTCTTCCTCAAAGGTCTGGCAGCGCTGGCCCTGGACATATTGATGGCGGCGATCTCTTTTCGATACTTCGAAACGCCCTTTCTCCGATGGAAAAAACGCTACGCCATTATCCAGAGCCAACCGGTGGCTGGCGCAAGTTGATCCTTCTCTTAATTTCGGACGAAAAGGATCTTGCATAGTTATTCAGATTCAATGTATATTTATACAAGCGCGGCCGCAGCATGCGAGCCGCGCTTTCGATTTGTCCGGCATACCCGGATCGTCAATCGAGAGTCAGCCATGAAATTTCAAAGGCACAGCGCAATTCGGGAACTGATCGCAAACTCCCTGGTCTCCAACCAGGATGAGTTGCGCCGCAAACTGCGCCGCCGCGGCTTTGAAGTAACGCAGGCCACTCTCTCGCGCGATATCCACGAACTGCGCCTCTCCAAAGGCCCCGGCGGCTATTCTCTGCCCAATGCCAACGGAGCATCTGCTGCCATCGCAGACGACGCCCCGCCTACAGTTACAGAGATGCTTGAGAGCTTCGGCTTGCGCGTTCGCCAGGCAATGAACCAGGTGGTGGTACGAACCTCGATGGGCGGAGCTCAACCGGTGGCCGCGGCACTCGACCGCGAGGCATGGCCGGAAGTAGTCGGCACCATCGCCGGCGACGACACAGTATTGATCGTTTGTCCCGATCCGCGCCGGGCAACAGAAGTAGAAGCCCGCTTGAGGACGATCCTGGAGTCATGACCAATACCGTACAAACCGCAGTGATAGGAGTAACAGGGTATGCCGGAGCGGAGTTGGCCCGGCTGTTGCTGCATCATCCCCGTCTCAAATCTGCGCCGCCCATTTTTGCCGGCCGTGTTGATGCGAAAGACGAGGCCAGGGGTGGCATTCCACTTACTGAGATTCATCCCCAGTTAGCGGGCAGCAACACAGCCGGCCTCAAACTCGAACCCTTTTCCTGGGAGCTGTTGACAAGCCGCGGCGTCCAGGTCCTGTTTCTAGCCACGCCTCATGAGCAATCCCGCGAGTGGGTTCCGGAGGCTCTTGCGCGTGGTCTGCGTGTAATTGACCTTAGCGGCGCATGGCGACTTAATGAATCATCCAACCGCGCCATCTACAACTTCGAAGATGAAGGCACCGAGCTAGCCGCGGAGACACAGGCTCAAGCCGTCTACGGCATGCCCGAGTTGCACCGCGCGCAAATTGCCGGCGCATGCCTCGTCGCCAATCCCGGCTGCTACGCGACTTCCATCATCCTCCCGCTCAAACCGCTTGTCTCCGCGAGACTCGTAGATCTGGACCACGGCATCGTCGCCGATTCCAAAAGTGGCGTGAGCGGCGCAGGCAAGGCTCCTACGGCCAAGACGCATTTCATGTATGCCGCCGACAATCTTTCCGCGTATGGCCTCTTCACGCATCGCCATACGGGGGAACTGCTTGAGCAAATCGGCGTGGAAAAAGATCAAATCGTCTTCACGCCCCATCTGTTGCCAATTCCACGCGGAATTCTTTCCACTATTTACGTCCGCTTCGGCAGCAGCCAGACGGCGGAAAGCATCTCACAAATTTACCGTGAGTTCTTCGCGTATAGCCCCATGGTGCGTCTACACAACAAGACACTGCCGCAAATCCAGCATGTAGTGAATACCAACTACGCCGACATTGGCTTTCAGCTTGCATCCGATGGCCGCCGCGCCGTGATCGTCAGTTGTCTCGATAATTTGTTGAAAGGCGCATCTTCGCAGGCAGTGCAGAATCTGAATGTAATGCAAGGCTGGCCCGAAGCAGAAGGACTGGAATGAAGTACATAGTCAAATTAGGTGGCGCAGGCCTTGAAACTCCGGCGCTCCTCGACGGTTCGATGCGCGCGATCACCGATCTTGTGCGCGATGGCAATCAGGTCGCCGTCGTCCACGGCGGCGGTGTCCAGTTGACCCGCATGCTCAAAGCGCTCGGCAAGCAAAGCGAATTCATCAACGGCCTCCGAGTTACCGATGCCGAAACCCGCGATGTAGCCATCATGGTCCTGGCCGGCAAAGTGAATAAGGGCCTCGTAGCCGCTCTGGGCGCTCTTGGCCAGCCTGCGGTTGGTTTGTCCGGCGGTGACGGACTTATCTTCCGCGCCCGTAAAAAGCGCACCGTTCCCGACCTCGGTTACGTCGGCGAAATCGTCGCCAGCGATCCTCGCTGGATCGAAGCCATCTGGCAGTTGAACGGCGTTCCCGTCATCTCGTCAATGGCCCTCGGCTTCGACGGCGAGTACTACAATGTCAATGCCGATGAAATGGCCGCGGCATGCGCCATCGCCTGCCGCGCCGACGCGCTTGTCTTCCTCACCGACGTGCCCGGCGTCAAAGGCGCAAACGGCCAAGTACTCCGATGGCTCTCCATCGATCAAATCGCCGAGATGGCCAAAAGCGCCGTCATCTCCGGCGGCATGTTGCCCAAGCTCAGCGCCTGCCGGGAGGCTCTATTGAACGGCGTAAAGCGCGTAAGAATTTTGCCCGCAGAGGCTGCCAGCTTTCTTCCCGACCTGTGCAGTTCCCGCGTAGCCCACGGCACCGAAGTCATGGTGGCCTAGTTGTTTAATGGAGAACTTGAAATGACCAAACTCGATCAAATTCGCGCCACGGAAGAAAAGCTTCTGCTGCGCACGTATGACCGCAACCCCATTCTCTTCGTGAGCGGCGAGGGTGTGCACATCGTAGACGAAAACGGTACGAAGTACCTCGATCTGCTCAGCGGCATTGGCGTCAACGCTCTTGGCTACGGCCACCCTGTCATCGAAGAAGCGATCGCACGCCAGAGTCGCGCGCTCATTCACACTTCGAACCTTTTCTATCACGAGGGTCAGGCAGAGTTGGCCATGCGTCTCACCGAGCGCACCGGCATGGATCGCGTCTTCTTCGCTAACACCGGCACCGAAGCCTGGGAAGGCGCAATGAAGTTAGCGCGCGCTCACGCCGGCCTGTTGCGTGGCGAGGGAAAGCGGATCGGCACAAGGTTTCTCGCCATCGAGCAGGGTTTCCACGGCCGCACCTTCGGCTCCGTCTCGACGACGTACAAAGCAAAGTATCGTGAGCCATTCGGCCCCGTCGTTCCCGGCGTTGAGTTCGTGAAATTCAACGACGTAGCCGATCTCCGCGCCAAGTTTTCCAACGAAGTCTGCGCCATCCTCGTTGAGGCAATTCAGGGCGAAGGCGGCATTCGTCCCCTTACGCAGGAGTTTTTCGCCGAAGCCCGCGCACTTGCAAGCTCCACCGGCGCACTGCTGATCGTCGATGAGATTCAAGCCGGTATGGGCCGCACCGGCAAGTGGTGCGCCTATCAGCATTATGGGATACAGCCCGACATCACCACACTGGCCAAGCCGCTCGCCGGCGGCATTCCTCTCGGCGCAATTCTCTGCACCGAAGAAGTCGCGCGCGCCATCCACGCCGGCATGCACGGCACCACCTTTGGTGGTGGCCCGTTAGCCTGTGCCGTTGCCACCGCCGTGATCGATCACATTGAGAAAGAAAATCTCTTAGCCCACGCCACCGAAGTCGGCGATTACTTTCAGTCTCAGTTGCGTGTCCTCGCCACGCGTCACGGCGCCATCATCGATGTGCGCGGCAAAGGCCTGATGGTTGCCGCGGAACTCGATTCGGCCGACCTCGCCAAGCTCACCGTCGCCGAAATGCTCAAGCGGCATATCCTCATCAACTGCACAAGCGACACGGTGTTACGTTTCCTGCCGCCCTACATTCTCGAGTGTGCACATGTCGATACCGCCATTGCCGCGCTCGACGAAATCTTCACTGAACATGCCGGCACTGTCGGCGCATCTCACTCCGCATCTCAAGCCGCAGGAGGCCCCAACCATGTCTAGCAGAGCAACCATCGAACGCCCGGAGACCGCCGTGCCCGTTCAGAAGGACCCCGACATTCTTGCCGCAGCCGCCCGACTCGCCGGCGAGGATATGTGTTCCATCGCCGATCTCTCCAGCGCCGAAGTCCGCGCCATCATGAAGCTCGGCCACGACGTCAAGCGCAACCCGCGCGAGTATCGCCACGCCCTCGACGCCAAGCAGATGGTGCTCATGTTTGAGAAGCCCAGCCTGCGTACGCGTTTGGCATTCGAGACCGGCATCAACACTCTCGGTGGCAACGCCATCTTTGTCGATCACACCAGTTCCCCACTCGGCGAGCGCGAATCTGTCGCCGATGTCGCTCGCAATGTTGAGCGCTGGGTCGATGTCATCGTGCTACGCACCTACGCGCACGACACCATTGTTGAGATGGCCGCCAATTCTCGCGTCCCGGTGATCAACGCTCTTTCAGATTTCGAGCATCCGTGCCAGGCCCTCGCCGACTTCATGACGCTGCAGGAGCATTTCGGCTCAGTCACCGGTCTCAACTTCACTTATCTTGGCGACGGCAACAATGTCTGCCACTCGCTCATGCTCACCGGCGCGCAGCTCGGCGCCAACGTTACCATCGCCACACCGCGCGGTTACTCGCCCGACATCGAAATCGTAACTCTCGCCCGCGACATCGCCCAGGCAAATGGCTGCGAAATCCGTCTCCTGCAAGACCCGCAACTCGCTGTAGAAAACGCCGACGCTGTCTACACCGATGTCTGCGTCAGCATGGGTTTCGAGCACGAGTCCACCAAGCGCGCACCCATCTTCCGCCCCTTCCAGGTGAACGAAGCTCTGATGGCGAAAGCCGCTAGTCATGCGGTTTTCATGCACTGTCTGCCCGCCCGCCGCAACGCCGAAGTCACCGATGCGGTTCTAGACGGCCCGCAATCCATAGTCTTCGATCAGGCCGAGAATCGCATGCACGCGCAGAAAGCATTATTGCTTTTGCTGCTCGGCGGCCTTTCGAACACAGCAAGCTTTCAGTAATTATTCACGAAGTATCAGGTGGCAACCGCTGAAAACTGTCATCTGTAATCTGAGCTTTTAGAGGTTCTCAAGCATGTCCGTAATTCTCGAATCGCTGCCCGTCGGCCAGAAAGTCGGCATTGCCTTTTCCGGTGGGCTCGATACCTCCGCCGCCCTGCACTGGATGAAGCAGAAGGGCGCCATCCCCTATGCCTACACGGCCAACCTTGGCCAGCCTGACGAAACCGACTATGAAGAAATCCCGCGCAAGGCCCTCGAATACGGCGCTGAAAAGGCCCGCCTCATTGACTGC
>JBELAI010000087.1:0-20721 GCA_049508975.1 Occallatibacter sp. | reverse complement strand
GCAGCTGGTGCACAGCAGCGATCACGCCACTGCGATTTGTGTCTTCAAGAACAAGTTGCCGGTCACGCACCTGGGCGACGAGTTGTTCGCTGTCTCTGAGAGTCACTCGAAGCACGAGCAGGCCAGCAGCAACCAGAAGTTTCGCGATGGGCTCAACCAGGTCTGGATGCTCAGCGATCACCGTTTCGCTTGTGTTGATGCGCTGGGTGACAAAGCCCGCCGTGAAAAGCGAGCGTTCGATAAGGTCGATCAACCTCGCAGGCCCAATCAAGGAAAGCACGCCGCCCTGGTGCCCCCAGCGTGCCGCACGTTCAATCGCATTCACCGGGCCCGAAGCGGCAGCCGACTCATCTTCCCCGTCTGAAGTGTCCACGCCGACCGAAGTAATCATCCCTGCGGCCACGGTGCTGTTAGTCACGGCGTCGATGAGGATGAAAGCTCCGGTAGCACGATTCTCCGCGTAGAGATCCAGCGCGATGGGCCGCAGTAGTTCAATCGAGACGGCTCCAATCGCATTCATCTCCAGCGTTTCGGCGGCCTCATGCGCAAGCGTGCCAATATTGGTGCGATGTCCGATGGAGGCGACGAATGCAGGAACGGTGTGGCTGGTGTGTTTGAGTAGATAGCGGCGGTTGAGCGCGAGCGGGCGCTGATCCATCCAAACCAGCGAAGCGCCTATGTGCCGCGTGACGCTGGGCGTTGAGTTCGCCGAAGCGATCAAATCGCCGCGGCTGATGTCAAGCTCGTGATTCAACACCAGTGTGACAGAAAGCGGCGCATGCGCCTCAGCGAGATCGCCATCAAAGGTGACTATTCGCTCCACCTCCGCGTTCCTTCCCGATGGCAGCACGGTAATCTTGTCGCCCTTGTGAATCGTCCCGGAAGCAATTTGTCCGGCAAATCCGCGGAAGGTGTGATTCGGTCTGAGTACACGCTGCACGGGAAAACGAAACGGCTCTGCGTGCGTCTCTCGCGCCGCAGGAAGAGCCTCCAACAGCCCAAGCAGCGCCAGCCCCTCGTACCATGGCATCGAGTTTGTACCATGCACAACATTGTCCCCAACCAGCGCGCTGACCGGAACAAAAATTGCCTCCACCGGATTGCCCGTATCGGCCGCAATTTCATCCAGAACAAGAGAAAAATCCCCCTCGATAGCCCGGAAAGCCGACTCATCGTAGCCGATTAAATCCATCTTGTTCACCGCGACGATTACGTACTTAACCCGCAGCAGCGACGCAATATACGCATGCCGCCGCGACTGCACCAGCACGCCCTTGGCAGCATCGATAAGCACCACCGCCGCATCGGCCGTCGATGCTCCAGTGGCCATGTTACGCGTGTATTGCTCATGTCCCGGCGTGTCCGCAATAATGAATTTTCGCCGCGCCGTGGAGAAGTAGCGATATGCAACATCGATAGTGATTCCCTGCTCCCGCTCCGCGCGCAAACCGTCCGTCAACAATGCAAAATCGATCTGTCCCGGAGCAGTCGTACCCTTTCCTTCGATGGAACGCACCTGGTCTTCATAGACAGATTGTGTATCGTAGAGCAGCCGCCCGATCAGCGTCGACTTGCCGTCATCGACACTGCCCGCTGTTGAAAAACGCAGCAGGTCCTTCTCGCGTTCCTGCCCAAGGAAATCCTCGATAGAGAAATTCGGAATGGTCAGCTCAGGCACTTAGAAATAGCCCTCCCGCTTCTTCAACTCCATGGACCCTTCCTGGTCGTGATCGATCACACGATTAGCCCGCTCCGAGGAGCGAAACGAAATAAGTTCGGCAATGATGTCGGGAATCGTCGTCGCATCCGAGCGGATCGCCCCAGTGCATGGACTGCACCCCAGCGACCGCAGCCGCGACTTGACCATGACCGGCCGCTCGCCGATGCGCGCAACAAAATCCTGCTCAATGGGAAGCAGCGCATCGCCGCGAATATACATGGGCCGTTCTTTCGCAAAATAGAGATCGACCACCGGAATATTCTCCAGGTGGATGTATTGCCACACATCCATCTCTGTCCAATTCGAAAGCGGAAACACGCGAATGCTCTCGCCAGGATGAATGCGAGCGTTAAACAGGTTCCATAACTCGGGCCGCTGATTCTTCGGGTCCCATTGGCCGGCGCTGTCGCGGAACGAATAGATCCGCTCCTTGGCGCGAGACTTTTCTTCATCGCGCCGCGCCCCGCCAAATGCCGCATCGAAGTTGTAATGCTTCAACGCATCCAGCAGCGCCTGTGTCTTCAGCAAGCCGCAGCAGCGCTTGGTGTCGAGCGCAATCGGATTCGTGCCCGCCGCAATTGCTCCCTCGTTGCGCCAAACCAGTAACTCCGCCCCGACCGAGCGAGCCGTCGCATCGCGAAATGTGAGCATCTCCGCAAATTTGAAACCGGTGTCGATATGCAGCAGGGGGAACGGGATCGGCCCCGGATAAAAGGCCTTTTGCGCAAGCCGCAACATCACCGAGGAGTCCTTGCCGATGGAATAGAGCATGACCGGCCGCTCGAACTCCGATGCCACCTCGCGCAAGATGTGAATGCTCTCCGCCTCAAGTAGCCGCAGGTGGCTTAGTCGCCCCGGCTCGATCGGACGATCTGGTCTCGACGAACTTGCTGGGATCGATTTCAAGTTTGTTTCGCCCTCTGCGACCGGCATACTGACCCCTTGGTTTCGAAGTTAGAAACTGAAGGCCGGCATGACGCGTGAAAACAAACCCGGCTCTTCAGCAACGGGTTTGTCGTCTGGATCAATTGTGCATGAGATCGAAGACTAGAACGGACACCCGTCGAAGATGTTCGACAGGCGACAACAAGACGGGCTTTGGGAAGCGCGGACCATGTGTCTGTTGATAATACCAAATCGCTCCGATTTCCACAACGAAGATCGTATTCACCCTCCCCTGCACCCAATTACACCCCCTTCCGCACACGAGGCAAAGAGGTTACAGCCAGGCCGGCCTCCTGCAAATGGGGGCCAAAAGGACTAGAGTGTAAATGGCGAGTTTGTGGACTTCCGGCCTGTCGCGGCACATCGCGGGGTTCTTTACGCCGTGCGGTTCCCAGATCTCCCAAAGCCAGGTTGCACGTAAAGTGGGGTAAAGAATTGCCCGAATCCATTGATTGGCCACGCCCAATAAAGCCCTCTCGCCCGCGCCGGCGCGGAATTTTCCTTGTTCTGGCCGCCGTTGCCCTGATCATTTTCGGCGGCCGCACCGCACTCGCGTACTGGGTCGATCTGCTCTGGTTTCGCTCCCTCGGCTACGCCTCGGTTTTCTGGAAGTCCCTCAGCCTTGAATGGGGAGTCTTCGCCGCCTTTGCATTGGCCACGTTTCTCTTTCTCTTCGGCGTCTTTTCTGTCCTGAAGAGGGCCCACTCCGACGACTTGCCGGACGATCACACCATCATTATTGGTGGCAACCCAATCAAGCTCCCGGTAGCTCCCGTCCTTCGCGTCGTCGCTTTCGTTGTCTCTATTATTATTGCCCTGGCGACAGGCGCTGCCATGCAAGCGCAATGGACCACGCTCGCGCTCTTCTGGTACGCACCAAGCACCGCGGCCAACTCCGCAGGCAGCTTCGCCGACCCCATTTTCGGGAAGCCGCTGAATTTCTACCTTTTCACCCTGCCCGCCTGGCAACTGATCACCGGATGGCTGCTCACTTTGGCCATCCTAGGCTGCATCCTTGCCGTCCTGTTCATCCTCGTTACCGGCGGGTCTCGCGCGCTCGAGGGGCGCTTTAGGTCCGGAGTCGCCCTGCCATGGCGCGGACTTTCTATCGCCGTCGGTTTTCTGCTCTTCGTGCTTGCCCTCCGCGAATATGTATCCCGTTTCGAGTTACTGTTCGAACACCACACTATCTTCGACGGTGTTACTTATACTGACGCGCATGTAACTCTTACCGGCATGCTGTTTGTTGCCGTCGCCCTTGGCTTTGGTGCGCTGATCGCCATCGTAAGTGGCGTCTTCAAGCCGCGTGGCCGCTGGCTTGCCGCTGCCATCGTTCCCGCCGTAGCTTGCTTTGTCGTTGCGGGCGTGATCGGCTGGTATGTCACCAGCTTTCTCGTCAAACCCAATGAGTTGGTTCGCGAACAACCTTACATCGCCTATAACATCCAGATGACTCGTCAGGCCTATGGCCTCGATTCGTTCGCGCAGCACGAGTTTCCAGCCGAAACAACCGTGGGCGCAACCGACCCGGCAAACAATCAAGCCACTCTTCAGAACATCCGCCTCTGGGATGTAAACGCCCTCCAGGATACGCTGCGCCAGATACAGGAGATTCGTACCTACTACGACTTTCCCGACATCGACATCGATCGCTACACGATCGATGGAAATCAGCGCGAAGTTATGCTGGCAGTGCGCGAGCTGAACGTGGAAAAACTCCCCGAGAGCAGCCGCAACTGGATCAACGATAAACTGATTTACACCCATGGCTACGGCATCACCATGAATCCAGTGAACGGATTCACACCGGAAGGCCTGCCCACGCTGATGTTGAGCAACATGCCCGTCCAGAGTACGGTGCACAGCCTTAGCGTAACTCGGCCGGAGATTTACTTCGGCGAAATGACAAATACCGATGTATATGTGAAGACGCGCCAGCAGGAGTTCAATTACCCTGAAGGACAGTCCAACAATCTAACATCTTACCAAGGCACCGGCGGCATTGAGTTAGGCGGTTTTCTGCGCCGTCTCCTTATCGCATTTGAACGTGGCGATCTTGCCAAGTTACCCTTCAGCGACGACGTAAATGACCAAAGCCGCATCCTCATGCGCCGCAATGTCCGCGAACGCGTAGCGGCGCTGGCTCCATTCCTCACTTACGATCAGGATCCGTACATCGTTGTCGGCGACGATGGCCGGCTTACCTGGGTGATGGATGCGTTTACCTCGTCGGATACTTATCCCTATTCCGTCCATCGTACTGTCGACAATACTCCCCTCAATTACATGCGTAATAGCGTCAAAGTGGTGATTGACGCTTACGACGGCACCACGACCTTCTACGTTTTCGATAAGAACGATCCCATCCTGGCTGCCTATCGCGGCATCTTTCCCGACCTATTCAAAGATGCCTCGACCATGCCCTCGTGGCTACGCAAGCATGTGCGCTATCCCGAGTTACTGCTCAGCCTGCAGGCCGAGGTCTACGGCCTTTACCACATGACAAATCCAGAGGTCTTTTACAATCGCGAAGATTTATGGACCGTCGCCACAGAAAGCACCGCACAAAGCGGCGAGCAAACCACGCAGCCCATGCAGCCTAACTTTGTGCTCATGAAACTTCCCGGGGAAGACGGCTTGGAGTTTGTCGAGATTCTGCCCTTCACTCCGGCCAACCGCAACAATCTGATTGGCTGGATTGCCGGCCGCAGCGATGGCGAACACTACGGCACATCGGTCGTCTACGACTTCCCCAAAACCAGACTCGTGGATGGGCCGCAGCAGATTGAAGCTCGCATCGATCAGAATGCGCAGCTTTCCGGCCAACTTACCCTGTGGAATCAGCAAGGCTCACACGTACGCCGCGGCAGCCTGCTGGTCATTCCGTGCGGCCGCGCGCTGCTCTACGCCGAGCCCATTTACCTGCAAGCCGACCGCAGCCCCATGCCGGAGTTGCGCCTCGTAGTTCTCGCACTGCAAGACAAACTGGCCTACGCCCCCACTTTCGAGGCAGCGCTGGCTTCGCTGTTTGGTACCGAGTCCTCAACCTTGAGCGCAACCGAGGCCCCGCGAGCGGCGCCTGATGCCGGCGGCTCAGCTCAACCCCAACCGGCGGCTGACCTGAAGTCGCTAATATCTCAGGCCGGCAAGGACTTCGCCGACTATCAACGCCTGACCTCGGAAGGCAAACTTGCCGATGCCGGCCAGAAACTCGACGATCTTAAACGAACACTCGACAAGCTCAATTCGATGCCGAAATAGCGTCTCCAAGGCGGGCACTGCGATGTGTCGGTCGCCCGCTTGCAATGTTTATTCATCACACCACGCTCCCTTTGCGGCGGCGTATATTACCTGACGGAAATTGGTTGGGAGCACTTATGACCACTGTTACTTTGCCTTCCCAGAAAACTGCACTCTTGCCCATTCAAGACATAGCCACCAAGCTCGAACTGTTACCGGGGCAGTATGAGGCAATCGGAGCGCACGGCGCCAAGCTGAAGCTCGATCTGCTCACCAATCCGGCCTTCCCTGTCCGCGGCAAATTCATCCTGGTCACGGCCACCACTCCCACCGTCTCCGGCGAAGGCAAAACCGTGGTCTCCATCGGACTGGCCCAAGGCCTCGAACGCATCGGGTGCAAATCCATCGTCACTTCGCGCGAGCCGTCACTCGGCCCCGTTTTCGGCTTGAAAGGGGGCGCAGCGGGCGGCGGCCTTTCCCAAGTCGAGCCAAGCCAGAAAATCAACCTGCACTTTCACGGTGACTTTCACGCCATCACCGCCGCCCACAACCTGCTTGCCGCAATGATCGACTCGCACCTTTTCCACGGGAATGAACTCAACCTCGATCCTGCGCAGATTTTCTGGCCGCGCGCCCTCGATGTCAACGACCGCGCTCTGCGCCACATTGCTATTGGTATCGGGTCAAAAGCCGACGGCGCGAACCGCGAAACTTGCTTCGTCATCACCGCCGCATCGGAGGTCATGGCCATCCTCGGCCTCACCTCAAGCCTCGCCGATCTCCGCCAACGACTCAACTCCATCGTCGTAGGCATCACCCGCTCCGGCCACCCTGTCACCGCAAACGATATCGGCGCCACCGGAGCCATGATGGTCCTGCTCAGCGACGCACTACTGCCGAACCTTGTTCAGACAACTGAAGGCACACCTGCGCTCGTTCATACCGGCCCCTTCGCCAACATCGCTCACGGCACCAGCAGTGTGCTTTGCCAGCAGATGGCCCTTCGACTTGCCGACTACGTAGTCAACGAAGCCGGCTTCGCTTCCGACCTCGGCGCGGAAAAGTACTTCGACATCGCGATGCGTTCTTCCGGCATCCAGCCCGCGGTCGCTGTCCTTGTAACTTCAGTGCAGAGTCTGCGTGCGCAGGGGGATGGTGTACTCAAGGCCGGCTTTCCCAACCTTGCCCACCACGTGGTCGCTCTCAAGAATTTTGGCGTCCCAGTCGTGGTCGCCATCAATCACTTCCCGGCAGATCAGCCTTCCGAATTGGAAGCCATTACCGCCGAATGCCAGCGCCAGTCAATCCCTTGCTCCGTCGTCGAAGCTTTCAGCAAGGGTGGCCTTGGCGCTGTCGATCTGGCTGAAAAAACTGTTGCCGCGATAGAAGCCAATCCCGCGCCCATGGTCCTGCCGGCTTACTCTCTCGAAGATTCGCTCGAAGAAAAAATCCACATGGTCGCGACGAAAGTCTATGGCGCGGGCGGCGTCGCATTCAGCCATTTGGCCCAGGAAAAACTGGAGCGCTACGCAACTTGGGGATTCGCCGGCCGGCCTGTTTGTATTGCCAAAACGCAGTATTCGTTGACCGACAATCCACACATCACCGGTGCTCCCACCGGCTGGACCCTCAACATCACCGACGCCTCGCTTTCCGCCGGCGCAGGCTTCGTCGTTGCAGTGGCCGGCAACATGATGCTCATGCCCGGCCTGCCTCACGCACCCCGCGCTTTGGCCATTGATGTCGATGAAAACGGAGAGATTGTCGGCGTGTGAATTGGTGCGCATCCTCACTGAATGCACTCAACCAAAAAACGTGATACTCCCTGGACTTCCGACTGCTGTGTATTGGCCGGTGAAGCTTAGCATTCCCGTCTCACGATGAATCCTGAAGCACGCAATGTTATCGCTCTTCCGATTGCATGCATACAGGAAACTGCCGCTCGGATCGATCCTGCATTGCCCCGGATAATCGCCCATCGTCGACGCTTCTCCAACCCATTTCAACTTGCCATCCGACTCGATAGAAAAAACCGCAATCGCGTCGTGCAACCGGTTTCCAGCGTAAAGACATTTTCCGTCCGGCGACACCAGAATCTCAGAAGCAAAACTGGTTCCTACAAAACCATCAGGCAATGCCGAAACTGTCTGCTGCGCCTTAAGCGATCCCGTCTCCGGATCGTAGCGAAAGAGAACAATGTTCGAAGCCTCTTCCTGAATCGAATAGAGCCAATGCCCATTGGGATGAAACGCAAAATGGCGAGGTCCATCCCCGGAAGGCAGTGCCACAAAGGGCGCGCCTTCCACGGGGCTGAGTTTCCCCTGGCTGTTATCGAATCGATAAGTGTAGATCCGATCCTGTCCCAGGTCAGTCGCCAGAACAAACCGACCTTGCGGATCAGTCGCAATCATATGCGCGTGCGGAGCATCGTGCCCACTTACCGCGAAGCTGCCCGCGGGCTCATTTGTCGCCTCGATGCTGCCCAAGTGGCCTGTGTCTCGGTGGACATCAGTCGCCGCACCCAGCAATCCCTCCTCCAGAATTGGCAGCACAGCGATACTTCCGCCTCCATAGTTAGCAACATGCGCATATCTCCCTGAACCATCGATGCTCAGATAACACGGCCCTTCGCCCTCTGAACTCACTACATTCAGTGGCATCAGATCGCCGCTGGCCTCATCAATTGCAAATGCGCTCACAGATCCGCTGTTTCCGTGATAATCACTGATTTCATTCACCGCGTAAAGATACTTCTTCGAAGGATGAATCGCAATCCACGAAGGATCAGGAGTCTTCGCAACCAGCCTGCGGTGCGCTAACTCGCCTGTCGAAACATTCATCTCAAACAGATAGATCCCTTCGCCATTGCTCGCTGCTCCAACCGCGCCCGTATAAGTTCCCACATAGGCCAGCGTCCTGTTATTTTTGAGGCCTTGCGCTATATTCTGAGCAATTCCCACCCCGGGGTGAGTCACAGCAAGTGCTGCCGCGCTCATTAGAAAGTCGCGACGGCTAACTGCGCGTCGCATAAGTGGTCCATTCATTCCATTCACCCTCTTGGCAATCAGCCAATTATCACATCCATCGTCCAAACTAACTCTGCGCCCAGTTGTTACAGGGCAAACGACAACCCAACAGTCAAGATAAGCGCAGTAACGGAGATAATTGTCTCGCACACCGACCAAGTCTTGATCGTCTGGGCAACGCTCATGTTGAAGTACTCCTTCACCAACCAGAACCCGCCGTCGTTCACATGCGAAAAAATCAGTGACCCCGCGCCCGTCGCAATGGCCAGCAACTCCGGATGCACCCCCGTAGCATGCAAAGCGATCGGCGCCACAATCCCTGCAGCCGTACTCATTGCCACTGTAGCCGACCCCGTAGCCAGACGCATCAGTGCGGCAAGCAGCCACGCGAGCAACAACAGGGGGATATGGCTGTTAAGCGCAACCTTGATAATCGCATCGGAGACGCCGCTATCCTGCAGAATCCTCCCAAAGCCTCCGCCCGCCCCTACCAGCAGCGTTATAGTGGCCGTCGGCGCCAGGCACTCATTACTGAATCGCAGGATAGTCGCTCGACTAAAGCCTCTCATCTGCCCAAGGGTAATAAAGCTGAGCAGCACTCCAATCAGCAAAGCCAGATCGTCGTTGCCAATCAGATGCAATCCTTCGTTCAATGCGCTTTTGGGTGCGGACACGCCATCGGCCCAACTTCCCACTAACATCAAAACAACAGGAAATAAAATTGTGAACAACGTAAGCCAAAAGCCAGGCAGACTGCGTTCCGTTCCATGATCCACAAACTGCGCAGCCATCGGATTTTCTTCGGGCAATTTGATATGTGGCGCAATCAGCTTCGCGTAAAGTGGGCCCGCGATCACCGCGGTTGGCAATCCGACAAGCAGTGCATAGAGAATGGTGCGCCCCACATCCGCTTTGTAAATTGTCACTGCAAGCAGTGCGGCCGGATGGGGCGGCACCAGTCCATGCACCACCGAGAGCCCAGCAACCATGGGCAGTCCCACCAGAATCAAGGATGTCCGCGTCCGCCGCGCGACAGTGAATGCGATTGGAATCAGCAGCACAAAACCAACTTCAAAGAACGCCGGCAATCCGATCACGAGCCCGATCACCATCATGGCCCAGTGAACTCTCTTCTCTCCAAAGAACCTGATGAGGGTGTGAGCAATTCGGTCCGCGCCGCCAGACTCCGCCATCATCTTTCCAAGCATCGTCCCGAGCGCCACAACAATTGCAATGTGTCCCAATGTCGCGCCTACTCCAGTTTCGAAAGAATGAACGACCGTGGAAAACGGCATTCCCGTGACAACGGCCAAACCCAGCGAAGTAAGAAAGAGCGTAATGAATGGATTCAGTTTGAAGACAGCAATGAGCACAATCAGCCCGACTACCGCAACAAACGCAGCCGAAATCAAGAACAAACTGTGCGAATCAATCATAGAAACACAAAACAACATCTCCGTTCGTGCGAAATACCCACCGAATTTATAACTCATTCATCATTGAACCCAGGTCGTGCTTCCGCGCGGTACGAATTCTCCAGCTCGATTCCCCGTCGCGCCACCTTGGGTGTAAGTAAGCACTCCATTCACCCAGACGCCGACTATGCCCACCGCGGCACAAATGGGGTCAGCAAACGTGGCTGTATCGATGATCTTCTCAGGATCGAAAAGAACAAGGTCTGCCGAATAGCCCTCGCGTATCAATCCCCGTTCCTCGATTCCGAATCTTTGCGCCGGCATCCCAGTCATCTTATGCACCGCGTCTGCCAGAGTTATTAACTGCTCTTCACGGCTGTATCGACCCAGTACGCGCGGAAATGTGCCCCATAGGCGAGGGTGCGGCCGTGGATCGTTCGGCAATCCATCGGACCCGATCATAGTCGCAGGGTGCGCCAGAATCCTCCGCATATCGTTTTCGGAGATGCTGTGATAGATAGCCCCCGCCGTTAGCAGCAGCCGAGCCGCTTCCAACTGAGTTACACCCCACCCCTCCGCGATGTCCCGCAATGACTGCCCTGCGATCTCGGGATGCGGCGTACTCCAAGTGATCGTAATGTTGACCCTCTCGTCCACCTGCCGCAGATCCAGCGTGCTCGACCCTGCGGCATATGGATAGCAATCCCAGCCGATCTGCTGTGCGCATCTCGCCGCATCCAGCGCTTCCAGTACTTCCCCGCTCCGTCCCCAGTTTACGATTCCCGCGCACTTCAAATGCGAAACAATCACCGGTACTTTGTTCAACCGGCCGATCTCGAACGCCTCATGCATCGCATCCAAGATCGCATCAGTCTCACTACGCATGTGCGTGGCGTAAACTGCACCAGCCTGCGACAGCGGACGCGCTAATGCCACCACCTCTTCCGTCGTCGCCGCGTTCGCTGAAAGGTAGGCAAGTCCCGAACTCAGTCCTAAAGCTCCGCCCTCCAGAGCTTCACATAACTGCGCTTGCATCCGCTCTACCTCGCCGTCGGTCGCCGCGCGGTCCAATCTGTCCATATGGTTATTCCGCAGGGCGGTATGACCCACTAGCGCGCCAACGTTTACAGCCGGTCGGGCATCTTGGATCGCTGTAACATAGGCGGCAAAGGTTGGGTAACAGAAATCCTTTGCCGCTCCGAGCAGGTTCATTGGATCCGGAAGTTCGCCGGCTAACTCGACTGGGGCCGCGCTGATGCCGCAGTTTCCAACAATCACGGTGGTCACACCTTGCGAGACCTTCGCCAGCATCGCGGGGTCCTTGATCACGACAATATCGTCATGCGTGTGCACGTCAATGAAGCCGGGCGCAAGCACTAGGCCAGGCGCCTCCACAAGCGTCTCCGCAATGCACACCAGGGACGAACCGATCGCGCGAATTCTCCCCTCACACAGCGCAACATCCAGAAGCTCCGCGGCACCGCCGCTGCCATCCAGAACTCTCGCATTTCGGATCAATGTATCGCATCGCAGCATAGTAGCTCGTTCAGAATATAGACTATAACTGTCGCATGATCCAGAGCTATTCGATGTGGATCGCAAATGCCTTTGGAGAATCAGCCGTTGAACATGAAGAACTCTATCCAAGCAGGCGCGTCTGGCGCCATCGCCTCGTGGAATAAGGGCTTGGGTTCGTCCGGTCTTGCGCTCGGATCAACAGACTTCGCACAACTCGACTGGAACCTTCTCCGCGAAGATTTAAGCCTGCCGTCCGCCGTTTTATACGAAGAAAAGCTGATCCATAATCTTGACTGGATGAGGCAATTCATCTCGGCCTATGGCGTCAAGCTCGCACCCCACGGCAAGACCACCATGGCGCCCCGTCTCTTTGAAATGCAATTGCAAGCTGGGGCATGGGGCATTACGCTTGCAACTGCGCATCAGACCCAGGTCGCCTTTGCACACGGGGTGCGCCGCATCCTTATGGCGAACGAGCTAGTCGGCAAACAGAACATGGCGACCATTGCCGGCTTGCTGCGCGATCCTGACTTCGACTTTTATTGCCTTGTCGACTCGGTTGACCAGATCGATCAGTTGGGGAATTACTATTCGGGCCTTGGCCTGCGCTTGAAGGTATTGGTCGAACTGGGAGTTATCGGTGGGCGCACCGGCGTTCGCGACGACCAGCAGCTACAATCCGTGCTCGCGGCTTTGTCTCGCTGGCAGCGGTCTATCATTCTTTGCGGTGTCGAAATCTACGAAGGCGTTCTCCACGACGAAGCTTCCATCCGCACCTTTTTGCAATATGCGGTTAACGTAACGCGCAAATTAGCCGCCGAATCCCGCTTCCAACGCAGGCCAATCTTACTTTCCGGAGCGGGCTCCTCGTGGTATGACGTTGTTGCGGAAGTGTTCACCGCTGCTGCATTCGGGGATGCGGTTGAGATTGTGCTCCGCCCCGGCTGCTACCTAACTCACGACGTTGGCGCATATCGCGAGGCCCAGGCCAGGATTCGTGAATACAATCCAATTGCACACCAGATGAATTCGGGACTCTTGCCCGCTCTCCAAGTCTGGGCTTATGTGCAGTCGATTCCAGAGCCGGAGAGAGCTATCGTCGGAATGGGTAAACGCGATGCGGCGTTCGACTCCGGCTTGCCCGTCCCCGCTCTGCATTTCAGGCCTGGAAATGCGGTTCCTCAAGTAGCTCCCGCGCAATGGGTAGTTACAAAAATGATGGATCAGCATTCCTACTTGCAAATCAACGCCGGAGACGATCTACGCGTCGGAGATATGATCGGATTCGATATCTGCCACCCGTGCCTCACGTTCGATAAATGGCGCACATTGCCGATTTTGAACGCCGAATATCAAGTCATCGATATTATTCAGACTTTCTTTTGATTCTGCATTCTCGTAACTCGGCGCGCGCGCGACAGAGTCAGTAAATCAGATACTTCGCGCGCAATGCCTCGAATCGCTCCAGGCCATCGCGCCATTGTTCAGCGACGCGGCGAGGGTCCTGGCCGGCGGTGATCGCCTCCACGCTCAGCTTATTCACCATGAGCGAATCCAACCCCGCAGTCTTGTAATCATTCGGATATAACGACAGCAATGCAGCCGTAACCTCGACTCCCAATTCGGGCGCGTCCAACAAATTCCTATCCGTAATTACAACTTGAACTCCACCGCACTTCTGCTGAGAATACTTGGAACTCTCAGGTGTGAATTCAACCGGAATAAAACGCGTCCCGGCGATCTCGCGGGCATTCAGATACCGGGCCAATGCCTTTGAGTTCACCCAAGGCGCGCCTAGTAACTCAAACGGCGTGTCGGTACCTCGTCCGACAGAAATGCTAGAGCCTTCAATCATGCCGATTCCGGGGTAAAGAGCGGCTTCAGTTAAGCTCCGCATGTTAGGCGATGGATTCACCCAGAGGTTGCCAGTCGAATCAAACCAGTCACCTCGAATCCAGCCTTGCATTGGAACCACCGTGAGCTTCGCTTTGATTTCACGCTCGGCGTTGAACATCTTTGCCAATTCCCCGATGGTCATGCCGTGCCGCACCGGAACCCGCCAATAACTCACAAAGGATTCCCTGTCCGGATCGGCAACGGGCCCCTGCACAAATGCGCCGTTGATAGGATTAGGCCGGTCAAGAACCACAATCTCCTTGCCGTATTTCGCTCCCGCTTCGAGAAAGTAGCCAAGCGTAGTTTCGTAGGTATAAAACCGCGTGCCAATGTCCTGAATGTCAAAAACAATTAGGTCCACACCGGATAAGGCAGCGCTCGAAGGACGTCTTTTCTCATCCACTTCTCCATATACGCTGTAAATCGGAACGCCGGTGGCTTCATCTTTCGAGTTATCGATTACCGTCGTATCAAGCTTGCCGGCAATCCCGTGTTCGGGGCTGAAGATCGCGGCCAGCCGTATGCCGGCCGCATGCGCCAGCACATCCGCAGTGCGATCGCCATGCGCATCGATGCCTGTTTGATTCGTCACCAGGCCAACCCTTATAGGATGACTCGCATCTGCATGGAGTTCGCGAAAGCCGTTAGCCTCAAGCACGTCAATGCCTGTTTTTACGTCGCCATTTCGCGCGTTTATGCGGCGCGAAGCCGGCATAGTTTCGTTGTAACCAGTGATGCGCGCCATGCGCAACTTGTCCTCCTCAGTGGCCGTCAGCGCGAGTGCCTGCACGACCGCCGTTGCCACCTTGCATCGAAGCGAAACTGTAGTTTTACCGCCGCGAGGATGAACAGCATTCGTTAGAAGAATGATGTAACTGTCGGTAACTGGATCTATCCATAAAGATGTGCCGGTAAAGCCGGTGTGGCCGAAAGACCCAACGGGCAACAGTTCGCCGCGATTGACGGAGTATGGCGAATCGATGTCCCATCCCAACCCGCGCAACACTGTGCCATTGGGTGGCTGCTGAGGCGATGTCATCTTATCAATCGCCGACCGGTTCAGGACCTTGAAGCCGCTCAGATAATCTTCGGCAAATAACGCCAGGTCGTCGGCCGTCGAGAACAATCCCGCATGACCCGCAACACCCCCCATGCGCCTTGCGGTAGGATCGTGCACAGTTCCGCGCAACATGCGGCCTTGTTCGTCGTATTGCGTCGGGGCGATGCGCGCATCCCAATCCATTGGCGGCAAAAAACGTGTATCCTTCATTCCCAGCGGTCCGAAGATTTTGGCGCTGGCGTACTCATTGAGTGGCTGGCCTGTAATTTTTTCTACAAGGAAGCCGAGAGTTTCAAAGTTGATATCGCTATAAACGAATTGCGAGCCAGGCGGATTGATCAGCTTTTCACGCATGGCCATTTGGTAAGCTGTCTCGCGCCCCGACCACGATGTCTTGAGATCGAGGTCTGGAGGCAGACCGGAATAATGCGTCATGAGGTCGCGAATGGTAATGTCCTTCTTCCCATTTTGCGCAAAGTCCGGAAGATAGGTAGCGACAGAATCGCCGAGCCGGATGCGGCCCTCCTCGACTAACTTCATTACCGAGGTAGCAGTAGCAATGCATTTGGTGAGCGAAGCCAGATCGAAGATTGTGTCGACCGTCATTGGTTCGCGCGAGGGCTCAAGTGATCTTGAGCCGAAGGCCTTGCGATGAACGACCTTGCCATTGTGTCCAACCAGCAGAACCGCGCCGGGAATATTTCCCTCGGCAACAGCCTTCCCGACGATTGCGTCTACGGTCTTAAAACCCGCGTAGTTATCTAGCGCAGGTGACTGCGCGAATCCAAACATAGGAAGAAGACAGGCCATTAGAACTACAAACAACGACACTGAACGAAGACTTCCATGCGTAACTAGCCCGGTCGTCCATCCACGCATGACAGGTTGCCTCAACATGTCTTTATCCACCTTGCACCGATTCAAAAGTCGCCTGCAACACAACCTTCCGGGGCATCAGCCAGCTTGCGCTGTAGCCAGCAACAAAGGTTATTGTGCTACCCATGACAACGTACCAGGTAAACGCAATACCGGTAAACAACCATAGATAAAGGTTGAACACAAATCCGAATACCATCCCCAGCATCGCCCCACGCTCCGACGCCCGTTTCGTCAGCACTCCGAGGAGGAAGACTCCGAGCAGCGATCCGTATGCAACCGATGCAATCGACAGTCCCATCTCCAGGACCTTGCCCCCATTGCGCGCGAGCAATGCCAATCCGAATAGAAGCAGCCCCCACCCGAGCGTCGCCATGCGTGAAAGCCTTACGCGGCGCTCTTCCGTGGAAAGCGGAGAGATCCGTGCATAAAAATCCACGATGGTGGTCGAGGAAAGGGAGTTCAGCGCGGCACTCAGATTCGACATGGCAGCCGCCAGGATTGCAGAGATCAGCAAGCCGCCAACTCCATGCGTCAATCGCGAAGCAATATAGGTGGGAAATATCATATCGGTTCGCGCGAAAGGTACGTCTGGCGGAAACAACTTATAAAACACAAATAACATGGCGCCGATCATGAGAAAGATCGAAAACATTAACAATACCGTTACTCCGCTCGAAATCAATGCCATCTTCGCTTGCCGCGCGTTCCGTGCAGAGAGCAGCCGCTGCACAATAAGCTGGTCAGTTCCGTGGCTTGCCGTCGTAAAGAACGCACCGCCAATTATGCCTGCCCACAAGGTATAGGTCGCAGAGAGATTCCAGCTTGTGTCAATCATTCGGAATTTGTCCGCGTTTCCGGCAATCGTGTGAAATGCCGTCCAACCTCCGGGCACAGCATGCAGAATTGAGTATGCTGCCACCAGTGTTCCAGTCAGGTAAACCGAGAGCTGAACAACATCGGTCCAGATAACTGCAGTCATACCACCTTCAAAGGTGTACACCAGCGTCAATAGAGTGACAATCGCTATGGCTGTAAAGTCCCGCTCGAAGTCGCTCAGGCCCGATAGCACGCCGCCCAAGGCAACTCGAATTACAATTGCGACTGCAAAGACTCTAACCCCTTCGGCAGCCGCGCGTGTTACCAGAAACAGTCCCGCAGTGAGCGAGCGCAACCCTCCGCCAAATCGCCGCTCGATCAGCTGATAGGCAGTTACCAATTGGCCACGAAAATATTGTGGGATCAGGACAAAGCTGACAATGACGCGACCGACAATGTAGCCAATAATCCATTGCAGGAAACGGAAGTCCTTTTCGTATGCCAACGCCGGAACGCTGATAATTGTCAAGGTGCTTGTCTCCGCCGCCACTATTGACAGGGAGATTGCCCACCATGGAATTGTGTTATCCGCAAGGAAGTAGTTTTTCAGGGTTCTCTGCTTGCCGCGAAAGCGCAGGCCGAACAATGTGACCCCCGCGAGATACGCGACGATCACAATGAGGTCCAGCGTATTCAATCCCATGCAACTTCCCCTCGGCATTCGATGATCGCTCTTGATTGACCGGCGGCGATAAGACTCTGCGTTTCTAACTTCAATCTAACATCTTCGCAAACGGTAATGCGGGTTGCGCGCGGTGCCATCCGCAAGAGAGAATTCAGAAGGAGACGAATGTGGGACAAATGCTTGTGCGCGCAATGGCTGGCACGCTTCTTCTCGCGATGGCTAGTTGGAGCGCGCCGGTATGGGCTCAGACACCTGCGGAACAGGCAGCTGTTTCACTGGAGCAGCAGGGAAAGTCAGCCGAGGCTGAAGAAGCCTGGAAGGCAATATACAAAACTCAACCATCGAATCCAGAGCCCTTGGCCCACCTCGGCCTTCTTGAATCTCGCCAGGAGCACTATCCCGAGGCCATTGCATTTTACCGCAAGGCTATAGCGCTGAGCCCGACCATGCCCGGTCTGCGCTTGAACATGGGGCTCGCTCTCTTTAAAGATGGCCAATACCGACCGGCCATTCAAGCCTTCACGCCGTTGCTCAAAGCGGCGGCGAAAAATGTTGAGGAGACACAGCGACTCAATGTTCTTATCGGCATGTCGTATTTCGGACTCGGTGAATACCCCGCGGCGATTCCCTTTCTAAGAGCGGCTGCGGACCGCGATAAAGATAACCTGACACTGCTTCTGACATTGGCGCACAGTTGCCTGTTATCGAAGCAGTATCAATGCGTTCTGGATGTGTTTCACCAAATGGTCGCACTGAACGCAGATTCTGCGGAAGCCGACATGCTGGTTGGCGAAGCGCTGGACGAAATGAAGGACAGGTTTGGAGCCACGCGGGAGTTTCGCTCCGCGGTCCTGGCCAATCCCAAAGAGCCAAACGTACACTTCGGTCTGGGCTACCTATTATGGATGCAGGGCCAGACTGAGGAGGCCGCACAACAGTTTCAAGCCGAGCTCGACAACGATCCGGAACACTTGCAGGCCATGCTCTATCTGGCCGATTCTGAAATTCAAATGAATCGCATGGAAGACGCCAGACCGTTGCTTGAGAAGCTGGTGAAGTTGAATCCGAAAAGCGCCATGGGGCACGTGGACCTGGGAAGTGTGTATGCGGCGGCCGACCGCAGTCAGGATGCACTCGCGGAGTTCAAGAGAGCCATCGCGCTGAAACCTGACGATGTGAATGCTCACTGGCGGCTTGGGCGGCTTTACCGTTCGCTGGGAAAGGCAAGCGAGGCCACTGCGGAATTCGAAAAGGCGAAGAGTCTCAATCAGGCGGCCGATGAAGGACTTCTCAAAGCGATGTCCAAAGATCCACACGCGACCGGTTCTTCTGAGAAGCGCACGACCGCGCCGGCGAACAAGTAATTGCAGGACAAATTTAATCGCGCAAGTGAGTGGAGTCTTTCGAATTGCAAAGGCCGAGGCTTTCGCCCCGGCCTTTTGTTATGCGGCATTCAACCGAATTTCCTAGAAGGTGACCTTTCCACCCATCTGCAGAATGCGCGGCTCGTGGTCGCCGTTGATCGTGCCGAAGCCGGTTGTTACTCCATTGGCTGTCGAGATGGCGTCGCCGATGTTGCTATCGACGCCGGAGAAGTTCGGATGGTTGAAGATGTCGAAGGCCTCGACGCGCAGTTGGAAGGCTACATGCTCTCCAATTTTTGTGGTCTTGGCCAGGGCCATATCCCACTTATCCATCCCTGGGCCCAGCAGCGAGCCAACGCGCGTGCTACCGAATTGGCCAACGGCGGGTGCATAGGAGGCGGTGGAGAACCATTGGGAAGGTGTCTTCGGCATGGTGACAGGGGCGATCTGGTTAGGGCGCGCGGACTTGTCTCCGTCGATGTTGTTGATGCCTAAGCCGCCGTTGGTGCCGACAGCAAACGGGTCTCCACCTTGGACGACGTTGAAGGAGGTGCCAGAGACTATCGTGGTGATACCTGAAAACTCCCAGCCGCCCAGCAACAAGCCCTCGGGACCGTGCTGCTCTTTGAAGAAGGGCAGGTTGTAAACGTAGTTGAAGACCAGCATCTGCGGCACGTTGAACGAAGACGGGCCGTAGTCCATCTTCGGGTTGTAGGTGTCGGTGGTTGCCGTGCCACGGTCGTTGGAGTTGGTGGTCAGCGACTTCGAATAGGTGTAAGCCACGTTCAGCGCCAAGCCATGGGCCTGGTGTTGAAGATCGAGTTGCAGCGAGTTGTAATTGCTGGTGAATGCCGCTTCCTTGGCCCTGAAGTACCCATACCCCAAATAGGGGCGGATCGCATTGACGTTGGCGTTAGGATTGGCGATTCTCGCAGCCAAAGTTGGCTGGTTGAGGTCAAGTTCGCCGAGTTGATGGCGAGCTTCGCTGCCGACATAAGCTGCGGAAATCACCGTGGTGGGCAGAATCTGGTGCTCCACGGTGAGGTTGTAGTCGAAGTAGTTGGGAACCTTGAACGTAGGAGTTCCTGTTACGCCAAGTCCGCCGTTGGGAGACAGATCCGGGCCGGGCAATGAACCGGCCGTGTAGTTGTCAAAGGAGCCATTGTTGACGGTTTCCGTCTGCGTCAGAGGCGGATTCCAAAAAGCGTTCTGTTCGAAGATTCCGTTCAGCGTGCGGTCATAGAAAGCGCCGAATCCGCCGCGGATCGAGGTCTTACCACGGCCGTCGGGGTTATAAGCAAAACCGACGCGCGGTGCGAAGTTTGCGTTGGAGTTAGGATTGATGGTCTTTCCGTAGGGCGAGCACTGAACCTGAGGAGCGATGGCTTGCGCCGCGGTGCAGGCCTCTCCCTGCGGGAAGATCAGGCCATTGGCGTACGTATTGGCAACCAGCGCATACCCGCCGATGGCTTGGCCTGCGACGAAATTGCCGTTGGCATCAATTTGCGGAGCCAGCAGCGAGCTGTACTTGTCGGGGTCGAAGTTGGACAGAGTGTTCTTCGTATCCGAGGGCGACGGCAGGGCGCTCCAACGGACGCCCAAGTTCAGGGTCAACTTCTGGTTGAGCTTCCAGTCGTCCTGCAAATACGCTTCAGTGTTGTAGTAGTTGAGGTCTGGAATGATGTCGCGGCTGGCCTGACTATAGACCGACGAGTTACCAAGCAGGAAATTGGCCGTTGCGAACGAAGACGCGTCCCCGCCCGAAAATGGCGCCTGGAAGGTGAAGCCAGCCTCGCCGTTCACGGCGTTCTCCGTCTTGATCATCTGTTGAAGCTCGAAGCCCATGCGCAGCGTGTGTTTGCCATAGGACAGGGACAGATTGTCGAAGTAGCTTCGATCCAGATTGCGCTCGTGCCACGGGGTTGAGCCGGCTGAGAAGCCCTGAATGCCTTGAATGGATACAGCGGGCATGCGGCCATATGGATCGTTGTACTTCTGCGTGTTGGGCTGCAAGGCCGAATAGGCCGTTGCATTATTGGCGAACTGGTTGGCCTCGAATTGAGAAAAGTAAGTGCCCTGCGCGTACACGAATTCGAATTCGTTGACGATCTTGGGCGAGATGGCATAGGTCAGGTTGGCTACCACGTTCTTGCCGGG
>JBELAI010000086.1:0-35237 GCA_049508975.1 Occallatibacter sp. | reverse complement strand
AGAGCCAGGGCGACGAGAAGAATGCGTAGTGTCAACATGGGGAAATTGTACGGTCGTTCCGCTCATGTTTGTACGAGTTTTGGGGTGAAAATCGCTCAGAGGTCCGAAGGGTAGAAAACTGCACTTTGGCAAAAAGATGCGAACAGATTAGTCTGATTCGCGAGACCAAGCCGTCTAATCCCATCTAAGGGCCGCGTTCATTCCCCAACTTTCAGGGGGTTGAAACCCCCTGCTCCCTCTGGAATCTTCGATTTACGACTTAGGCGTGGCCGGCAATCACAGCTTGAAATGCATTTCGCGCTGCAACGATCGTTGCTCTTACCTCTGCTTCTTTGTGCGCTGTTCCGAGAAATGCGGCTTCAAATTGGGAGGGCGGAAGCCACACGCCCTGGTCGAGCATGGCGCGGTGAAAATGACCAAAGGCAGTCGTGTCGGATTTGGCTGCACCGTCGTAGTCCGTCACTGGGCCTGGCGTAAAAAACCATGTCCACATCGCTCCTACGCGGTTCAGGGTTAGCGGAACGCCTGCCTTCGCAGCCTCGGAGGAAACACCCTCCGCAACGGCCTTCGAGGTTGCTTCGATCTTCGGATAGATCTCGTCCGCGTGCTCCTGAAGATAGCCAACGGTCGCAATGCCCGCCGCCATCGCCAGCGGATTTCCGCTCAGTGTTCCAGCCTGGTAGACCGGGCCGAGCGGCGCCAGCTGGTCCATCAGCTTCTGCTTCCCGCCAAAGACACCCACCGGTAAACCGCCGCCCACGATCTTGCCGAGCGTTACGAGGTCGGCGTCGAACCCGTAAAGCTCTAACGCGCCGCCTAAAGCAACGCGGAATCCGCACATCACTTCGTCGGCAATCAGCAGAGTTCCCTCACGGGCGGTGATGGCTCTGAGGCCTGCGAGGTAGCCGGCGGCTGGTGCAATGCAGCCTGCGTTTCCTACTACCGGCTCGAGAATCACGGCGGCAATTGCGCCGGGATGTGCGGCGAAAGCGGCTCTAACCGCGCCCAGGTCGTTGTAGGGCAGCGCCAGAGTGAGCCCGGCGATTTCCTCCGGCACGCCTGCCGAGCCGGGGATGCCAAACGTAGCCACGCCCGATCCAGCTTTCACTAGCAGCCCGTCTGCGTGGCCGTGATAGCAGCCTTCGAATTTCACGATGATCTTGCGGCCGGTGGCAGCGCGCGCTAGCCGAATCGCCGACATGGTTGCCTCGGTGCCGGAGCTCACAAACCGCATCTTTTCAATAGCCGGGTAGCAGGCAATCACACGCTCCGCCAGGTCGGCCTCGGCGGCCGTGGAAGCGCCGAAGCTCGCCGAATTCCGCGCGGCACGCTCGATCGCCTCAACCACCGGCGGAAATGCGTGCCCCAGGATCATTGGCCCCCAGGAGCCGAAGTAGTCGATATAGCGATTTCCGTCGGCGTCGCAAAGATAGGCGCCCTCGGCACGCTCGACAAACGGTGGCGCACCACCTACCGCCTTGAATGCCCGCACGGGCGAGTTGACGCCGCCAGGGAAAAAGCGCTCGGCGCGCTGCTGAAGTGCCTGCGAACGGGTGCGGACGGGTGCTGCTGTTTGCGAACTCATAGTGGCTTCAGTATAGAAGGGTGTTTGGTTCGGGCTGAATTGAATCGCGATACTCTATGCTGTCATCTCGATAGGTGTGAACGATCTCGACAATATCGGCGCGCGGCTGCTGGTCATCTTTGACGGCCTTTGCGGATTCTGCAACCTCTCGGTGCGCTGGTTTCTGCGGCACGATCGACAGGACCGGTTGCGCTTCGTGGCGTCCGATTCGCCTTTAATCGCGGGGCTGCTGGTCCGTCATGGCTTCGATCCGGACATCGCTACGGGAAACTCGGGCACGATCCTGGTTGCGCAGGCTTTAGACACTCCAGAGGAGCGGCTGCTGGTCCGGTCCGATGCGGTTCTGGCGATTCTGCGCCAGCTTCCGGCACCCTGGCCAGCGTTCGCCGCGTGCTTTCAGCTCATTCCACGCCCGCTGCGCGACTTGGGCTATCGGCTGGTTGCCCGCTGGCGCTACCGCATCTGGGGACACCTGGATGGCTGTCCGATTCCAACAACCGAAGAACGCGCGCGGTTTCTATAGCTGATCCGGTGCCGCTATGCGAGAACGACGGACCTGGACGAGGCCGAAAAGGCTGATTCCGATGTATATGCCGATCAGCAGGCCATACACCCCCTCAAGCCAGTTCTTTGCCGTTTGTCCGGATGGTTGGATGAAAAGGTGCAAGGAAAGGCCGACGGCCAGACATAAATTACCGATGGCCATGAAACGCCTTGACTTGGAGTCCATTTGGCGAATTGAAAGGCACATGTGAAATCCCCCGTAAGGTCAGTCGTTGAAGCGATACCACGCAAACATGGACATCTTGATCACTACAAAAACAATGGCGAGGCTGAACAGGTCCCAACTCCAGACGTGGTCGAAGAAGTAGCGATATTCGAAGAGGCAGACAGCGAGGCAGGCGCTGATGATCCCGGCCAGACTGCTGGAGCGGCGGCGGTGCTCGAGAAAGCGTTCATCGACGAGTTTGCCGAGGAAAGGGATTCTGCTGAGGATGGGATGAGTCATTTTTCGTTCTCCAGGCGGAAGATTTGGTCGGTGGAACAGCCGAAGAGGCGAGCGAAGATGAGGGCCAGCTCCAGGCTGGGTACATAACGATTGCGTTCGATGGAGTTGATGCTCTGGCGGGATACACCTGTAGCTTGTGCCAACTGCTCCTGCGTCCATCCTTTGGCGGTGCGGAGTTCCTTGACGTGATTCAAGATTGTGGGCGTCATGTAAAGTTTGCTTTCCAAAGACAGAGTAACTTTACACCGCATAGATGTCAAGCTGACTTGTCATTTTTCTTGCGACCGGCTCTGGAAGGACAGGAGTCGGACTGCTGAATGAACTTTTTGGCCTTGAAAATCCTGCTAGAATCTTCCTTTCCGGCCCGTCCAACCGCCAGATACTTTATCCGCAGAAAGCCCTCACAAGTGCCAGACGAACCCAAATCCAAATCCGTGACCTACGCCGACGCCGGCGTTGACATCAGCAGTGGCGACCGCGCCAAGGAACGCATCAAGTACCTGGCGCAGAAGACCTTCAATCGCAATGTGTTAGGGGGTATCGGAGGTTTCGGCGCACTCTTTCGGCTCGACCTGCAGCGATGGAAGGCTCCGATCCTGGTCAGCTCGGCCGACGGCGTTGGAACCAAGCTGAAAATCGCATTCGAACTGGGCATGCACCACACGGTTGGCGCTGACCTGGTGAACCACTGTGTGAACGACATCGCCGTGCAGGGTGCGGTTCCGCTGTTTTTCCTGGATTATCTGGCCACAGGCCGGCTTGACCCTGAAGTTACAGAGTCTGTAGTCGCAGGTCTCGCCGATGCCTGCAAGGCCAACGGCTGCGCGCTCATCGGCGGGGAAACTGCGCAGATGCCCGGGTTCTATGCGGATGGCGAATACGATCTGGCTGGTTTTATCGTCGGCTGCGTGGACCGCGAAAAGATGATTACGGGGGCAAATATCAAGCCGGGAGACGTGCTGATCGGGTTGCCGTCTACAGGCCTGCACACCAACGGCTACTCGCTGGCGCGCAAGTTGCTGTTTGAAGTCGCGGGGTATAAGCCTACCCAGTATGTCTCCGCGATAAAGGACAAGGCGGGCGCCGCGCTGATGAAGACTCACCGCAGCTATCTTTCGGTTATTCAAAAGCTTGCTACGGCGGGGGTTACGGTCGGCATGGCACACATTACGGGCGGCGGCATTTCGGAGAATTTGCCTCGCATCCTGCCAAAAACGACTGGAGCGCAGGTGGAAATCGGCTCGTGGCCGGTACTGCCGATCTTTGAGCATCTCCGCACGCTCGGCCAGGTCTCGCAGGAAGAGATGATGCGGACGTTCAATATGGGCATCGGGCTGATCGCTGTGATTCCCGCCGCAAAATTCGCTCGCGCCAAGACGATATTGGATCGCGCCGAAGAGAAGTTCCATGTGGTCGGCCGCATCGTGAAAGGCGACCGGCACGTGCAGTACACGTAGGATTCCGTTGGAGGATCTGCGTTTTGAAGGGTACGGGCTTCAGCCCGTACATTCGGACCAAAAAAAGGGCGGGGCTTTAGCCCCTGAGGGGTAGTTTGGAGTACGCTTCGAAAGATCGGCCAATTCGCCTCGGAATCCTGCTCTCGGGCCGCGGCTCCAATTTTCTCGCTATCGCTCAATCAATTCGCGAAGGCCGGCTGCGCGGCGTTGAAATCGCTGTGGTCATTTCAAACTTGGCTGATGCTCCCGGAGTCTACGCTGCGACTGAACTCGGTCTGCCGCATACGACGCTCGTTTCCAAAGGCCGATCCCGCGTGGACCACGACACCGACGTTATCGGCACACTCCGCGCCCACGACGTCGATCTGGTCTGCCTTGCCGGGTACATGCGCTTGTTATCCCCCGAGTTCGTTGCCGCTTTCCCAAATCGAATCATCAACATACACCCATCGCTCTTGCCGGCTTTCCCCGGCCTGGAGGCGCAACAGCAGGCCTTCGACTACGGCGTAAACGTGGCTGGCTGCACCGTGCATTTTGTCGACGAGCATCTGGACCACGGCGTGATTATTCTTCAACGCGCCATCCCGGTACTCGATTCCGACGACGCCCACTCGCTTTCCGCCCGAATTCTGGCGGAAGAGCATCTCGCTTATAGCGAGGCCATCGCGCGCGTCGCGAGTGGAGAATATAAGATTCGCGGGCGGCGGTTCGTCCCTCGTGAGTCTGCCTAGATATTTGTCAACCCATAAATCTCAAGACGAATTCGTAAATTGCTGATTCTAAATAGTTTTTTCTAGATGGACTTTTGCAGTCCAATACCAGCCGTTTCCCTACCCTTATAGATAGCCAGACAGAGAACGGAAACACCGCGCCGGGCGAATGAGCACGCCCTCCCGAAATTGGCGGATGGCGCCGGGGCGCGGGACCGTTTCTGTCTGGAGCGCACGGACTCTCCACTGGAATCCAGACCGAAACCACGGCAACTTCCAGAGCTGGGAGCGGCAAAACCCGAGCCGGCGGGCTGGTCCACTACGGATCACGCCGCCGCCGCGGGCGAGTCCCGGCTTATTCGGCACGGGAGCCCTCGTCGTCTTCGACACCACAATCGTCAACCCAGGGCGGCCTGTGCTGCCCGTTTCTACCCAAGGAGCATCCTGCATGAACACCCTTTCAAACGTCTGGAACCACCCCAAGACTTCGATCACCGGCTTGCTGATCGCCACTGTCACTGTCGCCGCTACTCTTTCTCAACAAGGCGTCAACCTGGGGCATGCCGGCACCGGCACTGTGATCATGCTCATCAGCGCCATCGCGACCACTCTTCTCGGGCTGCTGGCCAAGGACCCTGGTCAGCTTCAGAGCAGCGCCGCTTCCCCGGTGAACGCAACCACCAAACTTGGCGCATGGGCGCTGACCGCATTGCTGCTTCAACTGCCTTATCTCGGTGGCTGTTCCGGCACAACCGTGGCCCAGGACATTGTGAACTGGACACCCGCTTTGCAGAGCGCCGTAGCCACGGTGGACACCACCGCTGCCTTGCTGGCGCCTGTGGACGCGCCCATCTTCATCGCAGCCACGGCAGGATTTGACGTCGCCTCAAACCTGCTCGTAACCCAAGCAAAAGCCTACCTGGCTAATCCCACTGCCGGCGTGCTGGCACTAATCCAGAACCAGATTGTGACATTTCAACAGCAGGTAAATGCTTCTTTGCTGCAGACCGCAAAGATCGTGGACCCGGCGAGCCAGAAGCACGCTCTGTCCGCGGTTCAGGCAGTCGCAACTGTGGTGACAGCGATGCTCGCGCTGGTTCAGTCGGTTTCAACCAAGGCTGCCGTGGCGCAGATGGCCGGACAATCCACCATCAAGCTGGCGAAGGTCGAGCCATTTCTGGATCCATCTCAATCCGCCCAACTCGTGTCGGCCCACTACGGGGAACCGCTTCCGGTTGCGCGCGTTCAGGTCGAGCAATTACTGCATAATCAGATCCTTGCCGGCTTCTAGGCGACCCTGCAAAAAAGTGCGGGCCGCTCGAATATCGAAGCGGCCCACACTACCCCTGTATTTATCGGCGAGCGGACATTTTACGTGCTCTGGTCGTGTGCTTCCCCTAGAATCAGCTTGATCGTGATCTGCTTCCTGCCTCGATAGATGGTTACGCTGATTGTGTCCCCGGCCTGGTGCTTGTTCATCAACGCGTTGATGTCGTCGGGATCGGTGACTTGCTGACCATCCACAGCGACGATCAGGTCGCCGCCGAGCATGATCGGCATGTTCCCTACGTAGGCCTGCTGGTTGCCGCCTTTGAGGCCCGCCCGATCAGCCGCGCCGCCCGGAATCACTTTTTGGATCAGCACGCCTGAATCCGCCGCGAGCCCCATCTGTGAGGCCAAGTCAGGTCCAATGCCGTAAGAAACAATACCCAGCGAGGGCCGCTTGACCTTTCCATAGCGCGTCAGGTCCGCAAGAACAGCCTTCGCCGTGTTGATCGGGATCGCAAATCCAATCCCAGAGCTCTGCTCAGCGCCATTCGAAGCAATCATCGTGTTGATGCCGATCACCTCGCCACGCGAATTCAACAGCGGCCCACCGGAGTTCCCAGGATTGATCGCCGCATCCGTCTGAATCGCATCCTCGATCGGCGCGCCCTCTGACCCGCGAATGGAGCGGATGGAGCTGATAATGCCGCGCGTCATGGTGCCGCTCAGGCCGAATGGGTTTCCAATGGCATAGACTTTCTGGCCGACGGAAAGCCCGCCCGAGTCAGCCAGCGTGACAGGTTCCAGATTCGGCGCGTCAATTTGAAGCAGCGCCAGATCGTGCACTTTGTCCGTTCCGACAATGTGAGCCGAGTAGCCGCGCTTGTTGCTCAGTTGCACCTTTATGCCGCTGTCTTTGGCACCCGCGACGACATGGTAGTTGGTGAGCACGTGGCCTGCGCGGTCCAGAACAAATCCTGAGCCCTGGCCCTGCTGCGGGACAGTGCCGTAGAAGAAGTTGAAGACAAGCGTGGTCGAAGTAATGTTCACGACCGAAGGGAGCACGCGCTTGTAAACAGCAATATTGTTCTGCTCTTCGGCATCGTAGGACGGTGCGGCATCCGCCTCGGTCAGTTCGAGCCCAGGCGCAACATTGTGCACCACTCCAGGCAACGACAAACGGCTTGCTGAAGAACGAGCAAGGCTGCTGGGCCAATGCGTGGTGAGGTAACAGAATCCGCCCACCAGCAGGACGACAAGAACAATCACGCGCAGTTTCATGGCTTTTTCGACCTGAATAACCTTCCTGATACAGATACGGCGTGCCGGCTGCCCCTGTTCCGTGGTCCATTGGGGAAGGCACACCACCGCTGTCCTCTATTCTAAAGATTCGCCGCTGAGCAATGCGTTGCTTTCTTCCTTGAGGCGCTGCCAGAGGGCAACGACCTGTGCGTGCAGTGAATCTCTATCTCCCGTGTTTTCCAAAACATAGTCCGCACGCGCTGCCTTCTCCGCATCGGGAATCTGATGTCGCAGCCTCAGCTTTGCATCGGCTGCGGCGGCCTCGCGGTGGACGCCATCTGCACTTACCCGCGCCGCATAGCGGGCGATCTTCACCTCGTCCGGCGCGGTCACTACGACCACGCGTTGGATGCGGCGTCGCCAGTCGGCCAGCACACTTTCTTTTTCGCGCCGAGCCCGCGCATCCCGCTCGACCTCAAAAATCAACGCTGATTCAACTACAGCCACCGCCGCCGGGTCACGCGCAAAAACTTCGTTCATCCATTCGCGTTGCGCCGCAATCACCGCCGGATGCACAATCGCATTCAATTCGTTGATTCGACCGCCCTGGAACGCCAGTTCGGCAAGCCGCGCTCGATTTAACCGGCCGTCCGAAGCAACGACCTCGGGCCCAAATGCACGCACAATTTCGTCGAAAACAAGCTGTCCCGGCTCCATCAGAGCCCGCCCAAGCTCATCGGCCTCAATCACTTGCGCACCCAGGTCACGCAGATAGCCCGCGACCGTGCTTTTCCCGCTACCCAGACCACCTGTCAGTCCCACTCGCAGCATGGATTAAGGCCCCCGCCGCATCTTCGCCACACGCGCAGTGTTGGCTTCCAGCATTTTCGGCTTTGAAACCGCATCGGGGCGGAAGCCGATCTGCCGGGCTGGTTTTTTCGGCGGCATCGCAAGCACATGGATCGCTTTGACGATCTCCACAATTCTGTGGTCGTGCGTCTCCAGCCGTTGCTCCAACTCGGCAAGTTTGGCGGCGAGCTCCTTGTGAGTGGCGAGCGTCTCACGCAGTCGCAGGAAGGCGCGAACCACGTAGATGCTCATCTCTACCGCACGCGGGGAGTTGAGTACGCTGGCAGCCATGATGGTTCCGTGCTCGGTAAAGGCATAGGGCGCGTAGCGACGGCCTCCACGCCTGCTCTTTGAGATCACAATTTGTGATCTCAAAGCTTCGTTCTCTTCCGCCGTGAGTTGAAAGACAAAATCGGGGGGGAAACGATCCTCGTTCCGCTTGACCGCCTGATTAAGCGTCCGGACTTCTGCGCCATACAGCTTTGCGAGGTCGGAGTCGAGAAGGACCTTCCGGTCGCGAACCAGAAAGATCTGATTCTCAATGGAATTCGGCACTAGGACGCTCTCGCTGGTCATTCCGCCTCCTGGCTTGAGATCACAGCCCCCGCCGCATCTTCGCCGCACGCACCGTGTTCGCCATCAGCATGGCAATGGTCAACGGACCCACTCCGCCAGGCACCGGCGTGTATGCGCCAGCCAGCTCGAATGCCTTTGGATGGACATCGCCGACAATCGTCGAGCCCCTCTTCGCAAAAGCCGCTTCGCGCTTGGCATTACCGGCAAAATAGCGATCGAACTCGGCGCGATCCGTGATGCGGTTGATGCCCACATCGATGATTGTCGCGTCCGGCTTCACCATCTCCGCCGTAATGAGTCCCGGCCGCCCGATTGCGGCCACGAGGATGTCGGCCTCGCGCGTCACAGCGCCTAGATCGCGCGTCTTGGAGTGGCAGATTGTCACAGTAGCATTCTGGTGCAGCAGCAGCATCGCCGCAGGTTTGCCCACGATGTCGCTTCGCCCTACTACGACTGCATTTTGTCCGGAAATGGGTATCCCGCTGCGTTTCAAAATCTCAATGACTCCAGCCGGTGTACACGGCGCCAGCGCTGGCCTTCCCGCTTGCAGACGCCCCGCATTCACCGGGTGAAATCCATCCACATCTTTGTCTGGGTCAACGGCATCAAGCAGCGCCTTGGTATCCACCTGCGCCGGAAGCGGCAACTGGATCAGAATGCCGTCAATTTCGTCACGGTCGTTCAGGCTGCGTACCAGGTCGAGCATCTCTTCGGTCGTCGCGGTGTCCGGTGGGGTAATTAGTTCGCTGTAGAAACCCAGGTCGGCACAGGTCTGCACCTTGCTGCGGACATAAATCTCCGACGCCGGCACATGGCCCACCAGCACCGCCGCCAGTCCTGGCTTAATTCCCTTGGTGGCCAGCCCGCGTACTTCCTCCGCCACTTCTTCTTTGATTGCTGCGGCAATCGCCGCACCATCCAGAATCCTTGCCATCTTTCGCTCCACCTTCATCGTATCTCCTCCGCCTCCAACGAAAGGCGGCTCTGCGCGGACCAAAATGGAACTGCTTGTAATGAAACACCGTTAACCTCCTTTTACGAGACTCCCGGCAGAGTATCTGTTGTACAAAATCACGCATTATGCCGAAGAAGAGACTAGCAAAATGCACGAACAATTCTCGGCGGTCGAGAGAAACGCTTCCGCCGCAAACGCCATACGGTATCGAAACCATCGATTTGTTCAATGGAGACTGTGAACTTGAGTATCGAAACGCAAAGAAACGTGGCGTCTCGCCCACCATGGGCTCATCTGCGCCTCCCTCCGTTTCCGCAAGTCGCGATTCGGGTACTCCAGCTGATCAACAACGAGAAGGTGCAGCTTCACCAGTTGAGCGATCTCATCTCCTCTGACGCCGCTTTCGCGAGCGAAGTTCTCACCATCGCAAATTCCCTGGTTTATGCACCTCGCTTTCCCGCACACTCCATCCTCCAGGCCATCGCGGTGCTGGGCGCCAGTCACTTGCAGGGAATGTGTCTCACCGTGGGAGTCAGGTCTTACCTCGGCAAGTCTCTCAGCAATCCGGTGATCCGCAATGTCTGGCGGCACAACCTGGCCTGCGGCATGATCGCGGAGCAGCTTGCATCGGCAGGTTTCATGGATAAGGACACCGCCTACACCTCCGGCGTGCTGCACGATATGGGGCGTCTGGCGCTAGCCGTAATCAAGCCGAAGGAGTATGCCGATCTACTGGCGAAGCACAAGGGGTCGGGAGCCAGCATCCTGCCTCTCGAGGTTGAGTTATTCGGATGCGATCACTGCCAGGCGGGAGCACACCTTATCGCGGATTGGAAGCTGCCTTCCGACTTCGATCCCATCGTCTCGGAGCATCACTCGCCGCGCCGCGCCGATGGTGTCTGGAGCATGGCTGAATTGATCAAGGTCAGTTGCAGGCTGGCGGACACTGCAGGATTCTTCGCATTCCCAGGGTGCGAGGTGACATCCTTTGCCGATCTGCTGGAGGAACTACCCGCTCGTGAGCGAAGGTCGTTCCATACCGATCTGGAAGCCCTGGTCGTCGAAGTGTCGACCAGAATCAACGCCGTAGAGACTCTTTGATCGGAAGCCTTCGTGTGTAGTGCCGATACTTCATGGAGTTCGTTGGATCTGTAACTAGACGCGGGGATGCTGGCTGCTCCTGCTTACTCTCAGCACCATCTTCAGGGTGTCACCCGGCGTTTTTGTCATCCGATCGAAAGCCTGCTGGCCTTCTTCCAGCGGCAACTCCGCGGTCCAGGGGCGCAGATCGATTTCGCCCTCTGTGAGCAGCTTCAGGGACAGCGCAAAGTCCGCAGGCGTATACGCAAACGACATCGACACACGATGTTCCTTGCGGATGCTGGTCACAAAGTCGATCTCGCTGCGTTCCTGCCCCATTCCCAGCAGCACCACCAGGCCGCCCGGCCTGCACAGATCGAATGCAGCCTGCCGCGCAGGTCCTACCCCCGAAGCGTCAAGTACCAGGTCAAGCCCGCGCCCCGCAAACCGCTTTGCATCCTCGCGGCCCGTCTCCGTACCGACGTTCGCCGCCAGTGTCGCGCCCATTTTGCGCACTGCGGCCAGGCGCACCTCACTCACATCCTGGACGAGTACATCGTGAACGCCCAAACGCTTGGCTGTGAGCAGCGCAAGCGAACCCATGGTCCCTCCGCCCACAATTCCCATGCGGAAGAACGGCAACGGCGCGGCTATCCGAAACAGGTGGACGATGTTTGCCAGCGGTTCGGCAACCACCGCCTGCGCATCGCTCAACTCGTCGGGGATTTCGTAGACCTGTGTCTCCGGGACATTGACGTACTCCTGGTAGCAGCCATCCGTCTGATCCATCCCCAGCAGCCGCCAGCTTTCACATAAATTTTGCGCACCGCTCAGGCAGGCTGTGCAGCGGCCGCAACTGATAAGCGGATTCGCCACCACACGCTCGCCGTCCGACGTCCGGCGTCCCACAAGTTCGTGCCCCAGCACCAATGGGGGAATACGGCGGCGGCTGTGCCCAAGAAAACCGGAAATATCGGAGCCGCAGATGCCGGCGGCCGCAACCGCGATCTCGCATTCTCCCGCGGCAGGCCGGGAATGCGGTCGATCTTCCAAAGTGACCTCGTGTGGAGCTGTATAAACCAGAGTTCGCATGATTCTCCTTCTTACCAAAAAGCTTTATGCAACCGGCACGTGAGTCACGACTTCTGGATCGTTAGTCCAGCGCTCATGACCGGTCCTCCTGGGGGCGGCCTGCTCGCGGATTTCTTCATCCCGCAGGGGTTGAAACCCACCCTTTAACCGCCCATTTTCGGCACGACTAAAGTCGTGCCCTGACACAGTGCCGATTCTCGAAACAAGCTCTGATCAATGCACTTTTGCCTGCACATCCACCAGCACCTGGTGCGCCTCGGCACTCATCAGCTTCGCACCAGGAGAAACTGAATTCGCCAGCAGCTTTTCCGCCATCTGGGCGTGTGGCAACGCTTCAGCATATTTGCGCTGCCCAGCGAGCGCCTCGGCCCAGATCATGTGTGTCGCGCCAAAGCGCCGATCGGTCGCGGCTACCTTTCCCTCTTGTACCGCCATCATTTCCCTGGCGCCTCTCTCCGCCTCCTCAAAGTGGCCCGTTTGCACATAAGCTTTGGAGAGAAAATAGAGCGGCTCCGCAAAATCCGGACTTCCGCCTTCCAGCTTCCTCCAGATGGGAATCGCCGTCTCCATCATCGGCAGGGCTTCTTTGGCTCGCCCCAGTTTCATCAACGCACCCGCCTGAAATTCCTGCTCGGTCAGCGCGCCGCTGCTGTCGGGTCCCGTGCATTGCTTGTATCCGTCGTAAGCTCGCTGGTAAATCGGCAGCGCGCCCTCGACATCGCCGCGCATCTCTTTGGTATAGGCCAGGTCGCCGTAGACCTCCGATTGGTCGCACAAAGCCGCTGGGTCCTTGCTGTATACGTCAAGGGTCTGGTTGAAAACCTGCTCCGCTTCGTCGAGGCGGCCGCGCAATTCAAGATCCTGACCCAACAAATAGAACACATCGGCAGTTTCGCGATCGCTCAGATTGTTGTCGCGGCACTCCTTGGCCGCGTACTGCAACAGGCGCACATTTTCATCGCTGCGATAGCCGTTGTTTTCGCGGTTCCAGGCATAGAAGCCCGCACTCCAGGCTCTCACAGATGGAGGCACCCCGGACTTACGGGAAAGCTCGAGTGCATGCGCTGTCAGCGTCGCGCCGGCCTCCGCCTGCCCCTTGAGGTAGGCAATGTTCCCTGCGAACGCCTCCGACTCCGCTTCCGCCGGAATGTCGTTTGCCGCCTTGGAGCTGGCAATTGTTTCCGTAAGAACCTTCTGCGCGCTGTCCAGATCGCCATTCTCGTACATCGATTCAGCCAGCCCCATCTGCGCCTCGCGCAAATCCGACGGGTTCTTGATGTACTGCGGCAACATCTTCACTCCCAGTTCCAGAAACTCAGGAACCGTTGCCGAAGATTTGCCCGTGTAATTGGAGTTGGCCAGCTTGAAAAGCCGGTACATGAAGTTCTGCATCCGCAACGCCCGCTGGCCTTCGCGCACCGCTTGCTCCTGCCGCCACCCGGCGTAGGCCACAGTCGCCAGGAGCGCCACAACGACAATCACGGCAGTCGCCACTGCTCCGCGATTGCGGCGGACAAACTTCCCCACCCGGTAGAGGGTCGTCTGCGGCCGTGCCAGCACCGGCCTGCCTTTCAGGTATCGCTGGATGTCCTGGGCCAGCGGATCGATGGATGGATACCGGTCTTTGGCCCTTGGCCGCAGGCACTTCTGCACAATCGTAGCCAGGTCTCCGCGCAGCATCTGGCGCAAACGGCTCTCCGACACGCCTCGCTGCTCGGCAGCCTCCGCCGTCACGGCGGCTGTCAATCTCTCCGGCTCCAGCTCCTTGATGGCCCGCTCAATCATCGCCGCCACGGACGACTTGTTGCCGGGCCGCGTTCCGGCGAGCAGTTCAAAGAGAATCGCTCCCAGCGCATAAATATCGCAGGAAGTGGTCACCGCTTCGTTGCGCAATTGCTCCGGACTTGCATAGGCCGGCGTCGCCATTACCGTAGTCGTCAGCCGGCTGTCCGCCTGGATCAGCTTGGAGGTCCCAAAGTCCAGCAGCTTCACTGTGCCGTCGGCTGTGACCAGGATGTTCGGCGGCTTCAGGTCGAGATGAACGATCAGGCTACGATGGGCGTAGGCAACCGCATCGCACACGCGCAGAAACAACTGCAGACGTTCGGGGATTCCCAATTTATGCGTGTCGCAATATGTGTCAAGATGCTCGCCGTCCACATACTCCATCACCAGGTAGGGCTGGCCGCGATCACTCAGGCCGGCGTCCAACATGCGGGTAATGTTTGGATGGTCGAGCGAGGCCAGGATGTGCTGTTCGCGGTGAAATCGCTCAACGAAGCCCGGGCCGGCCGAATGCGGCGCCAGCACCTTGAGCGCAGACCGCTGCAACGCCCCGCCTGTCATCCGTTGCACCAGGTACACCGCGCCGATGCCTCCTGTGCCCAGGTGGCGTATCAGCGTATACGGCCCGATTCTGGTGCCCACGGCAGAATCCTGTGGCTGGGCCTTGACCGGCTCCTCAAGACTCGAGGCTGAGAAGATTTTCAACGCACGCCGGCGCAGCTTTTCATCGGGACACTTTTCCGCGAGCACCCGCTCCCGATCCGCGTCCGGCGTAACCTCGGCAAGGTGGAACAGCTCCTGCAAGAGCACCCAATTTTCGGAATCTTGTGTCATCAGGGCCACACCATGATGGCGCGAAACGAGAGAAAAGTGCCTCAGAGACTCCCGATAACCTGGCTTTGAAAAACCCGCTCCAGCCGGGATTTTGAAGGTTTTGTAAAAGGGCACGACTTCAGTCGGGCCAATAAAGCCAATCAAATCAACGTTGGGCTTCAGCCCCTGCAAATGCCAATACCGACGAACCCTTCCGAATGAGAGTTTTTACGCAACCTGTTCAGCCCGTACATCGTATTCCACAAGTTTTTGGGCTTTCGCCTCTGGGGGAATACTCTCCGGAGTCGGCATTCCCTCGGTGGCTTCTAAAGCCGAGACCTTGATTCGCTTTTCATGTACGGGATGAATCCCGTACCCTTCAATGCGCATGCCTTCTGGAAATGTATCCAGGATCAAAACAGGCAAAAAGGATTACTCCCCATGCAGCCGGTCGTATAGCCAACCCCTTACAAACCGCAGTTCCCGATCCACGGTAGCCTTTGAGGTGTTGAGAAGCTCCGCTGTCTCCTCGGCCGTGAACCCGAGGAAGAACCGCAATTCAACCATCCTGCACTTCCGCTCATCCAGCTGCTCCAGTTCTTCCAGCACCCGGTCCAGGTCCATCATTTCGGCAGGGCGGGCGTCGACCCAAGCCAGATCCGGATGCAGAGGGACTGGAATCCCACCGTCGCGCTTCTGTCTTCCCTCGGAGCGCGCGTGGTCCACCAGAACTCGGCGCATGAGCCGTGCGGAAAGGCTGTAGAAGTGTTCTCGATCTTCAAACCGCAGGCTGCGCTGACGGATAAGCTTCAGGAAAAGCTCGTTAACGACGCTGGTTGGCTGAAGCAGGTTTTCCGGCCGCTCTCCGCGGAACAGCGCACCGGCGATCACCCTCAATTGCGGATAAACAAGCTCGAAAAGGTGCTCGATGGCTGCGGGATCGCCTGCCCGCCAATCGCGGAGGAGCACTGTTATTTCGCCTGCATCCGCCAATGAGACTAGTCCTCACCGGAAGTATAGACAATCCAGGGGACTTTTCATCCACGCTGATTTCATTGGGATGTCCCTTTCGGAGGGAGCAGGGGCATTCATGCCCCTGGATAAAGCGAGGTTTGAGGGGCATAAATGCCCCTGCACCCTCCGGAACAAGACGAAGAAGCAAAAGCATTGGCACACTTTGCGTTGACTCAGTTGAACGGTTCTTATGCCGTTACCCTCGACCGATTCACTGCTTCGCACAATTTGGTGTTATCTTCAGATTCATCCCGAAAACGTAAATATCGGGGTTTTCCCAACCACCAACCAGCCCGCTGGCGGCCGCTTCATCCCGCGGTACTTGCAGCGGACTTACCTTTGCATTCCGTGTCGAGGCTTGCGACACGTGTCGACGTTTCATCCCTGAAATCTGTGCGAAAGGCGGAAGCAAACCGATGACCCAGTCCCACGATTCTTCTGACGCCAATCTTGTTCTGACTGTGGAGGAGATCGCCAGCCTTGCGCACGAAGGCGGCAAGCCTGCCGATACCCTGATGAATGTTGTTGCATTAATCGCGGCACGCTTTCGCACCGATGCCTGCTCGGCATATCTGCTTGAGCCCGACCGTTGCAATCTCGTTCTCGCGGCCACTCTCGGCCTGCATCCCCGCTGTATAGGCGCCTTGCGCATGCCTATCAACGAGGGGCTCACGGGCCTTGTCGCTGAGCAGGTGCTTCCTGTGGCAGTCGACGATGTCAGACAGCATTCGCGTTTCAAATATTTCAGCGAGTCAGGTGAAGATGTTTTCCACTCCTTCCTGGGCGTGCCGCTCATCGATCGTGGCGTTTTGCAGGGCGTTCTGGTAGTGCAAACCAAGGAGCCGCGCATCTTTCGGGAGAATGAAATTCGTATGCTGACGCAGGCGGCCAACGAGGTTGCCCCGGTGGTCAGTGAGGCCCGCACACTGGATCGTTTTATCGGACCCACCCAGGAGCGTCTCTGGTCCCTGGCTAACAATCTCTGGTGGAGCTGGGATCGCGCCTGTGTGAGCCTGCTGCGCGACCTCGATCCTGCCCGCTGGAGACAACTGAATCAGAATCCGATCTCCCTGCTCAGCCAGATTCCTCTCGAAGAGATTGAACGCCGCGCAACGGAACTTGGTTTGCATAGCCGGATCAACTATTGCTACCGCCATCAGCAGGAGTACCTGAACGCCGACCGCACCTGGGGCGCCACCAACGCGGGCGTGCTGCGGCCCCGGCCCGTCGCCTATTTTTCCGCCGAGTTTGGATTGCACGAGTCCTTGCCCATCTATTCCGGAGGCCTCGGTGTGCTGGCCGGCGACCACATCAAAAGCGCGTCAGACCTCGACATTCCGCTCATCGGGATCGGCCTTTTTTACGGACAGGGCTACTTCCTCCAGCGCCTGGATCGGACTGGATGGCAGCGCGAGGAGTATCTTCAGACCGACATCAATCAATTGCCCATGCAGCCGGCCATCGGCACCAATGGCGAGCCGGTTGTCATTGAGATTGCAACCCGCGGCAGCGCGATTCGCGCCAAGGTCTGGCGGGTTAAAGTGGGCCGCATCGATTTACTGCTGCTCGACTCCAACGTGGCCGGAAACGCACCCGAAGATCTCGATACCACTTCGCGCCTCTATGGCGGTGACGCGCGCACACGCATCCGCCAGGAACTGCTGCTCGGCGTCGGCGGCTTCCGCGCGCTGAAAGCCATGGGCATCTCGCCGGGAGTTCTTCACCTTAACGAAGGCCACAGCGGCTTCGCGGTCCTCGAGGCCATTCGCAATCGAATGGAGGAGGAGGGCATTGGCTTTTACGCCGCCGCCAGCCAGATTCCGCGTGAGGTCGTCTTCACCACCCATACGCCGGTCCCGGCAGGGCACGACCGCTTCAACCCCGACCTGATTGAAGAGCATCTAGGCCCCCTGCGCGAGCAACTCGGCATCTCGCATGACAACCTGATGGGCTTTGGCCGCGAGTACCCGACCGACCAGGGCGAACAGTTCTGCATGACCGTGCTGGGCTTGAAGCTCTCGCGAAGGGTCAATGCCGTTTCATCGCTGCATGGGGAAGTCTCCCGCGCCATGTGGAAGTGTCTCTATCCCGGCCGGCCCGAGGATGCGGTGCCCATCGGCCACATCACCAACGGCGTGCATGTTCCGTCCTGGCTGGCGCCGCAAATGTCCCGCCTTTACGACCGTTATCTCGGCATCGACTGGCAGGCAAACAGCGGCAACCCCCGCACCTGGGAGGAGATTGAGAAAGTCGATGACGGCGAGCTTTGGGAGACGCATTTAGCGCTGAAAATCCAGCTTCTGGACTTCGTCAGGCGGAGGGCCCAGGAACAGGCACAGCGTCGCAACGAAGGAGCGCAGACTCTGCAGGCTCTCGGCAAGATTCTCTCGCCCGATGCCCTGACCATCGGCTTTGCACGCCGCTTTGCGACTTACAAACGAGCGAACCTGCTGCTGGCCGATATCGAGCGGCTCGCCTCCATGGTCAACGACCCCAAGCGCCCCGTCCAATTCGTCTTTGCGGGCAAGGCGCATCCGCACGACGAGCCAGGCAAAAAGGTTTTGCAGCAGATCGCGCAGATGATGCGCGACGCAAGCTTCTCGCACAAATTCGTCTTCGTCGAAGACTACGATATCAACGTGGCGCGTTACCTGGTCCAGGGCGTCGATGTATGGCTCAACAATCCGCGGCGTCCTCTGGAGGCTTCAGGAACAAGCGGGCAGAAAGTCGTACTTAACGGTGGCTTGAATCTTTCGGTTTTGGATGGCTGGTGGGCAGAAGCCTACGACGGGCTAAACGGGTTCGCTATCGGCACGGGCAGAACCCATTCGAACATGGATGTCCATGACAGCCGCGACGGCGAAGACCTCTATCGCACCCTGCACGATGAGCTGATTCCGCTCTATTATCAGCGCGACCGCGACGGTTTGCCGCTGGGGTGGATCAAGCGCATGAAACGGACAATCCGCACGCTGGGCTGGCGCTTCAACGCCGACCGCATGGTCATGGATTACACGCTGAAGTGCTACATCCCCGCCGCCGGAGGGACAAGCAGTGAGATACGGCCGCCGTCGTAATGCCTGTTCGTGAGGATTAGCGGTCTCCCATGTCTCAGAATCGGGACATGGGGCACCCATCTGACCCGATGAATCGCTCGCTTACCTGGCGAACGCTTCTTCTTCCACCTTGGCCTTCTCGATCAGCTTCACCGGGTAGTAGGCGTTGCGCGTGTACTGCTTCACCATGCGATTGGTGTTGAAGTAGGAGCCGTTGAACGCAAGCGTCGTCCGCATCAGGCGCGCCCATTTTTCCGGCGCATCGAGATAGAGCGGAACGACGGCAGTCTCCAGCTTTTTGTACAGTGACTGGGCTTCCTCCTCGTCGTTGGCGCCGTCCTCGATGGCCCAGCCGGTTACACCTTCAATCCAGCCTTCAATCCACCAGCCGTCGAGAATCGACAGGCTCGGAACCCCGTTCAATGCCGCCTTCATTCCACTGGTTCCCGAGGCTTCATACGGACGCTTGGGCGTGTTCACCCACACATCCACGCCGGCCGTCAGCAGCGCTCCCAGATCCCAGGCATAGTTTTCCAGATAGACGATCTTCAGCAGCTTGTTGGAAAACTTCTGCGCGTCTTCCACCACTTTCTGGATCAGCGCCTTGCCGGGCTCATCTTGTGGATGAGCCTTGCCTGCATAAATAATCTGCAACCCGCCTGCGGCGTTGGCAATTTCCACCAGGCGCGCTGGATCGGTAAACAGCAGCGTGGCACGTTTGTATGTCGCCACGCGGCGCGCGAAACCAAGAGTGAGAACCTTCGGATCGAGCACGACTCCGGTGCGCGTCCCAACCTCGGCCAGCAAATCCTCCTTGGCTCGAGCATGCGCGGCGAGAATGTCTTTCTCCTTGAGGTCGATCGCGTTGCGGAGGTACAGATTGTCGCGCCGCCAATTGGAAACATTTGCATCCAGCATCTGCTGAATGGGCTCTGAAACCCACGTCGGCGCGTGGACGCCATTGGTGATGGAGTCGATGGGAAACTCCGGAAACATCGCCTGCGATACCTTGGCGTGCTGCATGGCCACGCCGTTTGCGTAGCGCGAAAACTTCAGCGCCAGCAGCGTCATGTTCAGCATTCCGTCGCGATAACAACCCAGCTTTTCGAGGCGCGCCGTGCGATCGGCGCCGAGAATACGAATCGTCTGCTCGGTCGAGAAGCGATCGTGTCCCGCAGGAACCGGCGTGTGTGTGGTGAACACGCACTTCTTCCGCACCAGCGCCAGGTCCGATTCTGTCGGCTCCCCCAGGGGACCGCCGCCCAATTGGCTCTCGATCAGGGCCAAAGTGAGCAGCGCGGCGTGACCCTCGTTCATGTGGAACACATTGACGCGGTGATCGAGCGCGTTCGCCATGCGAACTCCGCCCATGCCCAGCACAATCTCTTGCTGCAAGCGGTAGTTGGTGTCTCCTCCATAGAGGTGGTCGGTCAGGCCGCGGTCCCATCCTGAATTGCCATCCAAATCCGTGTCGAGCAGATAGATCGGCACGACATGTCCATAGCGGCCAACCAGGTCGTAGCGCCAGGCGCGCACCGTTACCACGCGGTTTTCCACGCTGGCTGTGATCCGGGCCAGTTCTTCCGTGCAGAAATCCGCAGGATTCCAAGGCTGAACATCTTCGCTCTGTACGCCCCTGCCATCCAGGTGCTGCTGGAAATAGCCCTTGCGGTGCGCCAGTGTAAACGCTACCAGCGGCACGCCGAGGTCGGCCGCTGAACGGAGCGTGTCTCCAGCCAGCACTCCCAGTCCACCCGAGTATGTGGGCATGCTCTGGTTGATCGCTATCTCCATGGAGAAATATGCCACCACGCCCGAGGTGGGAAAGGATTCGTACGAGAACGGCTTGGGTGATGTCGGCTGCATCTGCTTCTTGTCTCCGCGTCGCCCGGTCTGTAGGCCGGCCCTGAAAAGCGACGATCTGGGAATAGGATCCCTTGAGGCCGGTTGCGGAACCGGAATCGTTCCTGGCCTTCTATTGATTAAACCTCTGTGATTTTACCAAGGATCGCCAGCTGGAAGCTTGACACAATTGGGCCATTGGTAACCCATTCAAATCACCCGATAGATTGGACGGAGATGTTACGGAATTCTCCGTTCACACGGGAAATAGGATGCGCGCACCCGGATTTAGTGTGTGAATATTCTCGACGCGTAAAAGCGCGACGGAGACGGTGGCCCGCAGGTACTTGTATTGACTGGCGGCAATCGGGAGTTCCTTGCAGGGTCCTACTCCAATCGATGCGCACCCCCGGAAGCGTGGCAAATGAAAATCTGTGGCACGATCCCGGTTTGACCCGTGTAGAGAGCACCCAACTCTTGTTGGAATGCCGTCGCGTTACTTTGTTCAACCAGGTTGATGGTGCAGCCGCCGAATCCGCCCCCCGTGAGCCGCGCACCTATCAGACCAGGCAAATCCTGAGCCAACTCCACCATCGCGTCGGCTTCGTCGCAACTGGCTTCAAAGTCTTTGCTATAGCTGGTGTGCGCCTGGGCCATCAGCCGGCCAAGTTCGTTCAGATCGCCCTTCATTAATGCTTCGGCAGCCGCGACAGTCCGCGTGTTTTCCGTGATCACGTGGCGCGCCCGTTTTAGCGAGTTGGGCGTCATCTCGTGCCCCCATTTCTCCAGGTCCATTACTGTTGCATCGCGCAGAAACTTCACCCCCGGCCGGTGACGGGCAATCACGGCGCATGCGGCCTCCACCTCGGCTCGCCGGCTTGTATATTCGCCGCCGCTAATGGCGTGCTTCACCATGGTGTTCGCGATAACCAGGGCAACGTGGTCGGGAATCGGCGCCAATCTAAAGCTCAGGTCGCGGCAATCCAGCAGCAGCGCATGGTCTTTGGCTCCATTTGCGGAGATGAACTGGTCCATGATGCCGCAGCTTGCCCCGACAAACTCGTTTTCAGCCCGCTGGCAAAGCCGCGCCAGGACCGGCCCCGGATAGCTAACGCCCATCAACCCCGTCACCGCCAGCGCCGTCGCAACTTCCACCGATGCCGAGCTCGACAGCCCCGCCCCCAGCGGCACGTCGCCCCACAGGCTCAGACTGAAGCCTGGAATCGAGTTGCCCTCGCCAGCGAGGATTGAAACCACCCCTAGCGGATAGTCCGTCCAATGCTTGCAGGCAGTTGCGGGCAGTTCGGCCGCATCGAAGTACCGGACTTGTCCGTAATTTTCAGAGAACAGTGCAATCTTGCCGTCGCCCCGCGGGGAAATCGCCGCAAGCGTCGCAAAATCGATTGCGGCGGGCATGACAAACCCCTCGGCATAATCGGTATGCTCGCCAATGAGGTTCACGCGGCCGGGTGCTACGTATATCGCTGGCTCCGCCTCGAAGCGAGCCAGGTGCATGGAACGGAAAATCGCAGGATCCTGCATGTCATGTCACTTCCGAATGAATTCGATATCAACCGTCATGGTCCATGAAAATGTCTTCCCGGCGCCCAAGACTCGTGACCACACCCCAGTTTTTGCCAGCGAATCAACTGGAGCTGTCGTCGGTTCCATCGCCACGCAGGTTTGTTTCTTACCTGGCCGGTCGGGCCAGCCGCTGTAGCAGATCCACAGCCCCAAATAGGGTGTAGCCACGGGATCAAAGCCAACCTTGATGCGCACGCCGGCTTTCGGACGTTCCAGCGCGCACCAGTTCTCAGCGTAACCGAGCGGGCCGGCGAAGAGCTTGTCGCCAATCTTCGACTCCGGCCCCTTCGCCACGCTCAGGTCGGACCGGCGGCCATTGGCAAGAGTGGCTACCGGCCAGTTTACCGTGTCCCCTCTTTTGCCGAGCCTGCCGCCCGCCGATCCTTCCAGCCTCAGAGTTTCGATCGAAGAAGGCAGTACAATCCGGTCTCCTGCCTCTGCGACAAACAGAGGATGCGCCGCCCACGACCAGGGCGCCGGGAAACTGCCAACATTGATGAGCGTGTAATCCAGCCGCAAATTCCACCCCGCAGCCGATTCGGTCAGCCCAACCGTCCGCTCCAGCACTAACGGCAGAGAGAAGCAATCCCCTCGCAGAGTATTCGGTTCCTGTTCCCTATTCCCTATTCCCTGATCCCTGCCCTTCCACTCGACTCTCCACAAATCTCCATGATCCGGAATCGTCGCCTTCCCAGCCTCCGTCTTCACCGTGCAGGCCGCCACCGAAGGCAGGCACTCATCCCAACCGCTTGCGTCTCCTGCGTCGAAACTCATCGAACGCGTGCGCGCTGCATAGGGCGCCAAGGGGCTCTGCAGCAATTCCCGATCCCCAATAAGGATTGAGGCTATCTTGCCTCCCAAATGGGGGAGAATTGTGACGCTGCATTCGCCGGCGCTTATGACAACGTTTTCTTTTTCGACCGCTTCCATCTCAGCCATCGATTCTTAATCTCCCAGCACTTCCGCACCCGCCGCGCTCAGCCGATCCCAGATCCTGTCCAGCCATTTCGCATGCTCCGGCTTCATCAAAACCGACCGCAAGCACGTCACCAGCCCTGCTGTCTGAGCGTCTAACGCCTGAAACCAGAATTGCGGCAATTGTACAAGAGCCAAGTGCAAATCCTTTGTGGCACAAGCTACAAATATGTTCTGCGCCAATTCCGAGGCCAGTTCCAGGCTCTCCGCCTTGAGCTTCCACACGACGATATCGAGTTCCGGCTTTCCTGCTGCCAACGGCTCAAATCGCCCGTCCAAGCTCAGGCGCCGGTGCAATTCGAGAGCAGCATCCCGCCCGTTCTTGAGCCCCTGCGCGAATGCCCCGCCCGGCGTCAGCGGCAAGAGGCGCTGCGTGGCCCACAGCGCCACCGCCGCCGCTCCGGCTCGCGAGCACTCCAGGCTGATTTCGCCCAGGTGAAGCTCTTTCGATGTGAAATAGGTATACGGCGAATCGTGCTTGTAGAACCGTCCAACCGCCGGATCGCGGAATAACACGCATCCACACCCGTACGGCTGCAACCCATGCTTATGCGGATCGATCACGGTCGAATCCGCATCCACTGTAGCCAGGTAAGAACGGCGCGTATCTTCGTCCAGAGCTTCCGGCATCAGCCGGAAGTAGCCGCCGTACGCTCCATCGACATGCACCCTGAAGCTATAGCGCGACTTGAGTTTCAAAACCTCGTCCAGCGGGTCCACGGCGCCAATCGCCGTTGAGCCCAGCGTGACCACTACGGTGCCCACGTCGCCCTTGCGCAACTCGGTTTCCAGAGCTTCCAGGCTCATTCGCCCGCGGCCGTCAGCTTCGACTCCGGTGAACTCCAGCTTCAATACCGCGGAGATCCGCCGGTGCGTATAGTGGGCCTGCTCCGAACCGACAATTCGCTTCCCAGGGGCCAACTGCCCTGCCACCCACAGCGCTTCCAGGTTGGCCAGCGTTCCGCTTGAGGTTAAGTGACCTAGATATTCGGTCCACCCAAACATCCCGGCAATGCAGCGAACCGCCTCAATCTCCATCTCAGAGCTAGCTCGTCCCCCGTCCCGCGCATGGTTGTTCGGGTTCACCTTCATCGCCAGCGCGTACGCCGCCCGCGCCAACGGATGCGGTGGTTTCAGCATCTGCCCGGCATAGAGAGGATGGAAATAAGGGTAGTTGTCTCCCAGCCGGTGCGCGACGGTTTCCATGACTCCAGCGATCGCCTCTCTGTCCGCGTCGGACTCTCCTCCGGCGGCCAGCCCATACTCCGGCAGGCCCGCAAATTCCGCCTCCAGCACCTCGGAAGCGCGCTGCAACAGTTCGGGGACAGGATCGTGATGCATGGCTGGCCTTTCAAACCAACTTAACGGCCTTATTGGCTTCTATCCAAGATAAATTAGAGCGTTGAAGGGAAGCGTGTGTGCGGCATCGCCTGCAAATCCATATTTGCCAATTCTGGTTGTAGGACGGCGATGCGCGCTTTCAGAAGCGGCCATCACCCCGAGTGGACTTTCCAGGCGGCGGACTGGCCAGGCTTTGCCTCTGCAAGTGGAGGGGGCTATTTTTCCCAAAGTTTTTTGGGCCTTCTTGAGCCATTTTCCTGCGCAAAGGCGCTTACCTAGTAGACACCTGAATCGGTCGCGTTGGCGCACCTGGTCAAAACACCGCATCTGGAGGCACGTTTCTAAATAGGGAATCGCACCTCGGGGGTTTTCGCCCTCATTCCCCTCACAACCTTAACCGGCGTCAAAGCGCCACGGAGGTCATTCGATCATGACAGGCAACTGCTCCAAGTCTCTCTTCGCAAAACTCTCCCGGATCGGCGTCTGCGCCCCCTTGCTGGCATGCGCCATCAGCTACCCGGCTCATGCCCAGGACGCCCGGGAAGCTACCCCGATCGCCCAGCTCATGCAACGTCACGTGATGCTGCGGTCGAGCGTTCCTCCTGACCCGAACCGAGTGCGCAGACAGGTGAGACAGCGCACAGCACAGACCGATCTAACCCCCGTGAACACCGGTCCAGGAATCGTGTATACGTGCGACCCATCTGTGGCGGCTTCCACGTGCAACTATCTGAATACGACAGTCGCCGGCTTTTACAACAGCACTTTCACAAATGCGAATGGCAGCGTCTACATTCAATATGGCACTACGAGTCTCGGCGAAAGCCTTACGATCTATAACTTTGTTACCTACAGCAAATATGTGACCGCTCTAACCGCTGTTCCGAACAAAGCGGCATTCCAAACAGACGCAATCGCCGCGCTGAACACCTACGATGCCGGTCCCTACAGCGGTGGCAACGTCAAGGTCACAAGCGCACTCGGGAGGGCTCTCGGCTTCTCAGGAATGAAAGGCGTCAACGCGCAGGAAACAGCGACTTGCACCGCCGGCACCTCCGGATGCTACGACGTGGTCATCACGGTCAGCAACACCGCGCCCCTCTACTACGACGACCAGGGCGGAACCGAGTCCGCTGACGCATACGATTATTACGCGGTGGTGATGCACGAGACGGACGAAATGCTCGGAACTTCCTCGTGCATCGACACCAACAACAACGAGCTGACAGACGGTTGCGCCAATCTTGGCGGAAGTGGCGTCCCCTCGGATGTTGACCTGTTCCGTTATACAGCCCCTGGAACGCTGGCTCTCAGCTCGGCTCCAAGCCAAGTGATCGGCCCGAACGGCCAGTACTTCTCTTACAACGGAGGAGCGAACTACGGGGCGGGCGGCGACGCGAATGTTGGAAAGATCTACAACACCCTGGCCAATGGCGACGACTTCGCCGATTATTCCACCACCGACGTCGATCTTGGCTGCAGCTATAACGAAGCGATTCAGGACGCGGAAGGCTGCCCAGGCGAAGATCAGGGGTTGACTGTACTTAACGACGGCGAGTCGGAACTTACCATTCTGGCTACTGTCGGATACGAGCTGCCGGGGTCCAGTTCGACTGCGCCCGCTGTGATGTCCACACCCACGCCCGGAAGCACGCTGACATCCAACACAGTGAAGTTTACCTGGACCGCTGGGACCGGCGTCTCGGCATACGATCTGCACCTGAGCGCCGTCTCGGCCGGGGGCTATGACCTCTATACATCGGGTCATATAACGGCCACTTCCACGACCGTAAGCAACCTTCCGGTCAACGGAGGAACGATTTATGCACGGCTCTATTCGATCATCGATGGAACCACGACATTCAACGACTACACCTACAAGGCTGAGACAGTTGCGATCAGCCAACTCACGTCCCCCGCTCCGAAGTCTACCTTGACGGGCACCAGCATAAAGTTCACATGGTCGGCTGTAAGCGGGGTTTCGGCGTACGATCTGCACCTGAGCGCCGTCTCGCCTGGGGGCTACGACCTCTATGTATCGGGCCATGTAACCACCATTTCCGCTACCGTGAACGATATCCCTATAAATGGAAAGACGATCTATGCGCGCTTGTACTCGATCAAGGGTGGGGTCACGTACTACAACGACTTCACCTACACAGCGGCGTCGCTAGCTACGCTCAAATACCCGGCTCCGAGTTCAACGTTTACGAGCACCTCTGTGTTTTTCGAGTGGACGGCCGGAGGTGGTGTCTCGGCGTACGATCTGCACCTGAGCGCCGTCTCACCTGGGGGCTATGACCTCTATTCATCGGGTCATACAACCAGCACTATCAAGACTGTGAATGGGCTTCCGACGAATGGAGAAACGATTTATGCGCGGCTCTATTCGATTATCGGAGGGGTCACGTATTACAACGACTACACCTACAAGGCAAAGTAGGCTTGCCTGGTAGGTGCCGGCCGGATCGTAAGCAAAGCTCCAAACCGTGCGGCGCGAGACGGGAGGTATCGTTCCAGACGATATTCCCGGCTCGCGCGCAACTTATACCGCTTAGTCCAAAATCCCGATTCTTGCCCCAAAAAGCCTCCCGGAAATGGGATTTTCAGGCGAAACCACCGTGTGTTTTGGATCTCACCACTGGGGGGATTACCCCTTTGAAAAGCGCTATTTGAGACGCTTCCCAAGAAATAATGCACTCTTTTTGACAGCGATGGTACACTAGGCCCAGCGTTAGAACCGAACCGGGCAGCAGCAGCACTCGCCCCAACCAAGCAAGATTCTGCCAGTGGTCGCTCCGATTCCTCCAGCGCAATTCAATCCAGGAAACACGATCAAATGGAACAAGGTACTGTGAAGTGGTTCAATGACGCGAAGGGCTTCGGCTTCATCTCGCGTCAGAACGGCGAAGACGTGTTCGTGCACTACTCTGCAATCAACTCCAGTGGTTTCAAGAGTCTGCAAGAAGGTCAAGCCGTGCAATTCAACGTAGTCAAGGGCCCCAAGGGATGGCAGGCCGCCGACGTGCAGCCGCTCTAAGCCTTCCAGGCCGGATTCCGGCAGAATCTAGCAAACACATCGGAACCAACACACAAGGGCTGGGATCAAACCCAGCCCTTGTGCTGTATTCCGAGGCAACGCGGCGGCAAAGAAATGAGTGGTACACTTCCCGTAATCAACCTCGAATCGGGTGGTTCGGCTGCCAAACCGATCCGAAAGGTTGGATTGTGTGTGCCAGGGCTCGCCTGGCCTATTATCACGGCTTTAGTAATACGCTTGACGCTTCTCGGTGCTCTGCTTTTTCAAGGTGGGAGCAGCGCCCTCACCAAGAACGACGCAGCCAGTTACATGGAACCGGGACGCAACCTGCTTCTGCACGGCAGTTTTACCGCAGACGGCGTGCCGGATCTGCTTCGCACCCCGGGCTATGCGCTCTTTCTTGCCATTACCAGTCTGCCCGGCATACCCGCTGCGGCGGCAGCAAACGTGATTCTTTCGGCGTGCTCCGTGATGTTGGTCTGGAAACTGGCGCTGGCGCTTTTCCACGATGACCGCATTGCAATCAGTGCAGCATGGATCTTCGTCTTTGAGCCATTATCAGTCATCCATTCTGTTTTTCCATTGTCGGAGACGCTCTTCACCGCTCTCATCCTGGTGACAGTCGAGCGGGTAATCGAGTTCTTGCGCGGGCGCCGCTTGCGGGTACTGTTTGCTGCCGGACTTTGCCTTGCCGCGGCGACGTTCGTTCGCCCGATCGCCTATTACTTGCCTGTGACGCTGGCCTTCGGGTTATTCCTGGTGTTGGCGCGAGAGCGAGGGCTGCGCTGGAAGGCGCCAGCCGTGCTGCTTATCAGTGTTCTGCCGTTTTTGGCGGGCTGGCAGATACGCAATTGGTCCGAAACCGGCTATGGAGGGTTTGCCTCCATCTCGGACGTAAACCTCTACTCTTATGTTGCTGCCGATGTGACAGCCCGCGTGGAGCACCGCAACTTATTCGCAGTGCGCAGGGACTTAGGTATGGAAGTGGGCGCCATCCATAGCGGGAGCGGGCAATCTTATCTCAGCCAAGCTTACCTGGCGCGGCACCCTGAGCAGGTTGGGTGGCCTCAAAGCAGGCGCCTGGCCTTTATGCACTCCGAAGCTGTGCAAGTCATTCGAGCACATTCCGAAGTCTACCTCGGTTCGATTTTCAGAACTCTGCCCGGCATTTTGTTCAGCTCTGGCGCAGGATTCGTCGACCACCCTCTAATTCCGGAAGACTCCGTGCGTGACGCCCGTTTCATCCACGGGGACTTGTTGAGTCTGGGTCCGGCTCGTTGGTGGGCTGAGTTCGTCAAGGAATATCCAGAGGATTATCCCTGGGCCATGGCGGAGAGAGTAGCATTCACCGCTATCCTGCTTGGACTCTCCGCGTTTGCGATACGTGGAGTCTTCCGCAGCGGTAAAGGCAACACCGGTCTATGGCTGCTGCTGGGAACGTGCCTTTACCTCATCGCCGTCTCAGCTGCGGGAGCTGCGCCGATTGCAGACTCGCGTTTTCGACAGCCGGTCATGCCAGCGGTTTGCATTTTGGCAGCCGCGGGCATCCAACGGAAAAAAACTTTGGGGCGATAGGGGCGCAGTGGCACCGCCATGGATGCTCCAACAGAGCGATTCGCCAGCGGAGATTGCCGGCCAAATCAGTTGCGCTTTAGTAGTAGATAATTGGTGGCGTAGCGCAAGCCTCATCTCCGCTAAATCTTTTCATCCAGACGGTGAATTCTTTTGAAAGATAAGAAAGCCATCATCATTGGAGCAGGTCCTGCGGGACTTACAGCCGCAATCGAACTTCAGCGGCAATCCGGAATCAAGCCCATCCTTATTGAGGCCAGCCACGAGATTGGCGGCATTTCGCGGACCGTCCGCTACAAAGGCAACCGGATGGATATCGGCGGGCATCGATTCTTCTCGAAATCCGACCGCGTCATGCGCTGGTGGCTGGATTTAATGCCAGTCGAGGCCCCGATGCCTGTTGAGGCCGGCGCAAGCGAGACAGGCCAGCTCCGCTACCAGGGACAGCAGCGCGATATTCCCCAGGCAACGTCGGCGCCGGATGCAAAGAACGACGACCTGGTGATGCTGGTAAGACAGCGCAAAAGCCGCATCTATTTTCTACGCCGTTTTTTTGACTATCCGATCAGCCTGAAGGCCGCAACCTTCATCAATCTCGGTGTGGTTCGCACTGTTCGTTGCGGCCTCAGCTATATGAGATCCGCCCTTTTGCCGCAGCGCGAAGAAAAATCGCTCGAAGACTTCATCATCAACCGCTTTGGCAAGCAGCTCTACCTGACCTTCTTCAAGTCATACACGGAGAAGGTCTGGGGAGTGCCCTGCAACGAGATCAGCGCCGAATGGGGCGCCCAGCGCATCAAGGGTCTCTCGCTCAAGGGTGTGGTCATGCACTTCCTCAAGAAGACCTTCGGCCGGAAGCCCTCTGGCGACATTGCCCAGAAGCAGACCGAAACCTCCCTGATCGAGAAGTTTCTCTATCCCAAATTCGGCCCTGGACAACTTTGGGAGCACGCCGCCGATCTGGTCCGCACCGCCGGAGGGGAGATTCATTTCGGCATTCAGATCAATAGAATCAACGTAGACGGGAAGAAAATTGTCTCCGTTGAGGGCGTCAATGAAGCCGGAGAGCAAGTCACCTTTGCCGGTGACTATTTCCTCTCCACCATGCCGGTCCGCGATTTGGTGCGGGCCATATCTACGACTTCCCCGGCGCAGGTTCCCGCCGAAGTTAACGAAGTCTCCGAAGGGCTGATGTATCGCGACTTCATCACGGTGGGCCTGCTTGCCTCAAGACTGGCAGTTAAAGAAAAGGACGGCTCGCCCCTCAAGGACAATTGGATCTATATCCAGGAGCCCGATGTAGTCGTCGGCCGTTTGCAGATCTTCAACAACTGGAGCCCGTATCTGGTGGGGGCACCTGACAAAGTCTGGATTGGCCTGGAATACTTCTGCAACGACACGGATGATTTGTGGAAGCTTTCAGATGAGGATATGTCCCGCTTTGCAATTGCGGAAATTGCCAAGATCGGCATTCTCAAAGCCGAAGATGTCGAGGACTCCCATGTGGTTCGGGTTCCGAAGACTTATCCGGCCTATTTCGGCAGCTACGACCGGTTCGACATGATCCGCAACTATCTCGATGGATTTGCGAACCTGTTTCTGGTTGGCCGCAACGGCATGCACAAATACAACAACCAGGATCACTCAATGCTGACGGCGATGACTGCTGTTGAGAACATCGTGAACGGCGTGGTCACCAAGGACAATATCTGGGCTATCAATACGGAGATGGAGTACCACGAAGAAAAGGCGGCCAAGTAGGGGCATCATCCTCCCGCGCAAGATGCTTCCCCATGCGGTCTGGTCGCCTGATCTGATCAGGAATCTTTGTCCAGGATGAGCGGAATCGTTCGCCTTCCAGGCAACTAAAAAATACTTCCATCTGTGGTGTCACAAACTGTAGAGTGAACTCTACTTACAAACGCACCTAAATCAATTTGCGGTATTGTTCCCGTGCGATTCGCAGCAGGGCACTCGCGGCGACTTTGTTTTCGAGTGTCAATGCAGTCCAGCTCTTCTGCGTGCAGTTCGATGGGACGACGGAAGGATTGCCCCATATGACGAAGCCGAAGTCTAGCTTGATTGCTCTTGGCCTTTGCGCGGCGTTGTGCGCACTGGCCCCAACGTATCGCTTGACCGCACAAGAACCCGATTTGACGGCTTCCAATCGAGCAATCGAACCCGTTGTCCCGCAGCTGATTCGATACAGCGGCGCAGTATCAAGCCGCGCCGGCGGCACGGTTGAAGCTGTTTTTCGCATTTATGCCGCTGCAGAGGGCGGCGATCCGTTGTGGACGGAAACGCAACGAGTAACTCCAGGCGAAGACGGTTCCTATTCTGTGCTTCTCGGCAACGCCAGTCCGGCTGGCCTGCCCCAAGCGGTATTTGCCGGGGGCGCGGCGCGCTGGCTGGGCGTGAGCGTGGAGCAAGGCGCAGAGCAGGAGCGTGTGCTGCTGTCCAGCGTTCCCTATGCTATGAAGTCGGCCGACGCTGAGTCGCTTTCCGGCCACGCCGCCTCGGATTTTGTGACCCAGAATCAGCTGGCTCAATTTACCCAATTCGCTCAGACCCCCAGGCAGGATGCGTCGTCCCCGGAGGCTCAACCCAACAACCCAGGCACGGTGACCGGCTCGGGGACCACCGGTACGGTTCCGCTTTGGACTGGACCGCTTACACAAGGCAACTCGGGAATCACACAGGTTGGCTCGGAAGTCGGCATTAACGAAGCCACTCCCGCGGCGACGCTCGACGTGAACGGAACCGCTCAATTTCGTGGCACCTTGACATTGCCAGCAGTCGCTACGGCGACCTCATCAACCAGCTCCTCTTCGCAGTTTCTTGATTTCGCGGCCTCCGCATGGTCTTCAACGGCAAACGCTCCGACCTCGCCGAGTTTTCAAATGTTTGCCTATCCTGTGAATAGCAACACGGCGAACCCTGGCGCCAAGTTTTACATGCAATACCGAAAGGGATCGAGCACGACGACTCTTTTCTCGGTGAACAGCGAGGGGATAATCGGCTTTGCGGCGGGGCAGACCTTTCCTGGAACCATCAAGAGTGTCAGCGCTACCAGCCCGCTGACGGCAACAACGACCTCGGGAGCGGTCAGCGTGGGATTGAACGAGGGCACCTTGATGAGCGACCTCTTCACGCCGCTCAACAACCGCTACGCGCAGTTGAATTGGACCAACACTTTCCCGTATCTTCAGACATTTAGTGGAGGATTGACGTCCCCCGGAATGGTGAACGCCAACAGCGTGAATGCAGGGACTAACTATCTTCTAGCCGGCACCCCTTTCGATGCTGGGAATTTCTCTCTTCAGAATTCTTCCCTGGGATTCTCTACCAGCCCTACACAGACTGGCGACAGCAACGTCGGCGTCGGCACGAACACACTTTATGCCGAAACCACGGGATATTGGAACACCGCTGTGGGCGCGAGTGCGATGTACTCGGACAAGGATGGCTACATGAACACCGCAGTTGGGACGAATGCCCTGACGAGCGATGTGAGCGGCTGGGGCAACGTTGCGCTAGGGGTTAACGCCGGCCTCAACATCGGCAATGGGTATGAAAACACACTGATCGGCTTGTCTGCCGGTCCGAATACGAATTCTGCGAACATCACAGGCTCGACTGCAATCGGCGCCAATGCCACGGTGACCGAGAGCAATGCCCTGGTTCTGGGCGCGACGACAACCACGCCCGGCGCAAACCACGTGAACGTGGGCATCGGTACTTCTGCCCCCATCTCCGCATTGGATATCGATGTGACCGCCCCAGGACTGCTTGGGCCTACGATCACTTTGACCAACCCCGGCGGCGGAGGCCACGCCGGCTCCTCGATTGACTTCAACACCACCTCGCCGATCACCGGGGCGCTTGCAGGTTACAATCCCGGAGCTCGCATTGAAGCTGTTGACAACAACTACTCCGACACCATCGCATTTTACGCAAACAATCCGGGGATGAAGAACAACGGGTTGAATGAAACCATGGAGGTTCATCCGAATGGCGATGTCCTTGTTTTCGGGAACCTCTCCAAGGGCGGTGGCTCATTCAAAATTGATCATCCTGTCGATCCAGCAGACAAGTACCTTTACCACTCCTTCGTTGAGTCGCCGGACATGATGAACATTTATAACGGACTGGTCACGCTTGACGGGCACGGCAAGGCCACCATTCAGATGCCGGATTGGTTTCAGGCGCTCAACACCGATTTCCGCTACCAGCTCACGGCCATGGGCGCACCCGGACCAAACCTGTTCATTGCCGAAGAAATCAACGGCAACCACTTCAGCATCGCAGGCGGCAAGCCGGGTATGAAGGTAAGCTGGCAGGTCACCGGCATCCGTCAGGACGCCTGGGCCAACGCGCACCGAATTCCTGTAGAGGAGGAAAAGCCCGCCAACGAACGGGGTTATTACCTGCACCCTGAGCTATACGGGGCTGGAGCAGACAGGCAGGTGGGCAACGCACCCAAAGTGCAATAAGCTGATTCGAGCCCTTTGCTGGATTGGAACAAGAAAGGCATTTTAGCGGAGCGGCGCACTGGCGTGGGAGCCGAAGATTTCCTGAACATATTCCGGCCATGAGGATTAGAAGTTTCGAGTTGTCCAGAAACAATCAGAGCGTCGAGCTCATGCCATCGCCAGCGAGCTCTGCCCTGAATGCGCTTTAGCGCCGGATTGGATGCAATGGTGAACTTTCAGCGATTGCACCATCCCATCAAGTGCCTCTGCCTTCTCCGTCTCCGTCTGCGGCCCCCAGTAAAGGGCGAACCCCTGCCCACAATGGCTGCATCGAACCTCAACACTTTCGTCGTTGCTGAAACAGAGCACTTGCATCTCTTTGACCCCATCCCGTGAACGCTGGTTACTTCCTGCACTGAAGTAACATTACGACCAGTGTGCCGATTTCCGACATTCCTATAACGAGGGGTATTGCCGAGCCTATGAAGCACATCGGTATCCCACTTTAGTGGGAATATCCCGCAAAAAGTCTGACCCAAAAGAAAGATGCCGACAGCGATGACCTCGAAGGGTGTAGTCGCTGCCCGGCATCTGGAACCAAGACAATTTGTATGAGTCCGTCTGCGTGCTTGGGGGCTACGCTCAGGACTCCAGGTAATGCAAGCTCATGTTTTCCACTTGAGCCCGTTTTTTTATTTCTCCCGGCCCTTCCAAAACACCTTCGGAGCCCAAGCCTGTTTCCCAATAAAACCTCGTGCAAATTCAAATCAGCGCCCGTTGCGGGCAAGTCCTACAAAGCCCATCTCGGTGCATGACCCAACACCGATGCACCGGATCCCGAATCGGAACCCTTGAATTCGGGAACCAGAAACCCGCCGTTCGGATGCGCTTCCAGCCCCCTCTGATTCCGGTGTTGATGCCGCAGTGTCATCTGGATCTCCTTGATTGCCTCGGCACGCTGGGAGCGCGATTCCCGTTCCCAGAACAAGACAAAACCTTGCCCGCACACACAGCAATGCGTTTCAGCATTCCCCTTCGTACTCTTGCAGAGCACCTGCATACCCTTCTCGCCTCCTGGTAGCCGACCCCTCAGCCACGAGTGCACAATATTCCCGGCAAATCAACCCTGCCTATTCCCCCTATCGGCATCCGACCGCTCTTTAGCAGCATTTCTGCCTCCCATTTTTGTGGGATGGGGGCTTCCGGAATAAGACTTCGATACATCAATTCGCTGCGGCGCTCGACTTCACACCCTTAATCCTTCTATCCTCAGAATGTTGGCTGCATCTTCTTTACCGCAGTCCCATTGGAATTGAACCCGCCATGAGCACGCTGACCATTTCCGTACACCTTCCCGATGGATCCGTTCGCGAAGTGCCCGCCGGCACAACGCCCCTTGAGATCGCAAATTCGATATCGCCACGCCTGGCCGCTGCTTCCGTCGTCGCCCGCATCACTCCCGTCGGTGTCGCGACGATTCAAACTGGCGACAAAGACGGAGAGTCGGCCGAAGCGGCGATGTATGCCGCCGAGAATTCCGCCGCTGCGCGCCTGGTGGATTTATCGACGCCGCTTACCGCCGACACCCGGCTCGAGCTCATCAGGGAGAATGACGCCGAAGCACTGAAAGTCGTACGCCACTCCGCAGCACATGTGATGGCGACAGCCGTTCTGGAGTTGTTTCCGGAAACAAAGCTTGGTCACGGGCCTGCGACGGATGCAGGTTTCTTCTACGACTTCTATCGGCCGACTAACTTCACACCTGAGGATCTGGCCGCGATTGAAGCGAAGATGAAGGAAGTCGTTGCGCGCGATGAAAAATTCGATCGCATCTACGAGCCCCGCGAGCAGGCTTTGGAAGAATTTGAGCGCGACGGGGACTTCATGAAGACTCACTTCGTGACCAAGTTCACCGAGCCGGG
>JBELAI010000085.1:0-20812 GCA_049508975.1 Occallatibacter sp. | reverse complement strand
GAGCAGTTATCAGACAAACCGCCATCAGGGGGCGTAAGCCGATCTTGCGTGCAAGCCAGCCAGCCGGCAGGGTTCCGATCACAGACCCGAATGTGAGCGCGCCACCGACGAGACCGATAGTCCGTTCATTAAAGTGAAGGTCGAGCAGGTAAAGGTTGAACAGGAAGAAATAGACCGCGAACCCAAAGTCGAAAAAGAATGCGACGGCAAAGAATATCCAGAAGTGCCGGCTCAGTTTCTGCTTTGACAACCACGCCGATGGGGACCTCAGGATAGCCGCAACTCCGCCAGCGCCGGATGCAGATATTTCGACATCGAGCAGCTGTTCCACTACCGGCCCTCACGGGTGAGGGATTCAAGCCGACTCACGGCCCACTCCAGATTGCTGTATCGGAGCTCAAAGATCTCCGCCGTCAGAAGCCGCTCCAGCGCCGCGTATTGCATGGCAACGGACTCGTCAGGTCCGTATAAGACTTTGCGCAGGTATTCCCGAGCCGCATCTCTGCGGAAGGATACAAGCTGGTCGGGGCCGGAAGCGCACCGGTTGAGGAACACCAGGTAGTCCACCTGCGCTGTCGTTGCGCGTGTGATCCCAGGCATCGGGTCGGTCGGCAGTTCAATGGACGGCTTGCCCGCGGCTCGTGGCGTAATCTCCAGCCCGTCTAACTCGGGAAACAGCTTGAGCGCCGAGGGGCGAAAGCGGACCTGGTGGCAATTGCCAGTCACCAATCGGGCCTCGCCGTTATTGAGCATGTAGCTGGCATCGTCGGTTACATAGGTCCATCCGGCGCGCGCGCACGCATACGAAAGAGTCGACTTACCGGCGCCGGATTCGCCGCATAACAACACACCCCGGCCATTGCGCACAACGCATCCAGCATGAACCGGGGTTGTATAGCGGCCAGCTATGTGGCATAGCGGCGCGCAGCTCAGAAAGAAATAGTCCATGTAGCTGCGGTGCGTGATGGCCGCACGTGACAGGATGATCTGTGTCGTGAGCCGATCGAGATCCGCAACGCTATGGTTGTTGGCATCCGCAACGTTGATCAGAAGCGGCTTTGCCAGGCGAACAACCGGCGTTGGCGGACACTCCGCGGAGCCATCATCCACCACATGCACGTCCACGCGGATTGGTTTCGTATCGAACCGCTTGATAAAGATGGACCATATCCCACGCGCCTGCATGAGAATCTCGGGTGAGTTAGTTCGCAATATAGTGGGAAACCCGAGGGGATAAAACATCTCGCCAAACGATAACTCAGGCGCCTCTACGGAGTGTCGGGGTAAGTCCAGCGGGCTTTTCGTTTCGCGGTCGAACTGTAACTCCGCAATCGTCATTTTGTTGATTCCTTCCATGCGGTTCGTAGTTCTTCAAAACAGAAACTTCATTGCAAATTGGATAATTCGTGGATTCGCCGCAGTTGCAGTAATGGCGCCGAATAAGGGGTTCAGGTTGACTGGACCGTTGGGACCCTGGACAATGTCGAGACTGTTATTCGGGTTGGCAAATTGCGGCGTGTTCGTCAGGTTGAAGAATTCGGCACGGAAGCGAACGCTGCTTGATTCGGTCACCGGGAAGATGCGTTCGACGGCCATATCGATGTTGTGTTGGCCGGGACCGCGCACGATGCCGACGCCGCTGTTGCCGAAGCCCGTGTCTCCAGGCCCGCTGGCATTTGGAGCTTCCGGTGCAATGGTGAAGGCGTTCGGGTTGAGATAGCCGTTGAGCACGCGGGAATGGAGTGAGCCCTGTGTAGAGGGGTTCGACCCTGTAAGCTGCGCGCGATTTTCGAAGTTGCCATAGACCAGGCCGGCGTTGGAGTCGAGCACCGTTATAGGGCTGCCGGATTGAATTACCGAGATGCCTGAGAACTCCCAATCGGAGAGCACATGGCGGGGCAGCATTGACATCCCCTGCAGCTTCGGCGAAGTCCACGTGAAATTGGTAACGAGCCTCTGGTCGCGATCGAAGTCCGTCAACCCGTATGCCTGCCGGGGATTGAACTGGTTGTTCGTCAGCAGCCATAACTCGAAGACATCGCTGCCGCCGGAACCGCTGGTTTCATCGAGTATCTTCGACCAGGTGTAACTACCCAGAAACTGCAGGCCATGGCTGAGGCGCTTGGTGATGCTCGCCTGGAGCGAGTTATAGTTTGCCTCGAACGATGTCTCGTTGAAGAGCGATCCCGTCGAGATACCGGCGAAGGGAAGCCGCTGGATAACATTGGCTGCGGTGTTCATGGTGGCGCCATTCACTGGGTTTTGCGCACTGGCCAGCAGAGCCTGGTTGAACTCGACACTTCCGGGCGAATGAGTTGTGTGCGAACCGACGTAGCCGGCCTCAAGAAGGAAATCGTGTTGGAAGGCGTACTGCAGGTTCAAGTTGTATTCCTGCGTATACGGGTCAATGATGTGGGGCGACACACCGGAGGTAAACGAGCCTCCGCCAGCAATGCGCGGCTGGTAGATGGGGAAATTTGAAGCGGGCGGCAGCAACGGGCTAAAGGGGCTTTGCAGTGTCGCTCCGGCGTTCTGAGCATCGAAAGAGATCTGCTGAAGCGAAAATGGCTGCTGTCCCAATTGGCTTTCGGCGAAATCGCCGGAAGGGCGATCGTAGTAGATGCCGTATCCGCCACGCAGTACAACGATCGGCTCTCGAGTCAGCTGTAACGCGAAGCCGAGCCGCGGAGAAACATCGTGGTAGTCGGTCGACCACAGGCCTGCAGTCGAGGTCTTCGTAACACCGGGAGCAATGGGGCCGGGATAGTTTGCCGGCAGAGTAAAGCCGCTGAGCGAGCCTGTGGTTGGAACCTGTCCGGCCGCAATGGAAGGATCGAAATTCGGTAACAGTCCGTGAATATCCAATGGCGGGCCAAAGATCTCGTAGCGGAAACCGGCGTTTATCGTCAATCGCTGCGTTAGTTTGATGTCGTCCTGGATAAAGCCCGCCAGGTCGGTGTAGCGTTCGTCTTTACGGAAGAGGCCGGAGCTTCCCATGCTATCGGTGACATTGCTAACGCCGGTGGGGCTGCCATTTTGCGCCGCACTCTGGCCCAGCAGGAAATCGTCGAAGGTGCTTATCTGCAGCAGTCCATCGGAACTGAAGGGTGCGTCCACGTCCACTTCGTGACGCTTTACTTCGACGCCGAAGCGCATGTTATGCAGACCGTGAGTGCGGGAAACTGTGTCCTGCCAGATGAAGCTGTTTGTGTTCTGCCACTGCGCAGGGGTGCCGGCATCTCCTGTGGTAAACAACCCTGTGATACTAACGCCCGGCGCCGAAGTCGTTGGCCCTGTGATTCCCGTCGGCGAACTCATGCCTAGGTCCGTTGCCAGAATCGGGTTCGCGACAGCGGAGAGACCGTCGAAGCGCATGAAACCGAAACGGGCCACATTGATGAGGTTGGAATTGAATACGTGCGTGTCTGCAAGAACGAACATTGTGTTCTCGTCGAGTTCATTGGTGCCCCAGCCGGGAACGTTGGCGGCATTGGGCGAAAAAGCCTGGATGGTAGGCGCTCGCGAGAAGAAGAACCTCCCGGAGAGCGTGTTTTTCTCCGTCACGATCTGGTCGAGGTTTATGCTGAACTGATTTTCCTTGTAGACGGCGGGCATTGAAAATGTTGACTGGCCAAGCGGAAGCTGCCCTGTGACGGTTGGCAGATTGACCTGCGGATTGGGGACAGCATATTGGCCGTTGCTCAGTTTGAAATTGAGCAGGGCAAGTGCTACAGGATTGATGTTGGAGCCGTCGCAGGCCACCTGCATTCCAAGAGCATTGGTCAGATAACCAGCCGTATTGCCATGGTTGGCGGGACAAAACTGAGCCCCCAGCGTCGCAGCGGAGCGGTCGGAGGTGAGTTGCGGCAAGTCCGTTGTCTGCTTGGCTCCGACCGCCTCGCCATTGATCGCAGTAATCCCTTGATACTCGCCGAAGATAAAGGTTTTGTCCTTCCGGATCGGACCGCCAAACGATGCGCCGAACTCGTTCTGCTTCAGATCCGGCCGCGGCTGCCCGTCGAACTTCGAAAAGAAATCGTTTGCGTTGAAGATGTTATTGCGCACAAACTCCCATGCGCTTCCGTGAAACCGGTTTGTGCCGGTCTTGCTTATGAAGTCAACATTGGCTCCGGCGCCCCTGCCGTACGAGGCGTCGTAGTTGGCGGTCTGCACCTTGAACTCTTGAATTGCATCCGGTGCGGGAACGGCGGTTCCCACCTCTTCGCCGTCGTTGGCGGCAGAGTTCTGCGAGAGATTGTTGGCGTCTATGCCATTGAATTGGATGTTATTCGAAGTTGTTTTGGCGCCATTGGAAGTCACATTCTGCGAGTCCCGGCCTAGAGCCGTCGCATCCGGCAGAGCTACAAGAACACCTGGCGAAAGTCCGAGGATTTGCGTATAGTTTCGGTTGGCAAGCGGCAAAGCCTCCACCGCTTCCTGGTCCACAGCGCGCCCCAACGTCGAACTCTCCGTTTCGACCATCTCAGCTGTGCTTGCCACCTGCACACTTGTGCTTGCCCCGGCAATCGTGAGCTTCACGTTCAAGGAACTTGTTTCGCTCACGGTTACGGGGATAGACGACAAAGTCTGGTCCGCAAACCCCGCAGCTTTCACTGTGACCGCGTAGGTTCCTGGCGGCAGCAGTGGCACGCGAAACACGCCCAACGCGGTGCTGAGCACTGAGCGCGATGCGTGGGTCGCTTCATTGATCGTCAAGATCTCGGCGTTGGCAATCACTTTGCCGGAAGGATCGGAGATCACGCCGGAGATGGCGCCCGTGCCCGGCGCCTGACCGAAGGCATTGATAGTTACGGCGAGCGATAACACCACCCACACTGCGAAACGGCATCCAAACAAGTCGGCATTCATATAGTCTTCTCTCAAATGTCACTCTCAAGAATCGAGTTGCATTAAGAGCGAGTATGAAGAGATTGCCGATGGGATTTGTTATCGATTTGTCACTATTTTGTACGGATTTGTGCAGGTCACCTTTATTTTGTGCGTTGTACGGTGCAAATATTCTATCCAGACGCTCCTTTCAATCGAAAGGCAGCATGAGACCCGTATGGCGACCCAAGGGTTCTGTTTGCCGTCATCCTATTCGGTTGTATAGCGGATCTCGAGCTTGCGAATGCGATAGCAGGAGTAGCACAGCACAACGGCAATCAATAGCAACAACCCTCCCGTCGCAGCCCAACCGGAAACCGGTTCAGTCTCAACGGTCAGGAGCGCAAAGATTCCCTCTCCGGCCACTCTTACCGGCATCAGATGATGCAGGTAGGATGCCACGCTGAATTTTTGCAGCAGAGATGGCAGAACGGGATTGATCGTCTCCCAACCCAACAGAAGCATCGCTGCGGGAATCGGATTTCTGAACATCATGCTCAACATGAGAAACACGGCCCCATATCCGAGACAGGCAAGAACAATGATGGCGAGATATGCCTCCAACTGACCAAGACCAGCGCCATTGAAAATATAGTCGCGTCCTGCCGCGCCGAAGCCGACATACATCAGCGCGAAGTCCGCAATAATAGCGCTGCCAAATAACAAGATGGCCGTGATGGACCCCGCAACAAACTTCGAAATCAGAAGCACTTCGCGTCTCACCGGCGAAAGAAGATAGAAGTGCAGGCTGCGCTCGATCATTTCGCCACGAATGAGCCGCGAAAAAATCCCCAGGCAGCCGAAGAAAACGCCGAGGCGAATGTAATAGAGCTGGATGATTCCTGCAAGGACGTTGGTATCGTCGTTCATCGCGAATGCAGGGTGCCGATCGACCACGCTATGAATAAAGATGATGAATGCTGGAATGAAAGCGAGAAAGTAAATCCAGCTCGCCTTCCATGAGAACAAATTCCGACGCAATTCAATGCGCGTCAGGCGCTGCGCCTGTATCCACCACAGACCCCAGGGCTGCTGCTCGCACGTCTGCCGGAGCTTAGACATTGGCTGCATTACGAGGCGCCCCCTTCCGTGCCGATCAGATACTGATAGATTGCATTGGCATCGTCGTCCGCAGGTGCGACCGCATCGATCTTTACAAGCCCATCCGCCGCGATCCCGTTGAGGATTTGATAGAACTGATCGACGTCCGCGGTGCGCAGGAAAACGCCTTTTCCATCCGTATGCAATCTAGCTTCAACGCAATGGTTGATGGAGAACATCTTTGAAGCCAATACTTCTGGATGATCGCAACGAACCAGAACCTGCATCGGCTTTTCGTGGACCTCCTGCCGCACCTGATGAATATTACCTTCGGCGACAAGGTAGCCGCCGGTTATCAGGATGACTCGATCGGAGATCCGGTCGACCTCGTCAAGAATGTGGCTGGAGATTATTACGTGCATTCCTTGTCGTCCGAGATCTTCAAACAGCGCAATGGATTCCGCACGAGCCATCGGGTCCAATCCGTTCAACGGCTCGTCGAGGACCAGGACCCTGGGGTGGTGAGCAATGGCCTGGGCCAATCGAATCTTCTGGCGCATGCCTTTGCTATACCCCGCGACCTTGCGGCTCGCTGCATCGCCAAGCTGCACCCTGTCTAGAGCCTCAACAGCCAGGTCCATGGCCATAGCTTTCTCAATGCCATGGAGCATCAGGCTATCGAATACAAAGTCCCAACCGGTAATGCCGCGAGGAAATGAATCAAACTGCGCGCAGTAGCCAACGGCGGTGAAGAATTCCATAGCATCGGCCGGCGTCAACCCAAGTACGGAGAGTCGACCGCTGGACGGCTGAATCAAGCCCGTCATCAGATTCATGATCGTTGTTTTGCCGGATCCGTTGGGACCAACCAGCGTCGTTATCCCGGGCGGAATGGAGAGCGAGATTCGGTTGACACCGAGCACCTCGCCGTAGAACTTCGATACATCTTCGAAAATGATTCTGTCACTCATCCGCGCACCACCTCGCGCGCACGAATGCGCTTGTTCAGCATCCCAATGCAGACTATGCAAGCCAAGATCAGCATTGTCAGAATAGCTCCTGTGGGGAGTGACCACCTTGGATTGACAGGGCTTGGCGCTCCCAGCAATCGTATCCACAGGCTTGTTATCATGAACGGCAAATTGAGCAGGAACCCCCATTGTGTGCGGAGCACAGCGGTCACTATGCCCCCAATGCCAGCCGGGATGAAGACTGCAGCAAAGATGATACCGGTAGCCACAACCCTCCACTTGACCCAGGACGACAACGCCAGACCAATGAATGCAAGCAGCGTAATCCAGATGATCGACCCTGCCAACATGCCGACGGCTATGCGGAGATTGGCGCCTACCCATGGAAGAGGCGAGGAATAACCTTCATAGGCGAAGAGCAGCAGGCAAGGAATCCACGTCACGGTGGACAGCGAAACGAACAGCGCTATGAATTTTCCGAATAGGTAGCCGAAGCGCGAGATGGGATGACTGAGCAGGATCGGCAGTGCGCTGTCTGCAAGATCGAACGTGATGACTCGCGGCGCGATCCACGATGCCAGGACAAGTGCAAGCCAGCATTGACCTTCGAGAGTCTTCAAAAAGAAGGCCGCGTCGATCGCTAAAATCTGATTCCCCTTGGCGCCGACAAGGGCCTGTGCCAAAGGGTTATTTGCCAGATAGATTACAACGAGCGAAGTAATACAGGGCAGAAGGCATAATACGAGCAGCCCGATCGAGATCTTCGATGACCATGCTTCATCGAAAGCATAGCGGGAAAGAACGAAAACACGCATCCACGCAGGAGTTACTTTTCCTGTATAGGCGCTATAACTGTGTTTATAGACGGCCATTTCCCATCCTTTCCATGTCATTGTCCATTGCGCGCAGGAAGATATCTTCAAGCGAGTCGCGCCGCTGATTCATGCGGCGGATCTGGACTCCCTGTTCGGAAGCAATGACATAAAGGTCTCTCGCCTCTATGCTGTCAGGAAGGATGAGCTTGATGCGGCCGCCGGGGTAGCAGGCGCATTCGCAGCCGAGTCCCCTGATACTTACGGAGAAGCGCTCCGTCGCACCAACTGTCTCAAGTTCCATAAAACTTCTGTTGGAGCGGCGCTCCTCTTCAATATTGCACAGAGCGGCGATGTGCCCGTTCTTCAGGATCAGCACTTCATCGCATGTTTCATCGATGTCGCGCAGCAGGTGCGAAGAGATGAGGAGTCGAATGCTTCCTTCTTTACGAATGTCCTTGATCAGCTGGATCATCCGCGTGCGGGCCATTGGATCGAGGCCATTCGTGGGTTCATCCAGAATGAGGAGCCTCGGACCGTGTGCCAGCGCCTGGGCCAGCTTGATGAGCTGTTTCATTCCCAGCGAGTAGCTATTCACTTTTCGGTAGCGCACCTCGCCGAGTCCGACATAGAAGAGAGCTTCATGGGCGCGCTCCAGAGCCACGTCCGGCGGCAAGCCGGCGAGCTCGGCCATGTAGCGAACGAATCGCACGCCACTCATGTTTCCGATGAAGGAATCATTCTCCGGCATATAGCCGATTCCTCCACGGATCTGACCCCGATCGCGATACGAATCGAGGCCAAAAACGCGAACAGTACCTTTTGATGGAAGATGAAACCCCAGGAGAGTATTGATCAGCGTTGACTTGCCCGCGCCGTTGGGCCCGAGCAGGCCAATCGCGTTTCCTCGCAACTCTCCTGTCAACCCGTTCAGTACGGTGCGATTTGCCAGCCGAACCTCTAGTTGATCGAGATCGATGATGCCCATGTCATTGTTTTACGCTGGCAGTGGCGTTTTTGTTCCCCATATTCATCAAGGTTTCGAGCGTCGCAAAATCGAAGCCGAACAGATGGCTATCACTCGCGATTCCGATGCGGCTCTGTTCTCCGCGCGCGCAGATTACAGTGGGCCTGGCGTCTGATGCTAGCTGACGCAGAGCATCCGCCGTGTCTCCGGTAAACTGCGAAAGGAGAGGAGCTATAACCGGGGTCAGGTTCTGGTAGGCGACGGCGGAATAATTTTCATCCTGATCCTTTGGAAGCAAGGCTCTGAAGGATGTTGAATGCGCCAGCGAGTCACCCGTTGAGTATGTGTGCATTGCATCGATGACGAGTGCGCGGTTCGCGCCCACAATCATGTAGCCATTCGAAAATGTGTAGTTGGCCAAAGTGTTTCCGGAAGTCAAATCATGGACCGCATAGAAGGCCTGTCCGTTCACGTTGCTTGATTCAATTGCAATGGAATGCGCATTCTTTCCGAGGTTCTGGGCGCGAATGGCTGTAGTCAGCTTTTCCAGCGTCTGTTCAAGGCGCTGCGAGTCGTTGACTTCAATCACGGCCTTCCACGATGGTGTCGGCAAAACCGGTCCATCGAGCGAAAGCAGAAAGTCCCCGCCGAGTGTGGCTGCCAGATCGTCGCGGAAATTGATTTGCAGTTTCTCTTCAGCCTCAGTCCAGTTCTGATTTCCCTCGCCGTTCTTCGACACGGTCATTGCCATAATGTCATCGGCAATTGCTGCCGGGTCTTTCGAAAGCCCTGCCACTACAAATGCCGCGTTCGAACTTACAAATTGCAGCGAACCGATCGGAGCGGGTGCAGCGAGCCACGAAGCAACGCGTTGCCTGGTTCCAGAAAATTGCAGATTGAGGCGGTTTTCAGGCTGCCCATTCACCTCGCGATGCTCTGCAATCAGATAGCGCGCGTCTTCTATCCCGCTCTTTGCCATTGCCTCTTGGCCATGGTTGCCGGCATGCGATAAAGCAACCTTGGCCCCGATCATCCGATGAAGATCCGCGGCCAGGATGATTCCAGCACCGCGTGTATATGCGGACGCGATCTGCTTCCCAAAGTCGCTCGTTGCGAACCCGCTGCTGCCTGCGTTGAACTGAGCGTCGATCACCTTCAACGTTGCAATGCTATTTGAAAAGACAGCCTGCTTCTGCCGTATGAGAGCGAATCCGCCAGGCTTTGCGTTCGAGTCTGAGTTAGCGGCGGCCAGTTCGCTTTCGCTCAGAACTGTTATCCCTGGCTGTGAAGCCGAAGCCGGAAACTGACTGTTCAGGAAATCGCCAAGTCCGCTCTTTTCGACATCTGAAACAATCGCGAATCCAGGTTTGCCCGACTGCTGGACACCTACAATTACGATTTCATTGCCGAGATATTGGCTCATCGCATGGATTTTCTCCACCAGCGCGTCAAGCTCTGCCGAGTTTTGACCGTGTCCTTGATTCCACCACTGCTGCAGTATGGGGCTCTGATTGAGTTGATCGTGGAAAATCTGGTTGGCCTCGTTCAGAAACTCACCGAGGTTTGGAATACTGATGTACATCAGCGTGTCAGCGGGAACCTGTGCGAGGAGATCGCTGCTATATCTTGCCTGCGGAAATGGGATCTGTTCAAAGCGGCGCTCGAGCATCGAGAATTGTGCCAGCAGTGGAAGATATTTCTCGCGATCGTGGCTCCAGGCAATCTGTTGTGCAACCGGCGCAGGACTCAGGTTATCGTTGGTTGTCACCTGGTCACCGGCATGGATCAGCGTATCGACGCCCGCATGCAGTACGTCGACCGTGCCCTGAAGCACAGCCACACGCGACCCCTTGATTCCGGAATTGACAGAGAAAACAGTGCCGGTGACCGCGACGCGGCAATCGGGAGTCCGCACATAGAGGTGTCCGGAAGTACGCTTGGTGGCCTGGACGATCACATCGCCATCGTCTAGCGTGACTGTCGAGTTGTGGCCTCTGGCACCGACTCCGACAACAGTGCGCTCGTTCAGTTCAATCGTCGATCCATCTGTGAGCCGAAGGACGGCATGGGCGCCGCCACTCGTGCGCAGATGTTCGCCTTCCGCTAGTTTGTCGCCTGCGGTAAGTTGACGATCGCCCGCGTCAGAAATGCGATAAGCCGTGCCGTCAATGGATTGCACCTCGGCGCGGACTCCCGGCGGAATCTCCCAATAGGCTTTGTAGACGAAGAGCAGGCAAACCAGAAGCGCGGCAGCGGACGCGAACGTCCAACCAAAAACCTGCGGACGCCAAACCGATGCGGCGGCGGTCTTTGGAACGGACCAATTGACAACTGTTGCCGACCCACTCTGGAAATACCGGTGGCACGCGCCGCAGTCATGAATATGCGCCTTGATCAACTGGGAGCGCGCACTCGACAGAGCGCCGGCCCGATACGCAGCCATTAATTCCCGTACGTCGTCGCAGCTCCCGATGGTATGGTCCGCTACCTGGGCTACACCGTCAAAACCCAGCCGGTCTGCCACGCGGGTAGCGGAAACAGCAAGTTGCTCAGCATTCGGCTTATCGGCCTGCAGCGCATCAATTCCTTTGTTCAAGAGCATTTCATCTGGTTTCATCGTCTTCCCCATTCCAATTCTCTGAGTCGCTTTTTCAGCCTGGACCTTGCGTTATGAAGCGTTACAGCTACAACCGCCTGAGAGGTTCCCATCAATGCCGCGATTTCACGATTTCCCAACTCTTCCAGATAGCGCAGCGTGAACATCTCGGCTGCGCGCGGAGCCAATTCCGCAATCGCACCTCGAAGAAATTCTCCAAGCTCCCTGCTTGATACTTCTTCCTCGGGTGAACTGCCCGGCCCTTTCGAAGCGATCCCTGCGGCGCCCTCCAGCGGCTCCGTTGAAGCGGCCTTCCGGCTCCGCAGCAAGTCAAGCGCCCCGTTGATGGCTGCGCGGTAAAGGTAGCTTCCGGCGTTCGTCACGGGGCCTGGGGCGTTGGCCAGGCGCAGAAACACAATCTGCGCAACGTCTTCCGCATCGGCCATGTTGCCCGTAATTCGGTAGGCCGCTGTCAGAACACGCCTGTGATGCTCTCCGAATAATAAGGAGAGACCTGCTGTAATCGGCAAAGCTGCGATGCCGGCGGCCATTTGTTCACCTTCTGAGCTCTTCATAGAGATGACGCTTGAACCGATCAATTATTAATTCGGCTGCGATTGATTACGCGCAGCGGGGGGCGTGTGTTCCGGAGAACGGCTGAACTTCATTGACACAAACTGGCGGATTGCTCTCAGAAGCGTCAGAGATGGGACCCAGTTCGCGGTGGTTTCGGGGAGTGGCTCATTCTCGCAAATCCATGGACCTGGCTTCGGAAGAGCGGGGACGTAAGTCTTTTGTTTTGCAAAATCGGCAAAAGTCAATTTCACGTAAGCTCTTTGTTTGATGGGGTCAAAATTGACCAATTCATACGTAACATGTGTGTTTTCATTCGATTGCAAAAATATCCGGAAAACGGCATGAAATTATGCGGCGGACTGGCTGGTTTTTTCCGCCTGCGATGGGCTTCTGGGCGGGCGGTTTGCTGCTTGATCTTTCTTGATTGTGCTCCGAATGGGGGAAATGAATTGCAAATTGCGGCGAGATTATTTTCGAGATAAAGAAGCTGCGGCTGCGTCGACCTGAGGGCGGCGGCCATGCATGCTCTCCGACCGCTAAACAGGCTGCGGAAAAGGCCCCCTTTGGGAAGGGTCCGCCGGTATTGGCCTTTGCAGAGGCTGAAGCCCAAAATTAATTTGATGGGCTCTAGCGGCACGACTGAAGAAGTCATGCCCAGTTACAAAGCCTCAGCCACGGCACGGGAAATCGCGTCGATTACAGATGCTCGCAGTGCCGCCTCCTGTTTCGCAGGAACTTCTCCCTGGGCGAAGTCCGCCGAGCCTCCGCCACGCAGTCCCACGTTTGCCAGTGCCTCGCGCAGAATCTGCCCGGAGTTGAAAGCCAGGTCCGAACTTCGTGCGACAAATACGTATACCGGATCGGCATTGGTGGCGGAGAAGACTACGACTGTTCGCGGGGCGGTTGTTGCTGTTCGCGAGGCCAGCAACTTTACGTAATCGCGGTCTCGGTCTTTCCACGCGCGCACGATCAACCGTAGTCCATTTTCGATGGGCACTTCCTCCGCCAGCTTCGACGCGTGGAAAACCACAAGTTCTTCGCGCAGTTTTTGGCGCTCCTTCGCGTTCGCCTTTCCCTCGGCGAGCAGTCGCTCGACCGTGGGCGCCAATTCCTTCGCTCCTATCGAAAGCAGAGCCGAGGTTTCGCGCAGGATCTCAAAATCAGCGCGCGCGGCCCGAACCGCTCGCAATCCGCACACAAACTCGACGCGCACGCCCCGACTCACTTTCTCTACAGTGCGAACCAGTAACCCGCCAATCTGCCCCGTAGAGCGGACATGGGTTCCTCCGCAGGCGTTCTTGTCATAGTTTGCTATGTCGATAAGACGAATCGTGCCTGGCCTATCCGGCAGCTTGCGAAGTTCGCCCGCGGCCAGCATTGCTTCGGCCACGCCGCGGGATACATAGTGTGTAGTCACCGGCCGGTCTTCCCCGATGATCTCGTTCGCAATCCGCTCCACACGTTCCAAGCTATGGTGCGCAAGTGGCCCGCCGGCCAAGTCGATTGTCGAGCTGTCTTCGCCCAAATGGAACGAGATTGTATGCGCCTGAAGTTCTCTCGAAAAAACCGCAGACAGCAGATGTTGCCCCGTGTGCTGCTGCATGTGATCGAATCTCCGCTCCCAGTCAATTTGTCCCTCGACCTGAGTTCCCGCGGGAAGCGGATTTGGCAGGAAATGCCATACGGCGCCTTGTTCGTCTTCCTCCACCTGTTCCACGGGAACCTCTAGCGTCGTCCCGTTCTTCAAAGTCGCGCTGAGCCGGCCGGTATCGAAAGGCTGTCCGCCACTGGTCGGGTAAAAGGCAGTACGGTTAAGCAACAGCTGCCAGATCGGCTCTCCAATGCTGCCCGCGACTTCGCGAATGTCGGTTACGGTTCCGGCAAAATCCTTGAGAAAGGAATCTGAATAGTAGAGACGCTCAGAAGTATGCACGCTCGAATCTCCAACCGGGATTTCGCAGAAGAATTTAGCCCGCTGAATGCAGCGCCGCTTCAGTCCACGCCACGGCATCCACGTAGATCTTCGCCAAATCCTGCTGGTTTAAGTGATCGGTCCGGGCGGCAGCGTCACACCCGGCCCAGTCGCCGCGCTCGCAGTTCTCAAGCCATCCGAGCATCATGCGCTGCCGGTTCCTGGTTCCCAGAAGCGCATCGCGAATTTCATCGTCGAGCGGCAGCGTCTTGGCAACTTCGCTCATCGGCTGGCCTTGCATGGCCGGAAGCAGGCTCAGCAAGCCGAGCAGGTATTGTCCGAAAGGATCCAGGTTGTGCTTGAGTCCTGCTACTTCGCAGAATCGTGCACGCACCATCGCCATGCACAAGAGTTCTGGAGGCTGGGTGCCATTGAACTCCCGCGCGATTGCCATGGTGGCAATGCGGCGAAATGCATCGTCGCCGACCGCGCTCAGCGCCACTTCGATCGAGTCTACCTGCTGGCGCATTGCCCACATTGGAGAGTTGACCAGTCGCAGCAATTGGTAGGTGATTGGACCGTCGCGCTTTACCAGTTGGCTCACCTTGCGAAGGTCGAGGGGATTCTGTTGCAGGGCTTTCAGAATGTCGATACGCAAGATCTGGTTCACAGGCGGCCGGCGGTTCCTCATCGGCACCGGCTCGCAGAAGTAGTAGCCCTCGAAGAGCGCAAATCCCTCTTCGTGGGCTTTGCGGTAGTCCGCCTGGGTGTCAATTCCCTTGGCCAGCAGGGAAGCCTTCTTGCCGCGCATCTGCAGAAGCAGTTCCTTCCGTTCCTCTGGCCGGGCTCGACCAAAGTCCACCTTGACGTAATCCGCAAGTTCCACCAAAGGCATGAGCTGAGGCTGACCTGTGAAATCATCCAGCGCAATCCGGAAACCCAGGGCTTTGAGTTGTTGGCACGCGGCAATCAGGTCCGGGGAGATCGCGAGGCTCGCAGGCAACTCAAGAACCGTGAGAGTCGAAGGTAGTGTTTGCGCGAGCTGATCGCTAAGCGCCTGCGCGGGACAACTTACAAATGCCGGCATTTTGCCCGTCAGTTTCTTCAACTCAGTGGGCCTTTGCAAGCCAAAGTACGCGGCGGTCTCGGCTACGGTAGGTTGAACCAGCTCACCGCGTCTTTCCGGCTGCGTTTCTCCGCGCATGAGCAACGCGTACGCATGAATGCGGCTGTGCAGATCCAGAATCGGGACGCGAGCGACGGAATAGAGCTGGCCACTAGCATCATGAGTTATTTCTTCGGAGTTCGGAATCAGAGTCGCCATTGGCTTCGCCCCAGTCCATCATAGGCTAACGGCAGGCCTAGCTGCCGATGGCCGCTGCTGCGCCTATTTCATTAATCGGTAGAAGTCCAGCGGAGGAGGCGCAGCTTTAGTACCATGTCCGCTCCCCTCCTCGATATCGAGTGTATTCTCACGCATAGCTTGGTCGGAATTGAGAAGTCCATTCTGTGCGGGCGCCTGCGCATGCGAGAATTGTACTGAGACTCCCGCATGCGGATGCGAGCAATGTAGAGTGCGCCTTCGCTGGGTGGAATGGTTAATCAATCTCCGAACAAGTTATTCTTCTCAATGCCGCATTGAGTCAGGCGCTAAAGCATAGGTAATATTGCTGCCCTTTATGTACGGGCTAAAACTCGTACGCTTTAGACTCGCGGCTTCTGCCGAGGTTCCTTGATGGATCGTGTCGCTCTGATTTATAACCCGGCTTCCGGTCAGGAATGGCCGCGGCGGAAGGATGCAGTGGATAAGACGCTGGCCTTGCTGCGCGCTGCGGGTGTGCATGCCGAATCCATTGAGACGGATGGTCCTGGAAGCGCTGAATCGCAGACTTGCGAGGCCGTTCGGCAGGGATTCGACACGATACTGGCTTGCGGCGGAGATGGCACTGTTCATGAAGTGCTGCAGTGCCTGGTGGGCACCAGCGTTGCGCTGGGCGTGGTGCCGCTGGGCACGGCGAATGCGCTGGCCGCGGATCTGGGAATGGGGTCGTCCGCGGCAAAGACGGCGGGAAGATTGCTGGGCGCGGTTCCGGTGAGAGTGCCAGTGGGGCGCGTCTTTTATACGGATGCGGAGGGCGTGGAACGCTCGCGCTACTTTACTGTAGCGGCGGGAATCGGCCCGGATGCGCTTTTCCTGTCTCGACTGGACGCCAAATTGAAACGGAAGCTTGGCTACCTTCTTTATCTTGTAGAGGCCTTCAACGTGTGGGTCACACATTCGTTTCCGCTGTTCGAGGCCGCGTTTCAAGAGCATGGTGGGGATGGGGAGCGGGTGGAGAGAATATCGCAACTGCTCGCTGTGCGGATTCGCGATTTTGGCGGCGTATTGCATCACCTGGCTCCCGGTGCAAGCCTGCGCAAGGAGAGTTTGAGCTTGATCGCTTTCAAAACGCGCAGTCGCTTCCACTACATGCGTTTCCTGCTGGCGGTGGTGTGGAGACGGCAGACATTCCTGAACTCGATTGAGTTGCTGGATGCGGACTCGGTGAGATGCAGCGGGTTGAATGGCTCGCGATCGCGTTTGCTGGTGGAAGCGGATGGGGAGTTACTGGGGTCATTGCCGGCGCGGTTCGAGATTGTGCCTGAGGCGCTGACGCTGTTAATCCCCGCGGGAGCTCAACCTTAAAAGAGACTCTTCTGGTCCGCCTCATGTACTGCCGGGGCGGGCGTGGGCGTCACCGTCTTCAATTGACTCAGGTCGGCTTGGATAGTTTGCCAGCGTACCGGGTTCTTCGCGGTGTCTACGGTTCCCGATGGGTCGGCGTAAAACTTCAGAATGTTCTCTTGTAACGGTGCCGATGTCTGGTTGAAGTTATGTGCACTCAGCTTGGTTAGAAGGTTCGCATAGGAATCATCGGCGAGCGAATACTCACCGGGTGCGGTTGGATTGCCGTCATCGAGATTGCGGTTGGGCAGCTCAAGATTGCCTGCGCGCAAAGTCTTGAGCAGGGCGGTGTAACGATCGGTTGTCGTGTTGATGCTCTTGATATACAGGTCTTCGGTTTGGGGCGTTGGGTTGTTGAACCCGAGACCTTTGAACGGGCCGATCGCGGGTACAAAACGAATGAGAGTTGCGAGGATTCGGGTGCCCAGGCCAGGCTTTGCGTAGGTCTTTCCCCACTCCCGTTCGTAATCGGAGCGAGATAGCCGGTAAAGAAACTTCTGTTTTGCAAAATCAGGCGTTTCGCGCATCAGGTCTCTCTTGTGGGCCTGAAGGGCAACCTGTGTCATTTTCGGAATGAGCGTGCCGATCGAGTAGCGATAGGAACCGATGGCGAGGTCTTCGTGGGCGAGGACGTCTTTCAGATCGAGGCCATAAACAATGGGGAAGGTGCGCTCCAGAAGGGGTTCAGAGACTTTGAATCCGATAAAGTCGTGGTACTGTTCCGGCGCATAGCGGTTCTTGGCGACTTGAAAAGTATCGAATCCAAATTCGGTTTTTATGTGTGCCGATTTGTCCTGGGCATAGCGAACGGATTCTCCATATTTCGCACGCAGTTTTGGATATGCGATTGCGACAGCCTGGTTGACTGCGGGGTGGCCGTCGATGTCCGCTACATAATGCGACAGTGCTCCGAGGGCGAAGGCGTATTCATTGGCGTCCTGGCTCTGGCGGAGTAACTCGAGAACAAAGTCTCCGCTGCGAACATAGTGGACCATGTCGCTGAATTCCTTGCTGCCGAAGGGGTAATAGCCTAAATCCTGAATGACCGAACCGCCATACGCATAGGCGTGAGCTTCCTTGATCTGGTCGTCGGTAAGTCCGGGATAGCGCTGAACGAGGAGGGGGCGGATCTGAGATAGCCAGACTAAGTCGACTATCTCTTCGTGCGTGAGTACCGAATATGCAAGGATGCCTCGCGAAGGTAGGAGCAACATCAGCAGAAGTGCTACGGCGCGGGCAAGATCCTTAAGTCTGAATCCAGTGATTGCGCGGATTGAATGGGCCAAGGGGTGCATAGTTGAGCGAGATTGTACCCATGAATAGACGGACCACAACGACCAGAAGGGCAAGCCCGATGCCTCCGGAAGGATAGTAGCCCCAGTTCTTGCTATGCGGCCAAGTGGGCACAGCAGCGATCAGTGCGAGGATGAGAAGCACGATGACGAGAATTGCAAGCATTTTTCAGTTCCGATCGCGAACTTGAGTATGAATCCGGTTTCTGCGATGCGGCACCGGACGATGGAGCGAGTCTTTCATTTTCAGAGGGTATCTATCTGTTCAATTCAGCACAGGGCGGAATTGGGTCTCAATCGAACGAATTTAACTGAATCCTGCACTGACTTGCGCGGCCGGCCCCCCGGCTGCGATCATCGCTGCGGCATTTTCTGTGGGGAATTCAGAGCATGGAAAGATTCGGACTCATCGTCTTGGGTGCTGCGTTGACAATGACTACAAGCCTTCTTGGTCAGCAATCCGGTTGGCCGCCGGCTCCCGGCCATGAGACATTGCAAGTATGGCCAGGGGCGGCGCCAGGAGTGCCTGCCAATCCGCCAGCCGAGGCGGATACAACCACTGCCAGGGACAACCTGATTGCCGGGAAGCCGCTGGTGCGATTGGGAAATGTATCGGTGCCCACCCTCACTCTATATAGGGCCAAGGGAAAAAGCGATTCGAAGCCTGCCGTGGTGGTATTTCCTGGAGGTGGCTACAGCATCCTGGCCATCGATTTGGAAGGCACCGAAGTTTGCGACTGGTTGAATTCTGTGGGCGTTACATGCGTTCTGCTCAAGTACCGCGTGCCGGACTCTGGGCCGTATCCAAAGTCATCGGCCGCGTTGCAGGATGCGCAGCGCGCGATGGGGCTGGTGCGACAGCATGCGGCGGAATGGGGTATCGATCCAAATCGGATTGGCGTGCTTGGCTTCTCAGCCGGGGGACACCTGGTTGCGGCGATCAGCACTCACTTCGAGCAACGGCTTTACGATCCCCTTGATGCGGCTGACAAACTGAGTTGCCGGCCCGATTTTGCGGTGGTTGTTTATCCCGGCTACCTGGCGCTGGCGGACAAGAATTTCGCGGCCAATGCGGAGATTAATCCTACGGCGAATACACCGCCAACCTTCATCGTGCAGGCGGAAGACGATCCGGTTCACGTTGAGAATGCAGTGGTCTACTTCCAGCAATTGAAGAACGCTAAGGTAACAGCGGAACTGCACATTTATGCGCAGGGTGGGCATGGATATGGGCTGCGGCGCACAGAACTGCCTGTAACCACTTGGCCGCAGAGCGTGGAGACATGGCTGCACACGATCAAGATTCTGCCTGCGCATTAAACTCAAATCATGCTTCTGGCTGTTCTTACTATTTCCGATCGATGCTCGCAGGGCCTGATGGAGGACACTGCGGGCCCGGCTGTGGTTGCTCTCTTGGGGCCGCGATGGAGTGACGCTGAAATCTGGACGGGCTTGCTTGCGGACGATGAAGACGCGATTGCGGCCATGCTGGAGAAACTCAGCGACGATGGTGCTGCGCTGGTGGTGACTGTGGGCGGAACCGGATTTGGTCCGCGCGATCGTACACCGGAAGCTACACGGCGGGTGATCGATCGTGAGGCGCCAGGGCTGGCGGAGGCGATGCGCTTTCATGGCGCCGAGCGCAATCCCTATGCATGGCTTTCGAGGGGAGTGGCGGGACTGAGGGGGAATTCGCTGATCGTCAATTTGCCAGGGAGCAGGCGTGGTGCGGAAGAGAGCTTGACTTCCATTCTGGCGCTCATCCGGCACGGACTGGAGATTGCGGGCGGTGGGCAGGCGCATCCGTAAATCCGATTGCATTCGAATTTCGTCCGTGGGTGCGATTGATTAGGGAAACGCTTTCCGTGATCGCAAATCCGGGTTGGTACGGCGCAGGGTTTGACGCAATTAATGCAGATGTAAAGTAAAGATTTTGGAATATTTAACAGAAAAACTTGATAGGGGTAGAGATTGAGAAACAGCGGGAAAGGGTACAATCTTTTTACTGTGAATCCCGTCCGGAACACACCCGCAGATCGGCGGCGCCCAGCCAACGTGAGCATTCGCGATGTGGCGCGGCGTGCGGGTGTATCCATTGCGACCGTTTCCCGTGCGGTGAATCGCATTCCCACGGTCGACCCTGCTTTGGCAGAGAAGGTTTGGCGCGCGATTGAAGAGGTGGGCTACCTGCCCAACACGCAGGCGCGGGCGCTGGTCTCAGGGCGCAGCCATATGTTGGGACTGATTGTTTCAGAGATTACAAATCCGTTTTTTCCGGAGCTGGTGCAGGAGTTTGAAAACCTGGCCGTGGCGCAGGGCTACGAGGTTCTGATCGGCTCGACCAACTACGAGCCGGAGCGGACCGAGTCGCTGATACGCCGCATGCTGCAGCGGAATATAGATGGCGTGGCTGTTATGACGTTTGGCATTGAAGAGGATCTGGTGCAGAAACTGGTGGAGCGCGAGTTTCCGCTGGTGTTTGTGGATGCCGGTCCGAACCTGCCGAATATCCGCATTCTCAAAGTCAATTATGGAGAGGGAATTCGCCAGGCCGTGCAGCATCTGGCCGCGCTGGGCCATCGCAGCATTGCATTCATTACCGGGCCATTGCACTTGCGGTCCGCAGTGGCAAGACGCGATGCATTTCTCAAGGGCATGGCGGAACTGGGACTCACCGTGCCGCGGGAGCATGTGGTTCAGGGCAATCACACAATGGAGGGTGGCATTGCGGCAATGGAGTCGCTGATTGCGCTGGAGGTTTTGCCCACGGCCGTTGTGTGCTCGAATGACATGACTGCGATTGGCGCTCTTCATGCGCTCTACCGGACCACGCACGATGTACCGCGGGATGTTTCAGTGGTGGGATTCGACGACATCCACCTGGCGCAGTTTATGCTGCCTCCGCTAACTACGGTGCAGATGTCATGCAGAGACTTGGCCACGGCTGCGGTCGAGGCATTGCGTGCCGGGATTGAAAAAGACCATCAGAAGGCGGCGAAGACCGAATGGCAGATTCCTACCAAACTGGTGGTG
>JBELAI010000084.1:0-21084 GCA_049508975.1 Occallatibacter sp. | reverse complement strand
AGGAGGAGCCTGGGCGCCGGAAATAAGAGGGGCAATCGCAGCGCTCGTGAGCAGGAGAAGGGAAGCAAAGGGCCTGAACATGGAATTAGGATAGCGGGATTGGTCTAAAGAATGTAAAGGGAAGGTTGCCGGTGTCGCGTCTCTGAGGCACATCGCTTTTGTTTGAAAGTGAGCCTCGGGCCATGAAGTGCTCCGAAAAGCAGGTCCTTCGACTCCGCTGAAGTACGCTTCGCTCAGGATGACAGAATTGTATTAGATATGAACATTTGGTAGGTGATCCTAGAGGGCGGCTTCCGATTCGGCGCTGCGGGTTAGACGGGTGCCGGAATTTATCAGGAAAGCTACGGGGGTGGCGACAAAAGCAGCGATCAGCCTTGGCATTCGTCGGAAATCGTCGCGAAGTGACCGGCCAGCGTCGCCAGTAAGGAAAGCGCCGCGGCGCATGACATAGAGGTGGAAAAGAGCTGATATTACCGCAAAAATGAAGACTGCCAAGGTGGCTTTTCCTGGCGCTGAGGCTCCTGCGGCGCGGTGGCCAAGCCAGTCGAGGGTCTGGGCCAGCAACGGTACGCCCAGGGCGATAGCCAGATTGCCGAGGATGCGGGAGCGAAATCCAAGGGCTCGTTGCTGCAGTCCGGCATAAAGCCCTGCAGTCAGAGTCACATACACAATTTCAACCAATACGATCAGGAAACCGCCGCTGGCCCGTGTGCGCGCCAATGCTACCAAATAGACAATGGACCGCGCCGTTGCGCTCAACAGCGCACACTTCCAGTTCCAGCAGGCGAGCGCCCGCGCCAGGAAAGAGGAGAAACCGCGAGGGTTCATAGTCCGATGGTGCCAACATGTTGCGAATACCGCATGACGGCAGCGTTACAAATGGGTTGTAATTCGCCGCATACCGTAATCAGGGAGATTCCTCCGCTGCCCGTGATTCGGGTCACGGTCCGCCGGGTGCGACATCGATAGCCTCTTAGTGAGGGCCCTGCTGACAGTGGCCCCGAAGGAATTGCGAGGAGGTCTTTATGGCTTATGTAGTGACCGATGCCTGTACGAAGGACTTTGTTTGCGTGGCGGAGTGCGCAACCGCCGCCATTGCGCCGACCGTGGGGGACGCGGCGGCCGGTACTGTCTCCCAGGTCTTCATCAACCCGGATGAGTGCATCGATTGCGGGAACTGCGCCAGCATTTGTGCGCAGAATGCCATTTTCTCGATCGACGATCTGCCGGAGGAGAAGGCGTATTTCGCGGAGAAGAACAGGGCTTACTTTAATTAGGGCGCATGTGGTCGCGCGACGTGCTTCCGAAAAGCAGGCTCTTCGATTCCGCTGAAGTACGCTTCACTCCCCATGAACAAGAATCTGATTGAGCTTAGTGGTTTCCCACCCATTCGCCAGAAAAAAGGCGAATGGATGGGGCACGGAGCAGTTTTGGCGCAACTGGCGCGGGTTCATCGCTTGCTCGTAACTCGCTGAAGGCGAGTTGGGGGTGCTCAGGATGACAGTCCTGTTCTTTAATTTGAGATTTGGAGTCAAGAGCTAGTTCGGTGAATCTGGGTTTGGGGCAGGCTGGGGCGGCGTTGTTTCCGGCGTGGCTACCGACGGCGCGGGCGTTGCGGCAGCGGGTTGCGGCGGCGGCGCTCCGGATGCGCCTAACGGTGTGATGGGCAAAGTTAACGCCTGTACTGTGGTTGGATCGTCGCGCAGGCGTAGAGACAGGGTGCCATTTACAGGATGGGGCACGTTCAGTTGAGTCCCTGTAAAGTCCTGCGGCACATCGGTGGCGTTGCTCAAATCCGGCGTTGCCGCAATCAATGAGACCAGGAAAAGATTCGCCCCTGTGAGCATGCAGGGCTTGTTTGCCGCACGCGGGCAACGCAGGTCCTTGAAAGTCGGTAGCCGCACCAGCGTCCCCAGCGTTATCCAATCCCCTGGAATCCCCTCGGCAGAAATTACACGGACGGCGACGGGTCCAAAGGCTGAGAGGCCGAACCGTGGCAACGGCGCCACGGAACCCATCGCGGTTTGCGCGTCTTCGAGTATGAGGCTACCGTCGGTCAGCGACAAAACAGTCTTGAAACTGCCGTCTACCGCAGCCAGTTCCACCTTCTCATCGCGGGAGAAGTTCATCGGTACGCGAGACTTGAGAAAGAACACCAGGCGTCCATCTACGGGCAGGTCGTTGGGACTGCCCAGGTGGACCGGCGAGGGCGGCGCTGAAGCGTCTTCCTGCACGCCCTTATTGAGAAGGACGACCTGCGGCCGCGCTAGCCCGACGGTCACTGGAACCTTCAACTTTCGGCCGTCCTGCAATTGCACTTTGGCCTCATAGGATTTTCCAGGTTCCAGGCTGGCCGTGGAGGTATCGGCGCTCATCACCAACTGGTCGAAGTCCTGGACACGGCTCAGCTTCGATGGTTTCAGCGAAATCTTTTCCAAGTCGGCTTGCGCCACTTCGTCCAGCCGATTGCCGTGCAGAACCGCCGTCTGGTCTCCAGCATTCAAGGTCAGCCGGTCAAGAGACGCGGCCTCAGCATATGCGGTCAATGAGAGCGTTTCCGGCTTCTCGATATCAGGCTTGTCAATATCCGGTCTCTCGAGCCCAAACTGATAGATTTGCAGGGTCACAGGACCTGGAGCCGCGTCTTTCAAGGGAACGGTGAGTTCCAACTCGTCCGGCTTGGAAGATTTCCAGTCGAGCTTGCGCGGGCTGCCGTCGACCAGTTGCTCAACGCGGTCGACGCAAACGGTGTTGTCGTCTTCGAGGTGGAGAGTATCTTCGCGTCCCACCACCAGGGCGGACTGATCGCCCGGCGCCACTGTCCAACTTCCCGTTTCAGGGACATGGAGGTGGAAACTGGGGCCCTCCCAGTCGTCAAAGCCCCATTTGCCGTGCAATGTTGCGGTCCAATCACCCTGAGCAAGCGTGGACACAGGATCGAGCGGCACCAGTCCGCCTTCTGACGGGTCGGCCTTCACCGGCAGGCCGATTGTGGCGCCGTTCGCATCCTTCTGGGCCTCGACGTGCAGCTCCAGGTTGTAGGCCAACTGGGTGGAGAAAACGACTGGCGCTCCCTCGGCAGGCAGCACCAGGCCAGGCTTTAGCGCGCAGAATCTCTCCGCGGGGTTGATCGGATGCAGCGGCGGAGGCTTGGCAGGTCCAATCGGCGGCAGTGCCACAACTACCACGGACTTGGGATCGCGGAAGGACGGCGGCACATTCAGCCGCAGGTTGAGTGTGTCTTTGGTTGGCAGCGCCAACGCTGGAATGTATTGGAAGTGCGCCGTATGCAGGGAAGAGAGGATTCTCGCCGTATCCAGAATTGCGCCGACATATGGGCTGAATGAGCCGCCGCCGGCCAGCGTGGAATAGCTGAGCTGGTTCATCAGGTCGCCGGTTGCCCCATTGGCCAGCTGCGTCACCAGGGATTGCGTGTTGGCATCGTCCAACACCAGGCCGTCAGTGTGCTCAACCAGGCAGGGCGCCTGCTGGTCGCTGGGTTTGTCAAAGCACTCCTTATCTACCTTTATGCCCAGGCTGCGCGCCAATTTCTCGGCACGGTCCTTGAGCTTAGCGGGATCGGTCTGAGAAGTGGCTTTCACCTCGGCCAGGTACGCTTCGAGCCGCATGCGGTCCAGGCTGGCAGCCTGCAGATCCTGTGTGGCGCGGACGAATGCGCCCGGCCGGCCACGAACCGCGGCGCGCAGGGTGCTGAAATCCCCGCCCGTCTCCGGCGCCAGAAAGATCAGCGCTTGCTGCGCTTCCGCAGGAACGGTAATAAACACGCCCTCTTCCCGCGCCTGCCTGCTCCACGTCTCGACGCGCGTGAACCAGTCGGCGGGCGGCGGATTGGTTGAGCCGCGCAGAAATGCGACGATGAGGACGTAATGGGTGGATTGGCTTTCCGGCAGATCGGGATGCACCCATAGCCTGTCTCCGGGCAGCAGGCTGGGGACCTGACTGATGGGTAGTGTGATCTCTCCGCGCTTCACATGCACGTCCACCTTTGGCCCGGTAAGATCGAAGGCTGGAGTATCGGCGTGCAATCCGGTTGATACTAGAAAACAGAGGAGAAGCAGCTGCAGACAACGACGCATACTTTCTATTGTACGAACTTCGAGTCCTTAGATAATCCTCATAACTCCGCAACTTTTCCCAGCATCGGGGTTGCCTCCGAGTCATTGGTTGGATGGATTCTTTTTTGATGGCACGCGAAATTCCGGAAAATCGAGTACACTGTGCATGAATAACTTTGAGCCGACGGACTAGCCTAAAGTGTTTCTCGAATCCTTGTAAGGCAAGAAAGACAAGTGAAAGATGGCTCATATTCGTAAACGAGCCAATGAATTGCCACCGATAACCTTACAGAAATTCAGAGAGTCACTTATCGGAACTATCCACTCTATTTCCCGTTGGATAACCGTTTCATCGATTTGAACCTGTTCGTCCTTTCTTTAAGACCGGATCAGGAATTCACGTAGGGGAACTGGGGGCATGCAGCAGGCGCCGTTTTTCTTGATGAAAGCGGCACTTGAGTGCATCAACTCCTTTACTGCAATTTCCGATCCGGTATAGCAGCTAAGTTTTAGAAACCACGATGCTCTGTTTCTCCCACAGTTTGCGAAACGAAACAACCAGATTTCGGAAAATGACCATGCGGTTACCGGAGCGAGGTTTTTCGAGACCGGCTGGGAAGGCGTGGCATCCGGAGAAGACCATATGAAATCGATAAGAGCTGCCCAAAGCGGCGTAGATGTAAGCAACCTCAGCATTCCCGATGCCGAGGAGATTATTGAAGAAGTACTGAACGATTTGGCGTTTTCAAGCGATCCTGGCCTGGCGCGCGCACTGCACTTCCTGGCGCCTCCGGGATACCAGGCTATCGTCGAGTTATGTAGTGAAAATGGCCGCAGCAAGCGGCGCAACGCTTCCGCGGATACCTGGTCGCCGGAAGAAGACGAGGTGCGCATCTACTTCGAGCGCAGCGACGATTCCGAGGGGACGCCGCGTGTCATTCGCGAACCGCGAGCGGACTTGGACCATGGCTATGAAAACGATGACGACGATAGCCAGGAAGCTCAAATCCCTGCCGATCTGGACGCGCGGGTAAAGGAGTTATGCGCTGCGCTGGCCGAAGCCGAACGTGGAGGACATGCTTTCATTGCTCTGAAGTGGTTCCGCGACTCGTTTCTTCCGCGCAAGGCGTTTCGCTGGAATCAGCATCCCGAGTCCCGGCAGGCCGTCCTTGCGGAAGCCATTCAGCGCGGAGTGGTGCTGACCAGCAAAATTGCCAACCCCAAGACGCCTGCGTACCCCACCACCACCATCCGCCTCAATCGCGCCGAAGCCGGAATGCCCGAGGAAGCGCAGCGCTTCCATCCTGTCGCAGTCCACGGGGATTCCATTGCTGAGGCCATTGAAGAGGAACGGGGGAACATGTGAGCTGCTATTTCCTTGAGTCCACCGCATTCGCCAAGCTGTTCGTCCAGGAGCAGGGGACGGATGCGCTCATCCGGCTCATGGAAGCTGTAGAGGACAATCGCAAGCTCATCTCCGCTTCAACACCGCTGGAAGTCTACGCGGCGATCCGGCGGCGGGAACGCGATGGGGCCATTTCGGCGGAAGATGCGAATGCCGCGTTGGATATTCTCCGCCTTGAAGCCGCGCGGATGGTGCAGGAGCCTCTGAACCCGGCAGTGCTTGAGGCCGCCCGCCAGCTGCTTGACCGCACCTCGCTGCGCTGGCCAGACACATTGCAACTGGCCGCGGCCCTTGTAGCTCGCGACATGTTTCAGAACACCGAGATCATCTTTGTGTCCGCTTCGCCGCAGTTGATCGAGGCAGCCAAGTCCGAGGGGTTTCACACGCTCGATCCCGGCAAAGAAGCGGCATCGCCATCCCCTGCCGAGTTGCCCGCGGTGAACCAGATCTGACCTTCTTCGATTAAACTTTGAGAAGCCGGGCAAAGAATGAGCGGTAGCGCTGCATCGTGATGCGCATTTCTTCCGTAGTCACATCCTGGCCGCGATCCCATTGCTTTTCCAGGCGCGCTCGAGCCCGCAAAGGACCCCGCCACTTTGGTCCAGGGGGAACAAATACTAGCCGCATTGGATGCGTCGGAGGCTTATTTTGCGCATTAGCCTCAAATAAGCCTTGACTCAGCCCCTAGGATCGGCTAGCGTTCATCGGGTATAGAGGCGCCACGATGAAAGAGAACTCAGCAAAAACAGTCTTCAGCAAAAGCGGTGACGGGCGAGGTATCAGCCACCCCTTCATCCATCTTGAGCAGGCTGTCGCTCGGGCCAAACAGCTTTGGGATAAAGAGGGTAAGAACCTCGTGTATGTATCCGCCGCCGTAAAACATTGGGGCTACGGTGGCGGAATGAGTGGCTCTGCAAGGCAGACAGTCGCTGCATTGAAGGCTTACGGCCTTATAAGAGATGTGGGGGTGGGCGACGGTCGGCAGATTCAGTTAACAGAGCGGGCGCTCGACATTGTCCTCGACTCAGACCCGGCGAAGCGCCGGCGGGCTCTTCAGGAAGCGACCGCTTTACCCAAGATTTACGCCGAGCTGTTGTCAAAATGGCAGAACAACCTCCCTTCGGATGGACATATAGAGACCTATCTTCTCCGTGAGTTGAATTTCAATCGAAACACCGTCAAGGACTTCGTTAGGATTTTCAAATCCAATATTGCCTTTTCAACCCGCGACGTGCCTTCAAATACGCCTCCAATAAGCCTGCTCGAAAACGGCTCATCGGGCGCGACAGCCGGAGTCTTGACCATCGAGCAAGCTCCTGCCGGGACTGCGCCCCCGCCTGCGTTCATCACGCCAATCAAATCCCCATCGAACGGCAATAAGCAGGACATCTTTTCGCTCGACGAGGGAGTGGCAGTCTTGCAATGGCCAGCAAAACTGAGTGAAGCCAGCTTTGAAGATTTTGAGAGCTGGATTCAACTTCAACTCAAGAAGATCAAACGATCGGTTACCCACTAACGATGGGGAAACCAGCGGAACTCTCACACGGCGTAAGCCAATCTCAATCTCAACCAACACCGTTCCCATCCTTGAATCGCGCTTCGATTCGAGGATGGGAAACCACAAAAGCTGCTGCTTTATCCCAGGATTGTGTTGTCGATGAGACGGGTGGCACCCACCCAGGCGGCAACTGCGAAGAGCGAGCCAGGAGCTGCTACCTCTACCGGCTCGAGAGTGGCCCAATCCACGAGCGCAATGTAGTCCACGCGAATTTCCGGTTGGGCGGCGAAGGCGGCGTGTGCGGCTTCAATGAAGCTGGCGGCGATTCGCACGCCCGATGCGAAGAGCGCCTCTGCTGAGCGAATGGCACGGCTCAAGGTCAGTGCCTGCGAATGCTCTTTGGCGCTGAGGTAGACATTGCGGGAGCTTAGCGCCAGCCCATCCGCCTCGCGAACAATGGGACAGACGACGATCTCGGTGGCGAGTCGCAGATCGGCGACCATTCGCCGCAGCACAGCTACTTGCGCGGCATCCTTCTGGCCAAAGAAGGCACGGTCCGGCTCAGCAGCGATCATGAGCTTGGACACTACCGTTGCCACGCCGCGAAAATGTCCTGGCCTGGATTTACCGTCGAGTTGGGAACTCAGGCCTTCAACGTCAACGAAAGTCGCAGCGCCGGCCGGATAGAGTTCCTCAACAGCCGGCGCAAAGACCACATCGGCACCTTCCGCCTTGGCCAGGGCGCAATCGGCATCAAAGGTGCGGGGGTAGCGGGAAAAATCCTCGTTCGGCCCGAACTGCGTGGGGTTGACGAAGATGCTCACGGCTACATATCCGACTGAGTTGACTGCCGCGCGAATCAGCGAAGCATGCCCGGCATGGAGCGCCCCCATGGTTGGCACCAGGCCTATTGTGTTTCCTCCGTCGTTCCGCTCCTGTCGCGACCATTCGCGCAATTCCTCGACGGTGCGAAGGATTTCCATCAGGCCTTCCTCAGCAAGTGCGCCTTGGCTGATTCCGGCAGGTGATAGCTCTCCTCGTCGGAAGGAAATGCGCGGTGTTCAACGTCTTCGCGATAGTGCTCGATGGCCGAACGAATCAGTGACCCAGCATCTGCGTAGCGGCGCACAAACTTGGCGGCTGGAGCGAAGGTCAGGTTCAACAGGTCGTGGAATACAAGGATCTGGCCATCGCAATCCGGCCCCGCTCCAATGCCGATGGTGGGAATCGGCAGCTCAGCGGTAATCTCCGCAGCAACTTCACGTGGAACTCCCTCGAGCACGACCAGCCCGGCCCCGGCGTCGACCAGCGCCAGCGCATCCGCCTTGAGCTTGCTCGCAGTTTCGGCGGTGCGGGCCTGGACGCGGTAGCCGCCCATGCGGTGAATGCTCTGCGGGGTCAGCCCGAGGTGACCCACTACAGGAATCTCCGCCTCGGTCAGGGCGCGAACCAGCTCGACGCGCGGCCCCTCTATCTTGACCGCCTCGGCGCCTGCTTCTTTGACAAAACGGACGGCGTTCGCGAGGCCCTCGGAAACCGTTCCGTGATAGCTGCCGAACGGCATGTCGGCGACGATCAGAGCACGGCGAACCGCGCGACGAACAGCACGGGTGTGGTGGAGCATCTCGTCTACGGTGACGGCCAGGGTGTTTTCATGGCCCAGAACCACCATGGCCAGCGAGTCGCCTACTAGAATGAGGTCGATTCCGGCCTCGTCCGCAAGCCGCGAAGAGGAGTAGTCGTACGCCGTAAGCGCAGAGATAGGTTTACCTTGCCGCTTCATCTCGGCCAGTGCTGGAACGGTAACTTTTGTGATGGGGATGCCGGTCGAAGCGGAGTTCGACCCGCCGGGGAAGTTGGTAACGCTCATGTTTGTCTCCAGTGCCGCTCCGTAGACTCAGGATGCGACCCGAACATGACAAGTATACGCCCGGAAGCGGCGAAAAATGCGATGGGGCGTCCCATTTTTACCTTGCATGATAGGACGACAGATGCATAAAATCCCTCTACTCAGCACCCGGTGGCCGGGTAAGAAAGCGAAGCCAACAAGATGCCCAAGTTCGTTATTGAAAGAGAAATTCCGGGAGCCGGCCAATTCACTCCCGAACAGTTGCAGGGAATATCGCAAACATCGTGCGGCGTTTTGCGCGAAATGGGCCCCCAGATTCAGTGGCTGCACAGCTATGTGACAGACGACAAAATCTATTGCGTTTACATCGCGCCGGATGAAGAGACCGTCAGAACTCACGCCCAGAAGGGCGGATTCCCTGCCAATCGTGTCTCCCAAATTCGCACCATCATCGACCCGACGACCTCGGAGTAGCGGCTTGCGGTTCCCAGGTGCTCCGCTGCACACTTGTTAAGCATCATGCTGACACCGTTGGCCACAGGGATCTCTGCCGGGCTCGGCGCAGTGGCCACGCTTGGCGTGGCTGCGGGCGGCTGTGCCTACGCCGCCATGTGGCCGACTTCGCAAATCTTTGGCCGCACCTTGACGGCTCCGCGACGCCCGGGTGAGTTGGCGCTCACCTTTGACGATGGCCCCAATCCCGCCTGCACTCCGCGCCTGCTCGACATATTGGCCAGCTACGATGCGCACGCTACGTTCTTCATGCTTGGCAGCTTTGCAGAGCAGCAGCCGGAACTGGTTCGCCGTGTTTTGGCTGCGGGACACTTGATCGGCAATCATTCCTGGTCGCACCCCAACCTGGCCCGTACCGCCGCGCGCATTGTCGATGAAGAGCTAAGCCGAACGCGCGAGACCCTGCAGCAGATCACCGGGACGCCCATTGGCTATTTCCGTCCGCCTTATGGCGCGCGCCGGCCCCATGTGTTGCGGTTCGCACGACGATTGGGGATGATTCCCGTGACCTGGAACGCGATGACGAACGACTGGGCAGAGCCGTCAGCGGATGCTTCCGCGGGGCGATTGATGCGCATGATCGACCGGCTCGAGCGGCAGGGCAAAGCCGCCAATATCGTCCTCCATGACGGCAACCACCACCAGTTGGGGGCTGACCGGAACGCATCCGTCAGCGCCGCCGGGCAACTGCTGGACCATTACAAAGGGAGCCACCGGTTTGTGACGCTGGATGCCTGGAGCGAGCAGGATCCGCGATCCCAGGATCTGTGACCCCAGAGTCTGTGACCTAGAACTCTTCCAGAATCTGCGATCTGCAAATCGAGGGTTAAGCTCTACCGGCAAACTCGCCGGTCTCCGTATAGACCTTTACGCGCTCGCCTTCCTGGATGTACAGCGGGGCCTTGATCTCGAGGCCGGTCTCGAGGCGGGCCAGCTTGGTGACCTTGCCGCTGGTGTCGCCCTGTGCACCGGCTTCGGTGTAGGTGACTTCGAGCTCCACTTTGTCGGGCAGTTCCAGGCCGATGGGGTTGCCGTTGAACTTGTTCAGCTTCACTATTGCGCCTTCCACCAGGTAATCGAGCGCGTTCGCGACCATGGTCTCGGACAGGCGGAGGGTGTCAAACGTCTCCTGGTCGAGAAAGTACGAGCCTTCGCTGTCGGAGTAGAGATAGCTCGCCTCGACTGTCTCCAGGTCCGGCTCCTTGAATTTTTCCTGCGCTTTAAACGTCTTGTCGAAGACCGCCTGCGTGAGCAGGTTGCGCATCTTCAGCCGAACGAGCGTCTGACCGCCACGGGCGGTGGGGGTGGAAACTTCGGCCTCCAGACAGTAATAGGGGGCGTTTTCAAACTCGAAATACATCTTTCGTTTTACGGTAATTGCTTCAAGCAATGCGGCCATGGGTTCCTCAGATTGGAGACTTTGGGAAGCAAACTCCTGACTCGAAGGTCGTCCGGCTCCCCGTCCATTATAGGGGGCTATATAGGCTGCGTGAAAACCCTGAATTTGATGCGAAATCCAAGGCCGGCCTACCTCGGGGACTAAAGCCCACGTTGATATTGCGGGGGTTACGTACGGGCTGAAGCCCGTACCCTTCAACGTTTTTGAGTTTTATCCCAACCTGTATATGCAACTGCTTGCCACATGTGCCCTCGGCTGGCGATACTTCCATTAGTCCTGCTTTTGGGATTCATCCTTGTTTTGAAGCGAGAATTGCCTTGGCACGTGAGCTTTATACCGCACGTCTTGAAAAAAAAGCGTGTATCTCCGAAGTCGCCCAGTGCTACCACTTCGAGTTCGTCGTCGACGGGATGGAGAGTTTCCCATACGCGCCCGGCCAATTCATCTCAGCCGTCGCCGAAGACCCCAACGGCAAGCAGCAGACGAGGGCCTACTCCATCGCGTCCGCGGCCAGGGAAAACAGGTTTGACCTGTGCGTCAACCGCGTCGAAAATGGCTTCTTCTCCAACTACCTCGCCGACCTGACCGACCTGCCTGTCGGCGGCACGATCCAGATCCATGGCCCGCACGGGCACTTCATCCTTCAGGAGCCCATCACCGACTCCATCCTTCTGGCCACCGGCACCGGCATCGCTCCCATGCGCGGCTTCACGCAGTGGCTCTTTCCGGAGGACGGTCCCGACCGCAGCAACGGCAAAGACATTTGGCTCATCTACGGCACCCGCCACGAAACCGACGTCTACTACCAGGAAGAGTTCGAAGCCCTGGCCCGGCGCAAGCCGAACTTCCATTACCTGCCCACGCTCTCCCGCGCCCTTCCAGAATGGACCGGGCTGCGCGGCTATGTGCAGGAGCACGCCTCCAAAATTGTCGAGGAGCGCGCCCACCGTCTCGGCCTCCCGCTGCCCCAGCCTCCCGTCGACGCTTCAATTCCCAAGGCCGACCTCAGCTTCGACATTTATTGCTACATCTGCGGGCTGAACTTCATGGTCTCGGCCGCCCGCGAACGCCTCGCCGGCTACGGCTGGCATAGGAAGCAAATCGTCTTCGAGCGGTATGACTGAGGCAACCCCGAATGCACTCGATGGGCAGGTTGGGGGTTGAGGTTTCCCACCCTGCGATAGAAAAACTCGCAGGATGGGGCACGGATATTTGTGGCGCGACTGGCACCGGAAGTTCATTTCAGCCGGAAGGCGCCTGCACAAGTAACGATGCCCTACAGATTGAACAACTCGCGGAGGCGCTTGGTCTGCGCGCGGCTGACCGGAATCTCCGTCTGCTTTTTGTCGTTCATCCTGAGCTGGTAGCTGGACTTGAACCACGGGACAACTTCGCGAATGTGGTTGATATTCACTACAAATCCGCGGTGCGCCCGCCAAAATACGGCCGGATCAAGCAGTTCCAGCAATTCTTCCAGAGTTCGGCATTTGGAGTGCCCCTCGAAGTTTTGTGTTGCTACGCGAATCACACCTTCGTCGATGGCTGCATAGCAAATCTCCGCCTGGTCGATCAGCAGGAGGCGGCTTTGTGCCTGGACGATCAGCTTGGCCGGCTGCGGGCTCCGGGAAGCTCCTTGCGGGCGGTTCAGCAGACGCAGCAGCGCGTCGAGTTGTGATTCGATCGGCGAATCGGCGCCTGGACGAACACCGCCGCCATTCCCATTCCCATCCGCAGGCATTCGACCGCGAACCCGATCCACTGCCTGTTGCACACGATTCTTATCAAACGGCTTGAGCAGATAGTCGACGGCGTTTACGTCAAACGCCCGCACGGCGTACTGGTCGTAGGCCGTGGCGAAAACGATCTGCGGCAACGGCTCCGCTTCCTGCCCTGCGCTTGTTCTACGCCGATTCAGGTCCATCAAACGCTGGATCACGGCGAAACCGTCCAGTCCTGGCATCTGCACGTCCAGGAAGACGAGGTCCGGCCGATGCTCCTCAATCAGCTCCACGGCCTCGATCCCGTTGGTCCCCTGGGCAATCACATCGACACCGCCGACAGAGTCCAGCAGATACTTGAGTTCGTCGCGGGCAAGTTGTTCGTCGTCGATGATGAGCGCGGAGATGGTCATGAAGAGCGGCGGACACGAAAGAACGATTGTAGGAAGTGGAGCCGCTCAGGTCAATTCTGGAAAGAAACCTACTCGCCCAGGACGCGCAGGCGCGCCGGCATATGGTCCGTTGCCAGCTCATGGCCGCATTGCGTGCAGAACTGGTCTGTCCCTCGAACTGTGCGGAAGCAGTTGCCGCAGCTGGCCGTCAGCCGGTAATCGCATTGCGGGCAGAAGTGGAAGTCGCTCTGCACATGGGTCGAGCAGGCGGGGCAACGCGAAACCTCTGGAGCCCGGAGCAGGAAGTAAAGCACCGCACCGATGCCGCCCGGCATTACGAAGCAAATTACAATCCAGAATCGCGAACTCATCGCCCGGCGTGGAGCATCCTTGCTGACGTACCCCACCATCAGGAAATAGAGCGACGCCAGCAATCCCCACGAGAAGTTGAAATAAAGACGCAGGCCCATCGGCATCTTGTGCTTGCCGTCGGGCAGCACGAGCCAGAAGTAATATTCCACCAGGACGAAGGCCACCGCGGCAGCCACAATCGACCAGATGGGAATCAGGCGTTCGTCTTCATTCATTGCAATGGATTGTGGTTCGCGCATAGCAATCCCTGTCTCAAAGCATTCTGCTGGAAATTAAGATTAGCTTAATCCCACATGTATATGGACGGCAAAGCGAATGCGTAAGTTGCGCCTAGTTAACCACCAATTCCGATTTGGTCAGTCCCGCGTCTGATCGGTCTGGCCGAGATCGTCATTTTTTGTCTCGCGGATTGCCAGGAGGCCGATGAACGTGAGGACGGCTGATCCGGAAAGATAATAACCCACGTACGGAAGGCCGTAGTTTTTAGCCAGCCACATGGCGATGTAGGGAGCCAGGGATGCGCCGAGGATTCCAGCGAAATTGAAGGCCAGCGAGCTGCCGGAGTAGCGAACCGGAGTGGGAAAGAGCTCGGAGACCACCGTGCCCAACGGCCCGTAGGTGAGTCCCATGAGCGCGAGGCCCAGCGCCATCATGCCCAGCGCTCCACCCTGGCCGGCTTGAAACATGGGAGCCAGCACCAGACCGAAGAGGAAGATTGCCCCGGTGATGCAAAGCATGGAGCTGCGGCGCCCTCGTTCGGCCAGGATTGCCGATACCGGAATCATGAGCGCGAAGAACAGGGTATCCAGTAGCTGCATCTGGAGAAATCTTCCGCGCGGGATGCCGAGCGCGGTGGTGCCCCAGCTTAGAGCGAACACAATCATCAGGTAGAACAGGACAAACGTCGCCATGCACAGCAGCGTTCCGGCTACCAGCGCGCGCAAATGGTGGCGAAAGACCTCCACGGTTGGCAATCTGACCTGCTCGCCGCGCTCTCGCGACTGCTGGAAGACCGGCGTCTCGGTAATGGTCATGCGGACATAGAGGCCCAGAAACACCAGTACGGAACTGGCCAGGAAGGGCAGCCGCCAGCCGAAAGTGAAGAATTGATTGTCCGTGAGCAGCTGCGACAGTACCAGGAACACGCCGCCAGACAGGAAGAAGCCGATGGGGGCGCCAAGTTGCGGGAACATTCCATACCAGGCGCGCTTGCCGGCCGGGGCATTCTCTATGGCCAGCAGTACGGCGCCGCCCCACTCGCCACCGAGGCCAATTCCCTGTCCAAAGCGGCAGAGCGCGAGCAGCAGCGGAGCGGCGATCCCGATGCTGTGGTAGCCGGGGAGGAGTCCGATTGAAACGGTGGAAGCGCCCATGGTTCCCAGCGCCAAAACGAGCGTTGTCTTCCGGCCAACGCGATCGCCAAAGTGTCCAAACAGCGCCGAACCGATGGGCCGTGCCAGAAAGGCAATCCCAAATGTCGCCAGGGAAGCCAGGGTTGCGGTAGCTGGGTCACTGGAGGGAAAGAACAGTTTGGGAAACACCAGAACCGCAGCGGTTGCATAGATATAGAAGTCAAAAAACTCGATGGTTGTGCCGACCAGGCTGGCAAACAGGACCTGCCGGGGGGAATTGACCGACTTGGCTGGCCGGGCCTGGTCCTTCAGGTGAGAGGTGGTGCTCATTCGATCTCCAGATGTGTGAAGGAAGGCCAGGGGGAGGCATGGCTCAACTTCGGTTATACCGTTTTTTCCGTCTACGAGGAAAGGAGGATACCTTCTTGTTGGCGGCTATTTTCTTATTGTGTGCGCTTTGTCACTGATTTCCCGGCACATATCAGCCGATAACATCCCAGAGCGAGTTTATGGCACAGCTTCACCAACTCGAGAAACAGCAAACCGGGCTCGACGCGAGTATGCGCTCCGTTGACCGTTCCAGCTGGCGTACCGATTGGCCGGAGGTGAAGGGCCGCATCGAACCGGGGCAAATCTGCGCATACAACCAGACCAGGGAAAGCTTTCTAGGCCTGCAGGTTATCGCCGGTGACTTTTCGCTTGCCAGCCTCAACGAGTGGATCAAAACTCTCACGCCCAACTCTGGCGGGGGAATCTGGATGATTCCGTTTCGCGGGGTTCTTGCAACGGAAGTGCGCACTCCTTTAGACCTGCTGTACCTGGACCAGGATTGCAAGGTGCTGGATACGGTTGAGTTCTTCCCGACGTATCGAGTTTCTGCTTCCAGGCCTCCCGCTGCCAGCGTGCTGGCGCTTCCGTCGCACTCAATTTTCTCCTCCCAGACGCAGCCGGGCGACCGGTTGGTGCTCTGCTCACCCGAAGAGATGGAATGGCGCCTGGAGCAGGTCCAGGCCAATGATTCCGCGCGCTCCGGCGCTGGCCGCGAGGTATCGACCTCTGCCCAGGGCCCGACGCTGGTCCGAGAAATGCCGAAGAAAGTGGCGGGCCCCGCAATGCCGGGGGAAGACCTTCAAAGGATCAGCAGTCTGGCTGTGATTCGTGAGATGCCGAGAAGAGCTGAAGGCGCGGCTGTGCTGGAACCTGCGCAGCTCCCGGTGCAGACGGAGACCCCTGAACTTCGGACACCGCAGGCTGAGCCGGTAGTGGCACCCGCTGCCAGTCCCGTGGCAGCACCTTCCGGCAAGCCGACGACGCCAAAGCGCGGCTGGCTGGAGCGGTGGCTGTTTCCGGAGCCTGCCGATCCGAGGAGGAGAGCGCCCCGCAAGCCGGTCGCTGGCCTCACCGCGCATTTCTTTACCGGAGGCGCCCCGCAGGCGCATGAGATTCGCGACATCAGCGCAACCGGCCTCTACGTGGTCACGAGCGAGCGCTGGTATCCCGGAACACTGATCCGGATGACGCTTTCCAAGCCGGACATCGGGCAGGCGCCATCTGAGCGCTCCATTACTGTTCACGCGAAATCGGTTCGCTGGGGCAACGACGGTGTGGGTCTGGAGTTTGTTCTTGAGGCGCCTCGGAAAGCGAGCAAATATCAGGCGTCGCCCTTCGACCCGGTCGACAGCGCACACCTTGACTCATTCCTGAAGCGGCTCACAGGCGGGAGCGCTTAGAGGATTCGGTAGCAATCAAGGCCTCAGAAAATGCATCCCTCGGAGGCTAAAGCCTCATTCGATTGTGGGCAGCTTCAGTCCTTCTTCCATAGCGGTGATTTTGCAGGCGCTCAACATTGAGGCCCGGAATCTCGAGTCGGTGCCCTTTTTATGCACTGGCATTCCCAAAGGAATGAATTGCAATCGTCTATCCTAGACCGTGGAGTCCCACTCCCAACTTGATCGACTGTCTCCCAGCCCGTGGGCTGCGGTCGCGGTTACGCTCTGCGGTGTCTGCGCGTTTCTTCAGCTTTATTGCACACAGCCGCTGCTGCCCTTGCTCACACACCTTTTCCACGCATCGAAGACGGCTGCTGGACTGACTGTTTCCGCCGCCACCCTGGGTGTCGCGCTCTCCGCGCCGGTGTTTGGAGCACTTACCGAAAAGCTAGCGCGCAAGCGGGTCATTGTCGCCTCGCTGCTGGGGATCTCGATTCCTACACTGCTTGCGGCTACCTCTACCTCGCTGTCGCAGCTTGTTTTCTGGCGCTTTTTGCAGGGGATCATGGTCCCTGGCGTCGTCGCTGTCGTGGTTACCTACATTGGCGAAGAATGGCCACCGGACCGTGTTGCGCTCATCATGAGTTTCTACGTCAGCGGAACCGCGCTGGGGGGCTTCACGGGCCGGGTCGGAACAGGGATCCTTACCGACTGGTTCAACTGGCGCATTGCGTTCCTGGTGCTGGGTGTCGCATCGCTTGCCGGCGCGGCAGCGGTCGCCACCTGGCTGCCACGCGGACGACGCCGGACTACGGCATACCGAGGGTCTACCTCGGAAATATCCTTTGTGTACCAGGTTCGGGCCCTCTTTCGCAGCCGTCGCCTCGTGGCCACGTTCGCTGTCGGATTCAATGTCCTCTTTTCCCTGGTCGGCGTCTTCACCTGGATAACCTTCCACCTAAGCGCCTCTCCGTTTAACCTCTCAACCACCGCGCTGAGTTCGCTCTTCTTCGTCTACCTGATTGGCCTTGTGGTTACTCCGGCTGCCGGATTCCTCATCACACGGGTCGGCCTGCGCGCTGGGATCGCCGGGGCAATTGCCTGTTCGATGGCCGGTGTGCTGCTTACATTGTCCCCTTCGCTTTCGGTTATCATTCTAGGCTTGACCCTGGTTTCCTCCGGCGTGTTCATTGCGCAGACCGCGTCGCAAAGCCATCTGCGCGTCGCTGCTCCGCCCGGCGCTCGAGTGACCGCAGCCGGACTCTATATGACCTGCTACTACTTTGGAGGAACAGCTGCCGGAGTGGTTCCAGGAGTGTTTTGGGCTTTCGGAAAGTGGCCAGCCTGCGCCGCATTCATTGTTGCAATGCAGGCGGTGGCGTTGACCTTCGCGCTGATCGGCTGGCGGACGCCGAATGACATGACGGGCGAAGGGCGGGTCACCCGATCCCATGGGGCTGATTGAGCGTTAAGGTTTCCCGCCCCTTCGGCAAGCTCAGGGCAGGCTCTTGCGATGGAAAGAAATCGCAAGAACGGGGCACGGTGCATTTCTGGCACACCCGGTGGGAGGTTTGAATGGCTATCTGCAAGAATCCATGAACCCCGGGGAGACCAAATGGAATCAAAGAGGATGTAACGCCAAGTTTTGATTCCTCATTGACGATTCCCCGCAATGTTTGGCCGTTGCGCCGGACCTGCTTAGAACGGTTCCACAACTCAGGAGAGCACTTTGTCCGCAGCCAACCCCGCACTGCCGGCTCCCGGCGGCCTAACCGTAACCAATCCGCAGCCCATTGTCTCGGCGCAGTGGAAGCCGCGCGTCAATCCGTGGCTGATCGCGATGACCGTGGCGCTGGCCGCTTTCATGGAGGTGCTGGATACCTCCATTGCCAACGTGGCGCTGCCGCACATCGCCGGCTCCCTGGGTGCGAGCACCGATGAAGGCACATGGGTGCTGACCAGCTACCTGGTTGCCAACGCGATCGTTCTGCCGATCGGCGGTTGGGCTTCCAACGTGATGGGGCGGCGCAACTTTTTTGTCATGTGCATCACGATCTTTACGATTGCCAGCTTCCTTTGCGGCGCGGCGCCCTCGCTGCCGCTTCTGCTGCTGTTCCGCGTCATTCAGGGAGCCGGTGGCGGCGGCATGCAGCCGATGGCGCAGGCCATTATGGCCGACTCATTTGAGCCCCACAAGCGGGGGCAGGCGTTTGCGCTCTATGGCCTGGTTGCTGTTCTCGCTCCCTCGATCGGACCAACGCTCGGCGGATGGATCACCGATAACTTCTCATGGCGCTGGATCTTCTTCATCAATATTCCTGTTGGGATTTTGGCATTCATCCTGGTTACCCGGCTGGTCGACGATCCGCCGTGGATCAAGCCTGACCGTTCGTTGCTGGGGAAGATGGACTTTTTGGGTCTGAGCTTCCTTACCATCGCGATGGGGGGCCTGCAGATCATGCTCGACAAAGGCGAAGAGAACGACTGGTTCGCCTCTAACTTCATTTGCACGTTTGCCTTCCTTTTCGTTTTCGGCATGGTCGGACTGTTCTTTTGGGAGTGGAACCACAAAGCTCCCTTGATCAATATCAAGCTGTTCAAGTACAAGAATTTCGCCATCTGTTGCCTGCTCATGATGCTGGTGGGCGGCGTGCTGAACTCAAGTACCGTCTTGCAGCCAGAGTTCATGCAGCAGCTTTTAGGCTGGACGGCAACCACTGCCGGACTTGCTCTCACCGCTGGAGGATTCACACTGGTGATCGTGATGCCGCTGGCTGGTATCGCAACCGGCAAGGTGGCAGCACGCTGGCTGGCGGTGTTGGGATTCACGTTGTTCTTCTTTACTTACCGCTACGCGGCGTACGTTACCAGACTCGACATGACTTTTGCGCAGTCTTCTTGGCTGCGCGTGATTCAAATGCTACCGCTGCCCTTCTGCTTTATCTCGATCACCAATGCGGCCTACGTGGGGATGCCCAGGGAGCAAAGCAACCAGGTAGCCGGCCTCATCAATTTTGCACGTAACATCGGCGGCAGCATCCTGATTGCCTTGACCAACGCCCAGGTCACGAGCCGTTCCCTGTGGCATCAGCAGCATCTGCAAAACACGATGACCTCGGCATCGATTGCGTTCCAACAGCAAACGCAGACACTCAGCGGCTTCTTTGGTGGATCGTTTGGCGGTGCCAACGGCAGTGGGAGAGCTCTGGCCAGCGTTTACAACCAGCTCAACCTGCAGGCGCAGGCGCAGGGGTATCAGGATGTCTACATGGAGCTCTCGTGGATGTCGCTGGGGTTGATTCTGCTCGCGTTTCTTCTCAGCAAGAACAAGCCGGGGGAAGGGGCTGGGGCGGGAGCTGGGGTCCATTAGAGCATTTTGGGGCTGAGTGCCGCAGGAGCGAATATCTGGCCAGAAAATTGAAAACGCCAGAGACCGGAGTCCCTGGCGTTTTCGGGTGCCCTTGCAGCTCATCGGATCACGATCATCCCGTCCAGCTTTGCGATGAGGGTCCGGGTTGCCCCGTCACCTGCATCTTCCGGTTGTGCCGATCTCGCATTCTCGGGTTCCCCCTGCATCCTGCGGCGACTCCGGCGACGTATTTACGGGTTACCCCGCAGTGTACGTCCTTTCAGCTGTGCCGGCGATGGATCTTCGAGTTTCCTCGCGTCTCGCATCCTTCAGCGGGTCGGTTGAGTGAATTTCCGGGGCGCCCCGAATCTCCGTTCCACCGATTCCGCCTGCGATGAGGATTTGGGTTGCCCCGCGTCCTGCATCTTCCGGCTCTACCGGCGATGGAGGCTCGAGTCTCCTCGCGTCTCGCATCCCTCAGCTTGGCTGGCCGTGAGGTTTCGGGTTGCCCCGAAGGTTCACTGCACCAGCTTCGCCTGCGATGGGTTCCCAGGTTGCCCCAGGTTCCGCATCCTCCGGTTGTGCCAGAGGTGATTTTCCGGGTCGCCCCGAATCGTCGTTTCTCTGGCTACGCTAATGAATGACTTTCCGAGTCGCCTCGAATCGTGCATCCCTCAGCGGCGCCGGCGAGTGAATTTCCGGGTTACCCCGAATCTTCAGTTTCTCCGGCGGTGTCGTCTTTGCGTCTTCGGGTTGCCCCGACTCCTGCATCGACGACCGGGTCGATGATGAATCCCCGTCTGTCCTCGAACTTTGCATCCTCAGCTTGCGCAGCGGATGAATCTTCGCGTCCAAGCGAGTCTTGCACATTCCTGCCTTGCGCTCAAATGCATTCTCAATCTCAATCCGGCTTTCCATCGCCGCTTTCGCAACTATGAATTGCTTAATTCAATCGCACTCTGCATCGTCCTGCAAGGCTGAAACTGCGTTACCAACTCGCCACAGGGTTACCAACTGTTTGGAGAGTAGGCCGACCGGATCTGTGGATGCAAGTGCAAATCTAAGATGTATTTGTGGATATCACCATAGGTGGTGCAACTAAGGTGTGAAGGGTATTTAATTAGAGCAATTCGCCCCGCGTTGGGCTCAAAAACCGGTGATTTTGGCCGAAAAATGCATGATTCCCGACAGACCCCTATACGTAAGTTGCTTGTTTTGTTGGGGCCGAAATGGCGGCTCCCCGTAAGCTGTTGATTCGAAACGAAAGCGGGAGAGGGGGGTGGGGGTATGTTGCGATTCGGGCACCAAACCGGACTCATTCGGTACGAGTCTTGACCTTGCCCGCGTAAAACGTATCCCTTAGCGAGCTGCTTTAATAGCGAAAGGGAAACGCAGATGAGGAATGGGAAGCGGGGCAGGTACACGCTTGAGTTTAAGCAAGAGGCGGTTCGA
>JBELAI010000083.1:0-21304 GCA_049508975.1 Occallatibacter sp. | reverse complement strand
AATAACTTTCTATCCTTCCAGTTCAGCGGTTGGCAGCACCAGCCCCCGGGCTTGATTATGGGCAATATAGGCGGATATGTGTCCTACACAACCCAAGGGCCAACTGGATTCTCCGGGATAATTAAGGCGCCGGGGTGTGGCCAGATCAGTCTAAAGAAGCGATAGCCCAGAATTGGCGTCTGGCCACTGAAAGGCGGGCGGTAGCTCTCGTTTAAAAACGCCTAGGTTGTTTAAAATCTGGCCCTGATGTCGCTAAATGCGGCCCACCCAACAAGCCCAAAAGGAATAGCCTGCACCAGCAAAAAGAGTACCACCAGCACAATGCGGGTGATGAGGACAAGCCGTGGTGTTTGCGGCGCCAATTCCAGGCGAATCTGTTCGCCTGCTAGTTCGATTCCGCGCTCCGCTGGATACATTGGAGACTTCTGCTGCCAGATCTTGACGTCGTTAAACACAACATCGGCCGGTACCCCGGGGCTGCTCCAGACCACCTTGCTGAGAAAGCGATGGGATTCACTGAAGTGATCGCAAGCAGATTGTGCATACGTGGGGGCAGCAGTTTCGCGTGATTCATCGTAGGTGGTAGGAAAGAAGTTGCCTCCAGCGTCCGGCGCTGGAACATTGCTGAAATCCTCCACGCCCAGATCCTTGACGTTGTTATATGCCTTGCGGAAAGTTTGTTGTGACCATGCGCTGTCGGCTTTCAGTTGCTTCTGCCACAAGAATATTGACGCATTCGCGGCATCCTCTACAAACAAGACGCTCGCAAACAGAATTGCAAACAAAAGTGTGCAAACGCCCGCGAAAACACAGAAGACCTGGTGCAGGGCGGTAAGGTGAAACTGATTATTCCAGAGACGGGTGTAAATCGCGCATACTATCCAGCCCAATGCCGCCAAACCAACACCCGTGAGCGCCAGCAACCAGAATCTGAGAGGATCCTTCGCAAGGGAAACGGGAATACACGCAAAAAGGAGACGCAGCAAGTCCATAAGCATAGTCTGTCACCACTTGTAATCCTTCATTCTAGGCTTGGCATCCTGCCCAAACAATAACTGAGCTCTTGCCTGGCGGGCAGCGGACCACTTGGCGTTATGCTTCCGCATTATCTCTGGTGAGTTGCCCAGAATGACCGCCGCGCCGCATGGCACGCTGACTTAGAGCCATCGCGTCACTACCAGATCGTTCTTTGCCCGCTCAACGATCGCATTCAATAGGCTGACCGTATCCTAAGTCAGCACATATAATCAGGTGCTTCGCGCCCGCCTGTCCCACAGTATGCCGTCATGCAGAGTTCTTCTCGCGGGCAAGGTTGGGCTTTTATGTCCGGCTAATGAGCATACGGGTGTCATTCTTTTGGCTGCATAGGGCCCATTGGCCACGATTGCTGTGAAACGCCCGAAAAGAGGATCGGTTCGAAATCATACCGGGGAAAATACCGGGGAGTCTCGACAGTAATCCAGAGTATTTGAGAGTACTGGAACAATGCCAGGATCGCTCTTAAACTGCTGATTCTGCGCACTCCAGAGGCAACTGAAGTCATTAGAAGTAATTGGCTCCCCATCAACCTCTAAGGAACTGATCAAGTTGCTGGGGCCAAGGGAATGAGTTGATAGCCGAGGGCTCGGGCCCGAGCTCCTCGCTTGGATCCGACATGAGCGCAATTGGGGCCCCGCCTTTTGTGGTTCTGACACTCTCGCCCTGAACGGCCTATACGAATTGGGTGAGGGCGCCATTGTTCACTTGTTCTTGAGAAACTTCGTCCGCAGCGTCGACGATGCCCAAATAGTCGAGTGTTTCTTCCAAGCTCTCGTGCCCGAGCCAGGCCTGAATCTTGCGCACCGAAACGCCGGCTTCGTGATGTCGTGTGGCGCCAGTCTTTCTCCAACGATGAAGATCGAATTCCTCCCAATTCGTCAGTCCTGCGCGCCGCGCAATGTTCTTGCACCGTCGTAGGAAGTGATATTCCACCCCGCCGATGCCGTTCGGAAATATCAGCTGATTTGGAGACTTACCCTCACAGAATTTCTTCATCCGCGCCATGAAGATTGCCGGCAACGGTACTTTGCGACCCTTCGTGGCCTGACCTGAGCGCTTCCCTTTGAGGCGAAAGTCTCTGTCCGGTTTTGGGCTTATATGCAGCACGTTTGTCTTGAACAGAAGATCACGGACTTCGCGGTTTGCGAGCTCCATATCGCGTTGCATGCTGTGGAGGAAGAATTTGAACAAGAGTTCCTCCTCCTCCTCACAAGCGCTGAAGAACTTCGTCAAGTCTTCATCTTCATAAGGAATGACTTCGGTCGGAGGGTAGGACATTCCTTTCAGGACTAACTTTGCGGCGTTGTTGTTCTGCCGAATCAGAAATGTGCTCACGCCTTGCATAATGTTGTAGCAGGTCCGGTCTCCCAGATCCTTGGTATGTTTGCGAAGAAACAGGAGGAACTCGGTGACAAATGTGTCATCAATTTCATCGACCGTTGCCCGCGGTCTAAACTCGACGAGAAATCCGAGCCGGTACTGATAGGTTTCGGGTGTGCGGCTGGCAAGTCCGTAGCCAGATTTGCCCTGGCGGGCGCCACAGTTCTTCAGATATTCATCGACGGCAACGGTGACCTGCTTTCCTTGCTTTTTTGGTTCCGAGGGTTGATCACCACCCTCGTCGCTTTCTTTGATCTCGCCCCCTGCTACTTTATAAGCAAGCTCAAGACGTTTCTTGTTCAGCATCTTTAGCGCATGTACGGAATCGCGTCCGACAGCTTCGCTGCATTTTTTGGATCCTTCGTACCAGGTGACAAACAACGGCCCCTTGGAAAATCTCGGAAGATCGTCCACGACCTCTTGAAGTGTCCACTTGTTTTTGATTTTGACGGATTGATACAAAACGACTGATCTATTGGCCATGTCCATGCCTCTTCCTGTGGTTGAGATGGAAGCGTTAATGGACTGGAATTAAGGGCCGCCAGCGAGTGCCAGCGGTTGCCAGCAGATGCCAGCGAGAGGCCAAAAATAGTAAAACGGACCTCGCGGTCCGCTCTAAGTTACTGATTACAAATGATTTGGTGCCGAAGAAGGGACTCGAACCCCCACACCCTTGCGAGTACGTGGACCTGAACCACGCGCGTCTGCCAATTCCGCCACTTCGGCACGGTACACAAGTTCAGCGGTTTTGCTGAACCGGCAGCAACTTTGAGTCTCGCAAATGCCGCACACCCTGTCAAATTTCGTAGGCGCGCGAAGTGAACCAGAGAAACCGGGGAAAGCCAGGGAAACCGGGGCATCTTGCGCCCCGGTTCAATGGGTTGGCTTGGTACGAAAGCTGTGTTCGCCAATGAAGAGGGTGGTCCGGGCCTGAAGGCCCAGGTTTTTGGCCTGTTTTCAGGGGGTTGAACCCCCCTGTTCCCTCCGCAGGAACTATCTGCAACTGTCGGCTTAGACCAGCTTGGCGTCGAGCACGATTTCGGTGTTGTTGGCGAAAAGCTTGCTGATGGGGCAGCCGGCTTTGGCGTCCGCGGCGGCCTTGTCGAAGGCTTCCTGGGTTGCGCCGGGAACGCTGGCGGTGGTGGTCAGCGTGATCTTGGTGATGGCGAAGCCTGCGTCGGTTTTTGCCAGCGTGACGGCCGCGTGGGTCTCGATCTTATCGGGCGTCAGGCCGGCGCCGCCCAACTGCGCGCCCAGAGCCATGGAGAAGCAACTGGCGTGGGCCGCGGCGATGAGTTCCTCGGGAGTGGTGCCCGAATCGGCTCCCTCAAAACGCGTGGCGAATGAGTAGTTTGCGTTATTCAGAACGCCCGTCGCTGTGGAGATGGTGCCTTTGCCTTCCTTCAGTGAACCTGTCCAAACTGCACTTGCCTTGCTTGCCATTGTCCCTCCTTGGGGAGATCCGGATCTCGGATGTTTTTGGATTTTAAGACTCTTGATTGGGCATGCCGCCACGGGGGAAGACAAGGCGGCCCCAGAGACTTGAGTTGATGCGACTGGCAGCTGCGGAGCTTCAATAAAGCAGACTGCCACTCCTCCTATGCTAATCTGTCCAGCATGTTCCCGCAGCGACCTCACGCATTCGACGCTCGATTTGAAACAGAAGTTTCACATTCCGGTGCGGCTGGTAAGGCCGAAGCGCATGTGGATCACCATTGCCAGATTTGCCCGAATTGCGGAAATCGGCTTAGCGGGCACAATTGCAAGCTGGTTTGCACGGGGTGTGGGTATTACATGAGCTGTGCGGATTACTACTGAGAGCGGCGGGTTCAGGCTGCGCGCATGTGGACTACGCTTGAACCGGTCGGAAAATTGCTGGCGTGGGAGCGGCGAGCGCAGCCCACACCAGCATTGTCGGCCCATGAGGATCAAAACGCCTTGTAGGAGTAGTCGTTGTAGAGCGTGACCCCATTGAGAATCGTATAGAGCCTCGCGTAAATCGTTTCCCCGTTGTTCGGAAGGTTGTTCACGGTCACCGAAGTGCCTGTTACATGACCCGATAGATAGAGGTCATAACCGCCAGGCGCGACCGCGCTCAGGTGGAGATCGTACTGCGAGACGGCGGTTCCGGCCGACCAATTAAACGTTACGCTGGTGCTCGTCAACGTTGAACTCGGTGCCGGTGAGGTCATTTTGGCCAACGACGCCGCGGTGTAGGTGTAGTCGTTGTAGAGTGTGACTCCATTGAGAATCGTATAGAGCCGCGCATAAATCGTTTCTCCGTTTGTCGGAAGCTTATTCACGGTCACCGAAGTGCCTGTTACATGACCCGATAGATAGAGGTCATAGCCGCCTGGTGCGAGGGCGCTCAGGTGCAGATCGTACTGCGACCCCGCGGTGCCTGCCGACCACGCAAACGTTATGCTGTTGGACGTCAACGTTGAAGTCGGCCCCGGGGAAGTGAGTTGAGCCAACGACAAAGACATTGCGGTGTAGGTGTAGTCGTTGTAGAGCGTCACTCCATTAAGGATCGTATAGAGCCGCGCATAGATCTTTTCTCCGTTTGTCGGAAGCCCATTTGCGGTAGTAGATGTACCCGATAAATGACCCGATGAATAGAGGTCATAGCCGCCAGGCGCGACGGCGCTCAGGTGCAGATCGTACTGCGAGCCCGCTGTCCAAGTCGACCATGTGAACTTTACGCTGTTGGAAGTCAGCGTTGAATTCGGCGCCGGCAAGGTGAGCTGAGCCAATGACACGGACGCGGTGTAGGTGTAGTCCGTGTAAACAGTGACGCCATCGATAATCGAATAGAGCCGTGCGTAAACCTTCCCTCCATTGGTCGGAAGCCCACTCACGGTCACGGAAGTGCGTGTTGTATGACCCGAAACATACAGTTCATAGCCCCCAGGCGCAACGGCGCTCAGGTGCAGATCGTATTGTGTGCCCGCGGCCCCGGTCGACCAGGTAAACGTCGCACTGGTGCCTGTCAACGCGCCGCCCGGCGTGGGTGACGTCAGAAAACCAGCTGGCTGAAATTTCCAAAGGTCGTTTTGATAGCCACCTGTGTTGTTGGCATCCTGACCTATTCCTCCGAAAAGCCAGAAATCGCCGCTGCTGTCGGTCCAGTTCGCCACGTAATAGCGGCTTCCGGGGAAGTTTCCAGCGGAAGGCGTATTCAACGTACCGTACACCCCTGCCTGACCGATATCGCCAGGCGTGCTGCTTCCGCCCATCCACGTCCATTCGTCCGTGGAAGGGTTTAACTCCCACAAGTCGCCGAGGCTGCCAAAGGTGTCGTTGGCGTCGTAGCCCGACCCTCCAAAAAGCCACAGACTATCTCCGCGGCCGGACCAGCCGATCCCGGTCTCACGGCCTCCAGGGGTGTTGGCGGCAGCCGGTGTTCCCAAAATGCCGTAGACGCCTGGCTGGCCGCTATTGCTGACGACCATGTTGCTGCCGCCCATCCAGGTCCACTCGGTCGCAGAGGTATTGAATTGCCACAGGTCGTTGAGATAACCAAAATTGCCATCGGCATCGAAGCCACCGCCTCCGAAGAGCCAGACATTGTCGCTCGCGTCGATCCAACTCGTAGAGTAGCCGCGGCCCCCGGGCGTGTTTCCGGAATTGGGTGTTTTCAGAGTTCCGTATACCCCCGACGGACCGCTCCCATCGGTTGCGATCGTGTCGCTTCCCGCCTCCCAGGTCCACTCGTTTGCTGAAGGGTTGAACTCCCACAGGTCGTTGAGATAGCCAAAATCGCCGTTGCCGGCGAAGCCATAGCCGCCGAACAGCCAGAAATTCCCTTTGCTGTCGGTCCAGTCTGTCGAAAAATAACGGCTCCCCGGGATGTTTCCTGCGGCAGGTGTTTTCACCGTGCCGTAGACGCCAGACTGTCCATAGTCGGGGCCTATCGTGCTGCTACCACCCATCCAAGTCCATTCCTTTGAGGAGGGACTGAACTCCCATACGTCGTTGAGAGTGCTCAAGGCGCCAACGGAGTCGTAGCCATAGCCACCAAAGAGCCACAGATTTCCATCGTCATCGGTCCAGCTTGAAGGGACAGCGCGGCCTCCGGGGACATTTCCAGCTGCCGGCGTTTTCAAAACTCCATACACTCCTGGTTGTCCTCCACTAGTGCCGATCGTGCTGCTTCCGCTCACCCATGTCAATTCGTTCGTGGAGGGATTGAGTTCCCAAAGGTCGTTGAGATAGCTGACAGCTCCGTTGGCATCGAAACCGTAGCCGCCAAAGAGCCAGATGTTGCCGCTCTGGTCCTTCCAAACAGCACTCGCGCCACGTCCTCCCGGAATGTTTGTTGTCGCGGGCGTTCTCAAAGTACCGTAGATCCCTGGCTGACCTTCGTTCGACCCCGGCACCGTGCTGCTTCCGCCCATCCAGGTCCATAAGCCGCTCTGCGCGTCGGCGGTGTTCCAAGGGGTGCAAGTAGTTGCAGCCAATAGAAGGCACAGCGCGGCCCAACGGCCACATCGTGCACGCCGGCTGGAAAGTTGAAGGCAGTTGGAGCCTGAAATCAACAAATGGAGAGATTGGAGAGCTGGAAACATGGGGGAGTTTCTCCTTTCAATGGTCGATATTGATCACTTGACCAGACAGGTCAATCTCCAGCGTGACCGGACCGGGGTTGCCCTGAGGCTGGCCAGCTAGTTCATACCTGTAGCATCGAAGACCTGACCCAGCAGTCGGGGCTGGCCGGCGCGATACGAAAAAATGCACCCAAGGTAAATAGGAATACGCTACAAAACAAGTCTGCGCGAACGTGAAAAGATGCGGAGGACTGAAGCGTTCGAGGGTCCTTCTGGGGGAACGCCTACAACACTACCATTCCCGCAACGATTTGAGCCAGAAATATGTCATAAGCACCGCGAACTGCAGGCACCTCAATGAACGGCAATCCGGGCGGAGCCGTGTTTCTCAATTTACTGTGCCGCGGCCGTATGGCTGGCTTTGCGTGCGGGCTCGAACTCGTCGCCGGGGAGCCATTCGATCGTTTTGGGCTGCTCGCTGGCTAACCAGCCTAAGACGAATCCGAAGCGGGCCAACTTGGCGTTGCCGCGAAAATCCCAATCGGGACGATACTCATCCGAGGGCTGGTGGTAGTGGTTTGCCACGTAGTCTTCCGCCTGGGCGCGGCCCCAGGCTTCGTCGTGGCCCTCGAAGAGCACGCCCTGGTCGACCGAGAAGGCGGGAATGCCGACGCGGGCCAACGAGAAATGGTCGGAGCGGTAGAAGTGTCCTGCGCCGGGGGTGGGTTCGGGCAAGAGGGCGAGATCGAAGGCCTTTGCGACCGTTTTCACGGTGGGCCAGAAGTCGATGCGCTCGGCTCCTCCTAGGCTTACGGAGCGGGGAACTCCGATAGGCAGCAGCATGTCGTAGTTAAGGTCGAGGGTGATGTTTGCAGTGGGCACGGGTGGATGCATGCCGAGATACTGCGAACCGAGCAGACCCTGCTCCTCCGCGGTGACGGCGGAAAAGTAGATGGAGTGGGGCGGCCGCAGGGGCGATTGCGCAAAGGCGCGAGCCATTTCGATGAGGATGCCGCAACCTGTGCCGTTGTCTGCAGCGCCATTGTAGATGTTGTCGCCTTTGGCGTCAGGGTCGATTCCGAGGTGGTCGTAGTGGGCAGTGTAGAGCACGGCCTGGTTAGCTGAGGTTGCTCCGGTGACGCGGCCCAGAACATTGGAGCTGATGTAGCGGCGGACTCGGCTCTCGACGTGCGCTCGAAGGCGGACGGGGAGTTCGACGGCATGGAACGCACCGGGTTTGCCGGCGTTTGCGATAGCCAGGTCGAGATCGCCGAGGCCGGCAATCGTGAAAAGGCGCTGGGCCACGTCGTGCTGAATCCAGGCCGCAGCTTTGAGTGTAGCGTCGGGGTCGCCTTGCAGGTAGCTCTTTTCGACGGCTTGCGAATTGCGCACAACTTCCCAGCCGTAGCTGGCCAGGTCAGTGCGGTGAACGATGAGCACGCCGACGGCTCCGCGGCGCGCGGCTTCTTCATATTTGTAGGTCCATCGGCCGTAGTAGGTGAGGGCTTTGCCCTTGAAGAACTTCTCCTCGTCGGAGGGAGGTTCGTTGACAAGGACGAGGACGATCTTGCCATTGACGTCAACGCCGGAATAGTCGTCCCAGTTGTATTCGGGGGCTGTGATGCCGTAACCGACGAAGACAATAGGAGCGTCGATGTCGGCTGTTTCCTGGCCGGTCTGATCTTTCGACACGATTTCAGAACCATAGGCGAGACCGACTGGCTGGCCGGTCGCGGGGACGAGTGAGAACGTTGTCTTGTCTTCGACCGTGTGGACCGCGAAGAGCGGGACCTTCTGAAAGAAAGTACCATTTTCGCCGGCGGGTTCCAGACCGGCAAGGGCGAACTGGGTGGCGATATACTCTGCTGCCAACTCGGCGCCGCGCTTGCCGGGGCCGCGGCCTTCGAGCAGGTCGAGCGAGAGAAAGCGGACATGGGCACGGATTCTCTCGGGGTCGATGGAGGCTGCCGCGGCTCGCGCTACCGGGGGCAAACCCTTCACCTCTGGAACGGGTGCGGAGGCCTCCTGAGCAAGGGCATGACAGACAGAAAGAGTGAAGACGGCAAGGAAGGCGAGAGCTAATTTACGGGGCATTGAATCTCCGGAAAGTTCTGGCATTGGGGACTATTGCAAGAGTCTCGCGATACTTCCCGATCATAAACCTGGACGCATCGTTAACCCGGATGCATCTTAGCGATTCATCTCGCATGAACGCCGGATTCACGCCGCATCGGCAGGACCGCAGTGCTTATGGCATCTGGGGGCGGGCCTCTTTGAGAGTCCGCGCAATCCAATCGGAATTGGGAAGGCCGCATTGGGCGAGAGCTTTCAGTTCTTCGTCCACGTCGTATTCCACGCGTCGAATTACCGGTGTGGACTCATCAAGCAAGAGGTAGGAAGCCCGCTGGTCGCCATCGAACGAAAGGCTCACACTGCCCGCGTTGGCGACGGTGAAGCTAGACAAGCTGCGAATGTAAGGCACATGAATATGCGCATAGATGGCAAGCGGTTTGCCGAGCTGACCATAAACCGACTCCAGTTCCGCATCGCCGGCGTTGTGTTCCGGTGCGCGCCAGAGACTCTCGGGGCCGGCGTGGACGAGAGCCACCGAATTGTGGATTTGTTGGCGCGGCAACGTTTGTAGCCACGCAATTCTTTCTTCTCCGAGCGCTTGGCGAGTTGCTGACGCGTTTTCTTCAATTGCCGAGAAAAGCGGTTGCAGGTTTTTGGATGATTGACTGGCATACTCCGCAAGCGCCTCTGGTCTAAACAGCGTTTCGTCGGTGTTGCCGAGCACGCCCTGCCACCCCAGATCGCGAATGCGGTCCACGACCTGCGCGGGCCTTGATCCTCCGTCTGCCAGGTCGCCGCCATGGAGGATGAGGTCTGGAGATGTTTGGCGCAGGTCATCAAGGACGGCCTCAAGCGCAGTCAGGTTGCCGTGAATGTCGGTTACGATGGCAATGCGCATGGCTGTATCAAAAGCCTCTGAATTCAGAATACGTCCTTGCCGGTCCGGGGTGTAATGGCATCGCGGGGAGTGCCGGCGAGCAGGTGAGCGCGCGTGAGCACCTTGCGAGCCAGGCCGGTGAGCGCCATGCCTTCGGCCTCGTGCAGGGGAACCCATCGCCGGGCGCCCGCCTTCAAGGTCATCGCATCCACATCGTCTTCGAAGACAGTGCGGATGCGCACATAATAATTGACTTGCATGATGGCGTGGCGCACGGTCATGCGCAGTTCTTCTGCTGGAACGGCGGTCTCCTTCAAGGCGGGCAACTCCCACATACCGGGCATTACTGTATGCGATAAGGGCCTCAATTCCAGTAGAACTTCACGGCTTCCCTGGCTGGAATGGCGGCCGGTGCGGACAGAGAGTGCGTAAGCCACCTCGCTGCTCAGCATTTGGGGGCGGGGTGCGGTCTTGTGCTCGCCCTGGGTCTTGCAGTCTGCGACCAACGGGCAAACAAGACACTGCGGATTGCGGGGCAGGCAGACGGTCGCTCCGAGTTCCATGAGTGCCTGGTTGAAATCACCCGGGTGTGCAGGGTCAACGAGTTGCGCGGCCAGGTGTTCAACTTTGCGCTTCAACGAGGTTTCCGTGCTGCGGCCGGCAAAATCCCAGCCTTCCAATCGGCACAAGACGCGCTCCACGTTTCCGTCGACCACGGCAACGGCCTCTCCGTGCGCGATGCTCGCGATGGCTGCAGCCGTATAGGATCCGATGCCGGGCAGGGTGCGCAGTTCCGTCGAGGTTGCCGGAAGAGCGCCGTTGCACTGATCGACAACAAACTGAGCTGCCTTGTGGAGCATGCGCGCGCGGCGATAGTAACCCAGGCCGCTCCAAACCGCCAGAACTTCGTTCTCCGACGTGATCGCCAGAGAAAGAAGCGTGGGAAACCGCGCCATGAATATCTGGTAGCGCTCGACTACCACGGCGACGCGGGTCTGTTGCAGCATAATCTCAGACACCCAGATGGCGTAGGGATCGGTGCTGCGGCGCCAGGGGAGATCGCGGCGGTTCGCTCGATACCACGTCAGCAGGCGGGAGCGCAAAGTCACTCGCTCCCGTTCGGGGAGGGAATCGGTCTTGCGAATGCCGATCGGCTTGCTGTGGAAAAGGTCTCCCCCCGTCCCGATTTCAGGGGTAGTTTCGTCCATCGAGCCACTGCGTTTTTTTGCGGTTTTAGGCATTTCGGAGCGGAGCGGTTTCCTCAGTTCTCGAGTGGAGGACATGGTCCTTAAGTAACTAGCGACGCCCTGAGACTCAATGGTAATGTTAGTGCAGTTACTCCCTGATCGGAAAGTCGGGAGTCCAATCGGGTGCTGCCGAACCCAGGCGGCGCACGCACGCCCACCCGGGCGTCAACACATTTTGGCGAAAATGCCGATATGTCGGACAACGTTCTGGAGGTCCCCCTGAAGAACTTGTCACTTTTTGCCCTGCTCGCCGGCATAATGGCGATGCTCACCGTGCCCGCGTGCTGCTTGCCCGGCGGAGCGCAATCCTTAAAGCCCAGCATTTCCAAAGCTTCTGAAGTCGTTCCCGATGAGAACCCGGCCAATTCCAACCGCGCGACAGACATCGTTGATTCGCCTGTCACGGGATTCTCCGCTTCAAACACGGAGGGCATGGTAAAAGAAACGGGAGCTGAGCTTCCGGCTGCACCGGAACCCGCCCTCTCCCTCGGGACGCCCCAGCGAGAAGGAGTTCCGTGGGCTGCCGAGTGGCATGCGGTACCATTCTCGCGGATTGGGATCGGCGCCGACGTGTCTCCGCTTGGCATCGGGATCAAAGGTGCGGTCTTGCTGGACGAATACTTCGATGCGCGCGTCGATCTGAATTTCTTCGGCTATACCAGCCCCAACATTGAAATTGACGGCGTCAGGGTCAATGGAAATCTACACCTGGGCTCCGCGGCGGCCAAGGTGGACTTATATCCCAAAAACAGTGTCTGGCGAGTCAGCGCCGGACTGATGATGTATGACGGCAATCGAGCCACGGCTGCGCTTTCGGTTGTGGGAGGAACCAGCTTCAAACTGGACAATACGACCTTTTATTCTTCCACTGCGAATCCTTTGACAGGAAATGGGCTGGTTCAGTTCGATACGGTCAAACCGGCTCCAATGGGTTCTTTCGGATTCGGCAGGTTCATTCCCCGTTCCAATCGGCATTGGTCGTTTCCAACGGAATTTGGCGTTATCTATGAGGGCGCTCCTTCGTTGATTGTGAACACAGCCGGATCTGTCTGCACCGACAAGGCGCAGACCGAGTGCAGCAGCATCAGCGATCCGAATTCCCCCGTAGGCCAGGAATACAATTCGAGTCTTCAGGCTCAACTGGCCAAGTGGAGAAAAGACTTGGATAGGGTGAAGCTTTACCCGATCTTCTCTTATAGCGTGGTTTACAGCTTCAATATTCGCTGAATCCCTCAGTCAAAGGACAGGACCAAGAGCAAGATCGAGGCCGCTTCACCACCCAGGTGCAGCGGCCTTTTCTCTGCACAGAGAGCCAGTACGAATACCAATCAGGGACGCTTCCCGATCAGGGTTCATTCCACAAAAGACGTAGTCAATTCAATGCTTCGACGCGCAGTAACCGTGCTACCGTTACTTACGTACCCTGCTGAAAGTAGCCTTTAGCCGTTGAGTGAATCAAGCCGTCTTGGCACCTGATGCGCTGCGCCGGTGGGATACAAATTCGCGGGTCAGGCTGTAGCCGACCCTCTGTTTCTGGAGATCTTAGATGAAGAAAACCGTGCTTTTTCTGATCGTTGCACTGGTCGCTTCGCCTGTGGCACTGCTCGGCCAGTCCTACACCTCGTCCAGCTCCTTTGTCGGAGCAGAAGCAATTGCTGACGGACTTGGTAGCGTGACGCCTTCGCCTATGGGCGGAACATACCGCAACTCTGACGGAATGCTGTCGCGAATCGCTTTTGGTGGTGGCATCTCCCCGCTGGGTGTTCAACTGGAGGCGACCACCAACCTCAGCCGCCACTTCAATGTGCGCGGAACAGGCAATTTTTTCAACTACTCCGACAACTTTACAACCAATGGAATCAACGCCACGGCCAAGCTGAACCTGGGCTCCGCTCGAGCCTCGGTGGATGTTTATCCGTTCCATCTTGGGTGGCGGATCAGCCCCGGGGTCATGTTTTACAACCAGAACCAGGTAACGGCTGCGACGGACGTGGCTGCAGGAACCAGCTTTACGCTGAACGGCACAACCTACTATTCGGCCAACGCGAATGCGGCTACTGGCGCCACTCCTGTGACGGGGAGTGGAGTGCTCGGGCTGAGCACAAACAAACCGGCTTTCACGGTTACGACGGGCTGGGGCAACCATATTCCACGCAATGGCCACTGGTCTTTCCCGTTCGAGGTTGGAGTGGCATTCATTGGCGACCCCTCAGTAAATGTGAACCTGGGCGGCTGGGCCTGCTATGACCAGGCGCAGACCCAGTGCACCGACATCTCCGACCCAACAAATCCGATTGCTGAAGCGATCCAGAGCAACCTGACCGCACAGGTTGCCAAGTGGACGAGCGATCTGAAACCGCTGAACACCTTCCCGATCCTTTCGGGCGGCGTAGCTTATAGCTTCCACATCCGGTGATTTCCTGCGAGTCAAAACAAAAGGCCGTTCCCGTGGTTGGGAACGGCCTTTTTGTGGTGTTTGTGTATATTGTGCCTGGATCGGCCTGGTTAACTTGACCGATGAGCGTCCCGCGAGGTCGACGCGACCATCTAGGAGCGGCAAAAATGCTCCCGATCATTTAGGGGTTGGCTGACTAGATTGAGGAATAGATTCTGGAGAATTCTCGCCTTGGGCGAGTGAAGCAATCAGAGAAGGCGAAAGCGTCGCGGTGATGATGACGCGATTGCGCTTCTGGGTAACTTCAGCCGTTTTAAGGAGTTGCTTGAGGCCATTGTTGGCAGCGTTTGCGGCGAGCGGGACGGTGAACCCGCGGGCCAGGGTGACGAGCGTGGCCACGGAAGCGGATTGGCTGGCGGCTACTTCATCGGTGGCGGCGATCTCTTCAATCTTGATGTTGAGGGCGCCTCCGAGCGAGAGGGCTGGGGTCACACTTGCCACAATGGTGGAGTCGTCCTCAAACGGCAAAGAGAGGCCAAAGATGTGGATAGCGCCGCTTTCGGAAATAGGCAGCGCGATCTGGCCGATACCCCAGGCGAGCGACAGGAGAGGAACTTCGTGATAGTGGTGGGTGAGAAGCGTGGAGCCGGCAAAAGGCAGGGCCGCGCTGCGGTGGCGATCGAGCATGGAGTGGATCTGCTCGGTAGTGGGGGTGTTGGAGATGGCCACCATGTCATAGCCGATTTGCGCCACACGCACGGAGCGGCCGTCTGAGGGGACGGTGTAAATAGTGTGGCCGGCATAGGACTCGGTGGCCGTGGCATGGGAGGCGAGCCAGGGGTTGAGCCGCTTGCCGGTAAGGTTGCCGACCAGGACCATGGAGTAGGCGACGGGGCCGTTTGGGCCGTTGGGGTCGGGCATGCGATGGAGGGCGATGGCGACCTGGTCGAGGTCGGTTTCCCAGTCGATGCCGGTGGCGTCGACGAATTGCTGGTAATCGGGGACGCGTTTTGGCGGGTGCAAGTCCTTGTGGAGGAACACGTGGGCGGGCTTGAGGTTGATGTAAAGGATGCCGTCAGACTCGGGGAGCAGGCGCGCAGCCTCGGGCGGGGCTTTGTAGCGCAGGAAGACGGCCACGGCCAGGACGAGCAGGACCGCGGCTAGTATCCAGAGCGTTCTACGAGTGCGTCTGTGCATTCGGGGCCATCAGGATGAGCGTATCACTCCGCCGTTCGGCGGTGTCAGGGCACGACTTCAGTCGTGCCACCTTGCGGTCTTAGACGTTGGGCTTCAGCCCCTGCCAGTTTTCGTTTTTTCAAGTACGCCGATCCGGCCCTGTATTCCTCTGGCGAACTCACCAGACCCGCCTTCACGGGATTGTTGTCGATGTAAGCCCGGTGATGCTGAAAGCTGTCTTCATCAGCGACGTAAACGTCGGAGAATCCTCGCTGCCATACCTCACCTCGAAACCCAAGTTCTCTGTTTGCTCGGAACGAAGAGTCCCCCTTGATCAATTGCATTGTCTTTTCAAGACTGATGCCGCCGGGAACGGTCATAAGGATGTGAACGTGATTTGGCATGGCCACGAAGTCATGAAAAGGGACCTTCCCGGACCGCATGGTTGATCGAAGAACGTCGATGAAGAGATCCGCCATGCGCTCGGTCTGGAAGAGAGATTTGCCGCCTGCTGTTCGCGTGGTCACAAAGAAAGTGCGCGGGCATCCTGTGGCGTTGCTCGGGCTCGAAGGTCGGGAAGGCTTTGACCTCGCAGGGGCTAAAGCCCTCCCATTTTCGACCGTTTTGGCACGACTGAAGTCGTGCCCTGACACAGGGCGAATAGGCATCTGAAGGCAACGCGCGTTATTGCTTGGGCGCCTCCGATTCCAACTCTGCGGCTAGGTGGATTGTGCCGCCGGTGATCGCAAGGGTCTTGGCCCAGTCACCAAAGCCTTTCTTCTTGACAGAGATTTGATGGTTTCCGGGGGCGACGGCAACTGTGGAGGGTGTGTTACCGACAAATGCACCATCGATCTCAATATCGGCACCGGGGGGCGTGGAGTCGACGACGAGGGAAGCCTGGACTGGGGCGACTGGGGCGGCCGCTGCGACCAGATCTGGCGGGGCGGCCACGAACTTGGACATGTCGAGGTGCATGTCGCCTTCGACAAAGGCGGTAATTTCTGTTCCTTGCGGGATAGTGATGTCTTTGCCTTTTATAAAGAGAAACAGGGGAGCAGCAGGGAAAAAGACAATTGCGGTGGCAACCATGGCTCCGGTCATGGCGCCGACGTGGCCACCTCCTTTACTGTCCTTCGTTGCCCGTAGTGCCACCTTCTCCTGGTCCTTGAGCCGTGCGTAGCTGATGGAGATGTTGAGTTTCCCACCGCGGCCCATGCTTTTCTTGTGATCGGCTTCGGTCACATTGGCGATTGCCGTTGACCCCTTGGGCAGGACCACGGCTTGATCGACATTGACGTCATCCACCACTTCGAATGGAATCTCCTGGCCGACCTTCGCGTCCGCGGAGGAGATTGTTTCGCTCAGTCGCAGCTTTACAGGTGTGCCGTCCAGCAGCGTGTGCGGAGGCGGAGGTGCATTTGGCGTGGCTTGTTGTGCCGGAGGAGTTTGAGGGGCGGGTTGTGGCTGTTGAGCGGTCAGGATGGGGCAGATTGTCAAGAGTAGGACGGCGATTGAATTCTTGCGCACGAAGATTCTCCTTCACTTTCAGGGCCCACTATGGGGCGATTTGTGGGGCGAAGGAATTATCGGCCCAAGAGGTGCTTTTTGTAAGTGCATTTCCTGAAAAGAAAAGCCGCGTGGGCCAACTTGCAATTCCCCGGACGCCGGTTGAGGGTTGAGGTATCCCACCCTTTTCGCGATGGAACTGTAAAAAGGATAGGGCACCCAGATTCTGAGGGTGACCAGTGGGGCAAAGGAGGGTCGATTTTAGTAGGCAGCCTTCATAGGAATGAGATACACTCCGCTCGTTCAGGGTAGTTTTATTCCATCCAAGGCGAAAGATCCCCCATCCTGCGGAGGAACCCTATGGCATTAGAAGTTGGCGAGCGTGTAGGCGATTACGAAATTCTGGCGATGATCGGTGCGGGCGGCATGGGCCGCGTCTACAAAGTACGCAATATTTTCTCGAACCGGGAAGAGGCCATGAAGGTCCTGCTTCCCGACTTGACCACGGAGCGCGAACTGGCGGCGCGCTTCATGATGGAGATTCGCACGCTGGCCAGCCTCGATCATCCCAACATCGCGCAGCTGCGCACCGCGTTCCAATTCCAAAATCAGTTGGTCATGATCATGGAATATGTGGAGGGCGTGACGCTGGAGAAGCTGGCCGGCGAATCGGCCATTCCGATTGACCGCGAACTGGATTATGCGACCCAGGTGCTCTCGGCGCTGAGCTTTGCGCACAGCCACGGCATCATCCATCGCGACATCAAGCCGGCCAACATCATGATCACCACGCACGGCCAGGTGAAGCTGATGGATTTCGGCATCGCCAAGAACGCCGACGAGATGCATCTGACGCGGCCGGGCATGACGATTGGGTCGGTCTACTATATGTCGCCCGAGCAGGTGCGGGGCGGCACGGTGGATGCGCGATCGGACCTCTACTCTTTCGGCATTACGATGTATGAGTCGCTGACCGGGCGCAAGCCTTTTGAGGCCGACACGTCCTATAGCGTGCTTCATGCGCAGTGCAATGAAGCACCAATACCGCCCATCCAGGTCAATCCTGCGCTCTCGCCGGAGCTGAACGCGATCGTTCTTCACGCTTTGGAAAAGGATCCGCAGGACCGGTACCAGACGGCGCAGGAGTTTCACGATGCGATAAAGGCGCTTCGCGAGAAGCCTGCGTCGCGTCTATCTGCTGTGCCGATTGTCGCGGCACCAGTCTTCATTCCTGCGCCAACGTCCGCCGGCTCGTTTTCGGCGACGTCCGTCGGATTCGCGCCCGTTGCCGCGCCTGCACCCGGACAGTCTGCTGCAGCCCAACCTGCGGCAGTCGGGTTTACGCCCGTCCCGACCGCTGCTCCGGGCGCGTTCGCTCCCGTTAGCGGCGGGCCTGTCGCAGCTCCAGTTGTTCGATCGGCCTCGAAGAGCCATCGCGGTCTGTGGATAGGCCTCGGGGCGCTGGCGGCGGTGCTTGCCCTGGTGGCGGTGGCGGTTGTCCTGCCGCATGTATTCGCCACCTTCGCCAAACAAAAACTCTCCAGTGCTTCGACGGATCAAACGACTGCTTCAACCGCGGCTCCTGTGCCTGGCCCGCAAGCGGCCACTCCGACGCCCGATGCAACACCTCAGCCAAATCCGACGGACGCGGCGACTCCTGCAGCCGCGTCGGAGAACGCTGCAACTGCTGCCCCAACGGGGAAGTCCGGGACTCAAGCGCAGGGAGCAGGCAATGGGAGTTCGCATCGGCCCGCCTACACAGGGGCCTCAGCCCAGGCAGGTAGTTCAGGATCTGCCGGCTCAGGCGGCCCGATTGGCGTAGCGGTTCCTGCTGCGTCCGTTGCTCCTCCAGTACCTGCAGGACCTTCGCCGCAGGAAATCCGCCAATCCCGCGACCGGCTTTCAAACCTGGAGGCTCGCGCCGATTCAGCCCGCCAGGGTGTAGAGAGCATCCGCAGCCAGCAGCAGAAGCAGGGACTCGATATTCGCGGCGATATACTCGGCGCGATGAATCGACTGAGCAACGATCTGCGGGAAGCTCATACCGCGCTGTCGCAAAACGACCTGCAAGCCGCTGCCGAGTACATGGAGCACGCCGACCGGGAGACTACGACCCTGGAGAAGTTCCTAGGTAGATAGGCGGGTTTCATCCGACCGCAGAAACAACGCCCTCCGTCGTGAGCCGACGGAGGGCGTTGTTTCTTGCCAAAACGTGTTTGATTATTGGGTGACTGACCGAACGGCGTCGCCGGTCTTGAATCCTACGCCTGAAACCACGCTGCAGACGGCTGAAGCGTCGTCAACATCGGTGGCTTTGACCACGCCGATCAGGGAAGTGAGTTTGCGGATGACAGCACCGGTGCTGGGGTCTTTGATCTCCTTGGTGACGCGGACAACCTCAAGCTGATCGCCCACATTGACGCCGGCTCTCTTGCCAACGTTGAGAACAATCTGGCCGCCATCTACGGCAGCTACCAGGCCATCGACCGTGATGGTGCGGACTGCGACCTTGGGAGCGTCGGCGACGACATCCAGGGTGAGCTTATCCACGGCGGCCTTGGTTGCCTCGCCGATGATGGTGCTCTGGAAGTTGCTGCTGCCGAAGTCTACGTTGCCTCCGCCCGAGTTCCAGCCTCCGCCCCCGCCGCCGAGCAGCGACGTGCTGGAACGGGCAGACTGGCCCGTGCCCTCGGCTACGCCCATGATCTCGCCGGTGTCGACGTTAATCAGGCGCGCCGTGATGCTGACGTTGGCCTTGGAGTTGGAGTGACCAACGCCGCCGAGGCCAAATCCGCCCCAACTGCCGCCATTGCCGCCAATGCCGACTTTCTTGGTTTCATTGCCGAACTGGGTGATGCTGCCCTCGATGATGCAGTCAACGCCCAGGAGTTTGCCGATTTTGGCAGCGCTGGTGGGGTCGGCGCGGTTGGAATTGGAGAAGTTCTGCTCAGTCATGATCTTGTCGAGAGCCTTGCGCTCAATGATTGAGTAAGTGCCATCCTTCACCAGGTCGGTAACCAGCAGGTCGGTAATGCCTTTACCGATATCGACATTTGTGCCGAACATGGCAGAGGAGTAGGTCTGGACGGTGGCGTAGTCGAAATCCAGAACCGCGATTCGGGGTCTGCGTTTGGCAGGAGACTGGGCATTCGCCGTCTGAGAAACTACTCCTGCGGCGAAGACCAGCAGAATCGCCAGGATTGGTAGAGATTTCTTGAGTCTCATGGGTCGTCCTTTTTTTACGGAGAGTATAGACCCAATCAGCGTTACCGAGCGCTTCCTTTCTGTCAAGGTAAATCTGTAATTGGAGCGGGAGTCTGGCCCAAAAGTGGCAGCGTAGAAGCGCTTTTGTATCGACCGGGGGAGGGAGCGTAGACTCCAGTAGACGTCGGGATGGGGTGAAGGACGCAAGGGCAGTTTTCGATGCGCCCGCGGGCCACATTTAGGACCTCGAGAAGTCCCTTTCGGTTTGCTCCGGTGACGGTGGTGTGCTAACCTTGATTTCTGTGCCGTTGAACGTGCGGAGCGGGAGTGTGTCCGTACGGAAAGTGGGTACAGTTTACTTGGGTTTCCGGGCTGGTATGGGCTGGTTTCCGGTTGAGAAGGGCTGGCGTAGCTCAGCTGGTAGAGCATCTGATTTGTAATCAGAGGGTCGGGGGTTCAAATCCCTCCGTCAGCTCCACTTAAGGGAAGCCAGGAGACGGTACTTGAGACGGTAAGAATTGGCCGGCGAGTTTTAGGACTGGCTCTGTCCTCCGCGGTGACCCCACTGCAGGTGCATGCTCCGAAAGGCCGGAGATTTTCCGGACGGGATTCAATGCGCTGGAATGGGTGCGCGGCACCTAAAGGCGCATTGGAAGGCAGACGGAAGTTTAGGATTTCGGTTAGGTTCCCGATGACGGATTTTGGTCATTAGGGTGACTGGGCACAGGTGGCCGAGTGGTTAATGGCAGCAGACTGTAAATCTGCCACTCAACGAGTTACGGAGGTTCGAATCCTCCCCTGTGCACCACGATTTTGAGGGGCTGGAATGGGGATTGAGCCGCGGCCGGATGAGCGCAAGGGACTGGAAGGCGCGAATTCGGATTTGGAGCGGCGATTTCCGATAGCCCTAGGGTTGTATGTGATTTTGGGTTTGCTGGTCTGGTTTACGATGGGCGAGGAAAAAGTTCTCGTTTATGGCAGGCCGGTGGATTTAAGGTTGGTTCCGCTGATTGTGATTGGCGGATTGGTTTTGAGAACGGTTTTGGCCCGTCACGCGGATAGGATTCGTCGCGAAAACGGGAAGAGAAGTGGCAGTACAAGTTTGTAAAGAGGGCTGATGTAGCTCAGTTGGTAGAGCACTCCCTTGGTAAGGGAGAGGTCACCGGTTCAAACCCGGTCATCAGCTCCAGAAATCAGCTATTAGCTGCTAGCTTCTAGCCTCTAGCTTGCGCAGTGGTGAGTCGGGCCGATGCGGCCGGGACTGGCAAGAGAGAGCTAAGAGCTAGCGGCTAGAAGCTAGATGCTGTTTTTTGCGGGAGTAACTCAGTGGTAGAGTCACAGCCTTCCAAGCTGTTGGTCGCGAGTTCGATCCTCGTCTCCCGCTCCAAGATCTGGAACAATGCAGGGCTGAGGCAAGGGTGGTTGTGAATGTTTGAGCAGGCAGGAATCGCGGTTCAGGACGAGCAGGTATACGCGAAGCTTCATACGCTGATCGATGCGGCATTTGACTCAAGGGACGTGGAAGTTTTCCTGACCAGGGTCACCAAGTCAAAGCTGCGGATTCGCGATTACGAAGGCGTTCTACGGAAGGATTTTCTGGGCAAGGAAGCGGTGGGCCTCTACGAAGCGCTGCCGGTCTCCGATCAGGGCCTGACGAGGGAGCGGTATCTGCGGCTGGTGGAAGCAGTTCCGCTGGAACTGCGGCAAAGGTATTTCAGGGTGTACGCGTACTACTGAGAAGCGAGCTAATAGCTGTCAGCTTTCAGCTATCAGTTCTGGCATTGGTCGAGTGAGCCGATGCGGCGAGTATAGGCAAGATGGAACTGAGAGCTGACGGCTGAAAGCTGAAGGCTGGTTC
>JBELAI010000082.1:0-21349 GCA_049508975.1 Occallatibacter sp. | reverse complement strand
TATCCCCCAACGGGAATTCTGGAGCCGACATACCGGCTTGGAAAGCTGCAATATCACTCAAGCTAGCTGTATTCTGAAGGCGCAGACATATGGAAACAAGCGGAATCATCGATCGAAAAGAGAAGCTCCCCACCCTCAAGCTGACGGTGGTGCAATATGGCATTCTGGTCATGATGCTGGCCCTGGCGGCAGGCCTGTGGCGGCTCCAGGTGCTGGGCGCGGACTATTATCGCGTGCAGGCGGAGCAGAACCGCGTGCGCAAAGAGCCGCTGCTGGCAGCCCGCGGAAAACTTTTCGACCGCGAAAACCGGCTGATCGTGGACAACTACCCGTCCGTCTCCTGCTTCCTGGTCCGCGAACAAAACCCGAATGTGGATGCGGACCTGCCGCTGATTGCGAAGGGGTTGAACCTGGATCTGGACCAATTGCGCGCTACGTTGCGGCGTTTCCGAGCATCGCCCGGCTATCAGCCCATTCCTATCAAGCTCGACATTACCGCCGACGAGGATGCCTTCATCGAGGCCCACAAGAACGAACTGCCGGAGCTTGAGACGATTCACGAAGAACGCAGGCTTTACCCGCGGGATGGATTTGCCGCTCACATCATTGGATACGTGGGCGAGGTGAGTGAAGAGGATCTGAACAATCCGCGTTACGCCTACTACGAGCCGGGCGACGTGGTGGGAAAGGCCGGCATCGAAGAGACCTACGACGAACTTCTGCGGGGTGAAGACGGCTCCCGCGACGTGATTGTGGACAGCCACGGCCGCGAGGTGGGCTATCAGGGAATACAGCACGCCAAGCCGGGGCAGGATCTGCGCCTGACCATCGACAATGACCTGCAACGCGCGGCCGAACTGGCATTGGGCAACCGAAATGGGGCCATCGTGGCCATGGATCCGCGCAATGGAGAGATCCTGGCGCTGGTTTCGCGGCCCAGCTTCGACCCTAACGACTTTGCCGTCCACATCAACCGCAGCGACTGGAACCAGCTCATCACCGATCCCGATCATCCGCTGATGAACAAGGCAATTCAGGCACAGCTGGCGCCGGGGTCGACGTTCAAGATCCTCATGTCGGTAGCGGGTTTGCAGGAAGGCGTAGCGCAGGACATGAAGATCAATTGCAGCGGCGGATGGGGCCCTTACGGCTTCTTCCACCACTGCGACGTGCACCATGGCGCTGTGGATATTCACACGGCAATCCCCTTCTCGTGCGACACCTTCTATTACATGCTGGGCGACAAGCTGGGCATCGACCGCATTTCGAAATATGCCACCGAATTCGGCTACGGTCAGAAAACCGGCATCGATCTTCCCGGCGAACAGGCGGGCCTGATGCCTTCGGCGCAATGGAAGATGAAGAACTACCATAACCGCTGGTATCCGGACGAGACGCTTGACGTAGCCATCGGCCAGGGCGCGGTTGAAGCCACCCCCATGCAACTGGCTAGAATTATCGGCGGGATCGCCTCAGGCGGACATATGGTCCGGCCTCATGTGGTCTTCCCCGATCAGCTACCCGCCGAGTTTCGCAATGCTTTGCTGGAAAGCTTTCCCGGAGCCGGCGATGCCAATATCCCCATTGACCCCGAGAACTGGATCACCATTACCGATGGCATGTATCAAGTGACGCAGCCTGCCGCGTTCCATACGGCTGGTTCGGCTCATTTGGAGGGCATCGACTTTGGCGGCAAGACCGGAACCGCCCAGTTGATGAGCCACGCGGCCCTGGGCAAAACATCGAAGGGTAAGTCCACCAACCCCAACGTGTGGTTTGTGGGCGTTACCCCCCGGCGGAACCCCGAACTGGTGGTTGCGGTGTTGTGGCAGAATGGGGAATTCAGCTATTACCCGGCGCGCATCGGCGCCAAGGTTGTATCGGCGTATGTTGAAAAGCAGAGGCGGCTGGCGAATAATCTGGCGCAGCCTGCCAAGCCGGCAGCCCCGGTGGAGATGAGCGCGGTGTGGACTTCGCCTAACGAGGGTTCCAGCGCTGACAGGCTGCAGAGTGGGCATTTCCTGGTGGATCAGGGGCAGATTGTGAACGGGAAGGCTGGAGCGGAAGCCAGTAAGAGCGCGGCTTTGCAGAAATCGGCGAAGCTTCCTTCCGCAGGCAAGAATCCAGGAGAGGGTGGCTCTGGGGCTAAAGCCCACCTTGATTCTGGGGGTCCTGACGTACGGGCTAAAGCCCGTACCCTTCAACCAGCCAGTTCCCAACCATCTGTTCAGCCGAAGCCGAGTCAGTCTGCCGCTATTGCCGCTTCGGGCAAGGGGCGATAGGCATGCGCCGGATCTTGAGTTTCCGAGACTTCGACTGGACCCTGCTGGCCATGGTGCTGCTGCTCTGCACTATCTCGGTGCTGGAAATCTATTCGGCGACGCTCCATACCAAGTACACGGGCTTTCACACCAAGCAAATGTTCTGGATTGCCGGCGGGCTGGTGGGTATGTTCATTTTCGCCCGCATCGACTATCACAAGCTGATCGATTTCGTGCCGTGGGCTTATGGCGTCTTCCTGGTCTGCCTGGTCGCGGTCAAGCTGTTTGGAGTCAAGGTGCTGGGCGCCCGTCGATGGATCAGGATCGGACATATCCAGTTCCAGCCTTCGGAGTGGGTAAAACTGGTGCTGATCATCGCGGTGGCCCGCTACTTTGCCAACCTCGGCGGCCGCTCGCTCACCTGGAAAGACATCTTCAAAGCCCTGGCGCTGGTCGGCGTTCCGATGGCGCTGGTGCTGATTCAGCCCGACCTCGGCACCACACTCACTTACACGCCAATTCTGGTTGCCGGCCTGCTGCTGGGCGGCATCAATCTGAAGCAGACGCTTATTCTGGGCACATGCGCTGTGGCGCTCATTGCCGGCGTCTGGTCCAGCGGCAAGCTGCTCAAGCCTTACCAGAAAGCCCGTCTAACCAGCTTCATCAATCCGGACAACGACCCCAAAGGCACAGGCTACCAGATTCGGCAGTCGCTGATCGCGGTCGGCTCGGGGGGCGTCTGGGGCAAAGGCGCGGCCAAGGGAACCCAGACCCAGGGCGATTTCCTGCCCATCCCTCATGCCGACTTCATCTTTGCCGCATTTGGCGAGGAGCACGGGTTTGTCGGCGCGATTTTTGTGCTGCTGCTATACTTTTTCATATTGATGCGTTTGATTCAAAACGCTCAAACAGCCGCGGACATGTCCGGCTCCTTGATTATTATGGGCGTAGTGGCTGTGTTGACCTTTCAGATCGCGGTCAACGTGGGCATGGTCATCGGTTTTATGCCAGTCACCGGAATTCCTTTACCGTTAATGAGTTACGGCGGTTCTTCGGTGTTGTTTACGTTCCTGGCGCTGGGTACGGTAATGAATGTCCGTATGCGCCGGTTCGTGAATTAAAGGTCTGGCCCCATTGGGGGCCGGGCTCTGAAAGACAAGTTCACCTTTTGCGGTCCGAACCTATGGATCGCAAAAGTCCAAGTTTCAAGCATTTACCGTGCGTTTCCAATTGGGAATGCGCGCGATAGCCGGCCAGGTCCGGATGGATCTCGAGCTCGGCAGGACAAAGGGTTCATGAGCACGCAGAGACGGGAAAACCGTTGGCAGCGTAGAAGTTGTACGGATGTCGCGAAAGGATTGGGCCGGATCTGGCTCGACTTGATCGCGTGGTTTGCCCGTGCAATCGCCAGGGTTGGAACGGCCCCGCCGCAGGCAGTCGCAAGACCGCGCGCGGTAAGGTTGGCCACAAACTCTCTGCAATTGGGTCACCGCACTTCCAAGCTAGTCCGTCAGGATTTCCGCCGCACACCGCCGAGCCCGCCGCCCACCAGGGGCGCCCGCAACGCGACAACCGGCACGCCAGCGACTCGCAGGTCATCCCTCCCGCTTACCCCCGCCCCTTCCGTACTCGAGTGTCTTCATCCGCCCTCGCCGCATGGCGGTTCGCCAATTGGTCTGACCCGAAAGCACCTCGGCTCAGTGGCTTTTTCACAAAGAAAAAGCCACCCTGCACAGTGCCGGTAAAGGCAAGCAAAATTGGAGAACCGCTCGTAATCCCAGCAGGCAAATGCCGCTGGACGGAAAGGTACGATGGCAAAAGAGATTTGTATTTCCAGCACGCCGCATGAGACGCGGCTAGCAATCCTTGAAGACGATCAACTCGCGGAAATCTATTACGAACGCGAAAACGAGTACACGCTGGCGGGGTCCATTTACAACGGCCGCGTCACGCGGGTACTGCCCGGCATGCAGTCCGCCTTTGTGGATGTGGGCCTGGAGCGGGACGCGTTCTTATACGTAACCGACTTCATGGAACTCGAAGACCCGGAAGAGACGGACGAGCTTGAAAAAGCCGCCGCGACGGGTGCTAACACCGCACCGCGCGAAGTTCGGCATACCAATGGACAAGAGCGAACTGCGGGACGGCCGGACAACCGCGGCGGCGAAAATGGCCAGCGCCAGGGACAGAAACCCGAACAAAAGCACGAACCGCGTTCTGAGCGCGGAGCGCAGGATCGCCAGCCACGCGAGAAGCAACTCGCTATTGAGCCGGCGAGTGAGACTGCCGATGCGCCCGTTTCTCAAGCTTCATTCAGCCCTGGTGCGGCGGACACTGGCCAGGACGACGGTGCAGGCGCGAAGCGTTGGCGGGGGCGTCGCCGGCGTCGCGGCGGACGTGGTTCCACAGGTACACCTGAAGGTCAATCCGGTACGGAAGGTTCTACCGAGGATTACAGCGAGACGCCATCGGAAGACACTGCGTCCCCGGACATTCAAGCGAGCGCAGCGCCCAGTGAGAGACCGCAGCCACCAAGCTGGTCTACTCCCGCTCCTTCTTCGCACGCGAGCCATTCACCGGCTCCTTTCGTTCTGCCCGGTGAATCGCTGCGCAAGTACGGGGGGGTGGCGGAAGACGAATCGCTTAAATCTGCATCGTCGCCGACGGCGCCGGCTCGCCCTGCTTCCACATTCAAACCGGCAACGCTGGTTGAGGCGCCGCTGGAGTGGGACGGCAGCGGCGTGCTGCCCGGCGAATCGCTATCCCGTCATCGCACGCGCCAGCCTGAGCCCGAGGTTGAAGTGGATGCGGAGCCGCAGGGGACTTTCTCCGATGCGCCGCCAGCGCCAGAGGCCGAGTTCAGTGCCGCTGCGCCGGACGTAATCGAGGAGCAGGAATTCTTCGCTGAACGAATGGAGGTCGAAGCCGGATATGCGGCTAAAGCTGTGTCTGAGACAGTGCCTCATCAGCTTGTTTACGAGGAATTGGAACAACCCTTTTTGGAAGAGGATGAATTCGAGGAGACCTCGGAAGTCTCGCACGCGATGAACGCACGTGAGGGTGCCGCGGCGAGCGATTTCGGGGCGGAAGAAGGGGTGGTCGGAGTTTCGACCGAACAGCTTGTTGAACAAGACGCCGAGGGTCAGGACGAAGAAGTAGTGGGGCATGAAACGACCACCGTCGAGAAGCCTGAGCCGGAGGTGCATGATTCCGATGCATCGGCCTCGCACCACGTCGATCCTGCGGGGCCGACAGGTTTCCGCTTGTTCGGGCTGGGCAAAAAGAAGGCTGAAGAACCGGCTCCAACTCCCGTTCCACCGCCTCCGCCAGTAACAAAGCCGGCCAGGGTTGCATCGGCATCCTCTTATGCGCCCGGCGCCGGTGTGATTGAAGAAGAGGTCATTGAAGAAGAAGAGTTCGACGCTCCGCACCATCATCACAGCAAGACCGACGATCACGATCTGGAAGATTTCGAGGAAGAGACGCTTCCTCCGCAGCTTCGCACCGGCGACCTGGGTGAGATGCTGCAGGAAGCGCATCTCGACCACAAGATCCAGCTCAACTTCGACGATAAGAATGTCGAGGACGAAGCCTTCGACGAAGACGAGGACGAAGAAGAGCCGACCGCAGAAGGACAGCCCGCAGGGGGCGGACAGGACTCACAGCAGCAGCGCCGCGATCGGGGTGGCCGCGGCCGTCGTGGACGCGGAGGCCAGCAGGCCGGATCGCAAGCAGGGCCGCAGGGAGGCCAGGGCCAGCGCCGCGGCATGACCCGGCGTGCCGCACAGACGTCTGACCTGCCGATTATTTCCGATCTTCTCAAGCCTGGCCAGGAGATCCTGGTTCAGATTGCCAAGGAGCCGATCGCCAAGAAAGGCGCGCGGATTACCTCGCACATCGCACTGCCGGGACGCTTTCTGGTATTCATGCCGACCGTGTCGCATATCGGTGTGAGCCGCAAGATTGATTCCGATGAAGAGCGGCAGCGGCTGAAGCGGATTCTGGTGCACGAACGCGGCGAGGCTTCCGGCGGATTCATTGTTCGCACCGCGGCCGAGGGCGCTTCGGAAGAAGATCTACGCGCCGACTTACGCTTCCTGATCCACCTCTGGGCCGAAATCAAGCAGCGGTCCGACTCGTCGAAGTCGCCCGCGCTCATCTATCACGATCTATCGCTGATCGAGCGCATTTTGAGAGACCAGGTAAGCTCCAACTTCTCGTCGATCTGGGTTGATTCGCAGGAGGACTACGAGCGCATAGTGCGGTTCCTTAACCGCTTCTCGCCAACGTTGGTTCGCCGCGTGAAGCTCTACACCAAAGAGGTGCCGCTATTTGAGCACTTCGGCATTCAGGACGAGATTTCGAAGGCCTTGCGCTCGAAGGTGTGGCTCAAGAGCGGCGGGTCCATCGTCATTAACCAGACTGAGGCGCTGGTCGCGATCGACATCAATACGGGCAAGTACGTGGGCAAGTCAGCGCGGCTTGAGGACACGATCGTCAAGACCAACCTCGATGCAGTGCCGGAGATTGTGCGCCAGATTCGCCTGCGCGACCTGGGCGGCATCATCGTCATCGACTTCATCGACATGGACGAGCGGAAGAATCGCTTCAAGGTTCTGGCTGCACTGGAAGAGGCTCTCAAGGCCGACCGCGCACCAACCAAGGTTCTTCAGTTCAACGATTTTGGTTTGGTCGCCATCACACGCAAGCGCGTTAAGCAATCGCTGGAGCGGACGCTGAGTGTGCCTTGCCCAACATGCCAGGCTACCGGCATGGTCAAGAGCCCGACTACGGTCTGCAATGAGATTTACACCGAGTTGCGCAAGATGAAGAAGCACTTTGAGAGCGCGGATGTTCTGTTGCGCGTGAATCCGGAAACGGTGAAGGTGCTCAAATCGAACAATGCTTCCTGGCTCACTGAATTCGAAGAACTGGTTGGCAAGAACATCCTGGTAAAGAGCGACGCTACTCTGCATCCGGAGCAGTTCGATATTCAGGGATGAACCACAAAAAACTGACAGAAACGCTGAGGCCGGAGCGGTTGCTCCGGCCTCGGTGTTTGGAACCGATATCCTCGTATGAGAATCACCGAATCACATGAATCGGCACTCCGACCTTAAGGTTTTTCCAAACCTGCTCGGTGGTGTAAACAGAAGCCTTGAGCGCAATTGCCAGCGCCAGGCAGGATCGATCGCCTAATGACAGTCCATACTTCTCCGTCTTCGCGATCAGGCTTCCAGCAGTCTTCGCCTGGTCAACGGTGAAGGGTTCAGGGGCAGACTCCAGAATGAGCGCATCCCTCCAGGCCCTCTCGGGGTCGTGCCCCATCTTCACGAGCTTGCTTTGCACTTCTGCCAGGTTGACCGTACTGGCCACTGCTCCAGCCATGATTTCGTCCGTCATTGCGTCTGCACCCCGCTCCTGGAATAGGATTGCGAGGATGACTGATGCATCGAGTACCGCGCTATTCATGCTTTGAGGCTTCGCGCCGCTCTGCGCTCAACTCCTCGGAAACCAGGGTCCCAGGCGGGGCGAGGTGCCGCACATTTCGTTGAGCCCGCTGAATGCGAGCTCGCAATGTGGAGATGCGCAGTTCGCCATCTTCCACCCGGAAAAGCACCTTGTCGCCCACACCGATCCCCAACGCCTCGCGAATCTCAGCAGGAATGACGATCCTGCCTTTTTCACCGATTTGTCCCCGAGCCTGAAGTTCCATCTTCTCTCCCTATATGGGGGCGCTAGCACTGCATCAAGTACCACAACTATAAATAAGTGGCACAAAGTACACAAGTGGGAAGTTGTCCACGACCTCCCACCTTGCTTCTTTTGCATACCGCAACCTTTCCCCGGGAATCGGTGTCTAATCCTGTGGCCCGAGTACTGATTGGTTCCCGGACGCACTCAAGACAAATCAAATATTGAGGTTCCGACATGTCTTCCCCCCTTTTAATTTCTCTGATACGGCGTGTTTGTGTCCTTTCCGGTGCGGCAATTCTTGCGGCGGTTTCTGCAGGCGCCCAGTCTTCACAATTCTTCAATGCTGCGAATCAAGTTTCTTCCGATGAATCGAGTTCCAGCGCCTTTCCATTTGTGGCCGACAGTGATCCCAACGACCCGTCCGGCGCAACAGCGCTGCACGCCGCTGCCGCAAGTCTCGGCTCAGGTAAAGGCTCTGGAGCGGGGCAACCGGATCAAGGCGGCGGGCACGGCCTGTTCAGCAAGCTTGCTTTCGAAGCCGGCGGCGGAGCCAATGCGCCTGCTGGATATTCCTCCAACTACATCACCTGGGGCGGCAACTTCACGGTAGGCGGTGGACTCCATTTTTCCAGGGGCATCTCGCTTTTGGCGGAGTACCAGTTTTTGGACGATAAGCTGCCCGGCAACCTGATCGCGGAAACGGGAGCCAACGGAGGCGATGCGCACATCTGGTCGCTCACCATCGATCCAGTCATCGATCTCCTTCCCAAAGCCAAGAACAGCGTCTACATCACCGGAGGCGGCGGGTTTTATCGCAAGGTGACCAATTTTACCGACCCGGAAGAGGCCGAATATTGCGATTATTACTACTGCGGAATTGGGACTGAGAACGCGGTGGTGGGCCACTTCTCCTCAAACCAGGGAGGATGGAATATTGGTGGAGGCTTCACTCATAGAGTGGGCGGCGTGTACGATGACAGCCGGATGAAGCTTTTCGCCGAAGTTCGTTATCTGGATGTGATGAGTCCGGCATCGCAGATCGCGCCGAACGGCCTGGGGACCGCAACCGTTTCGAGCGGGACCAAGCTGATTCCCGTCACGCTGGGCGTGCGCTGGTAATTGTTTACGCTGAGTATCCCATGTCTCAGACGCGAGACATGGGGCACCCATGTTGGTGCCTGACCGAGTTCGCGGCGCTAAAGGATTCCCAACACTCTTAGCCGCACCAGGCCACCGGCGAGAACGCCTATCGGCATGAGAGCGAGCAGCGTGAGCGCATACCAGACAGGCTGCATGCCGCGGGATTGCAGCGCGCTGAGTGCGGCCATGGCAAGCACCACAATTCCCAATACGAGCACGTGAATCAGCGGATTGGCAGCCGATAACCAGGCTGTAACGTAGCCGCCGGCTGCCGCAGACAGGAATGAGTACCCCAGGTTCACGAACGCGTATGTGGGACGCGGTCTGCCCTCGGCGCCAGCCCATTCCGGAGCCATCTGTGTGATCAGCGCCGTGATCAGCATGACGAGAATCCCCATGGTGGCGAAACCCGCCAACAGCGCCAGAAATGCGTAGAGAACTACCATGGTCTTGCCTCGCCTACTGGCTTTTCTCCAACCTCTCCCCGTTCAATCCGTTCAAGAAATGAACGCGCCAGCTTGCGCTCGCCGGGATGACTCTCGCCGTGGATTGAACAGAGATCGAGGAATTCATCGCAGAGAGCATTCTGGAGTTCTTGCTGGGCAAACACTCCCTGCAATGCAAGTGCCAGTTCGCGGAGTTGCGCCGCCTCAGGCCAGCCGCGACTTTCGCCTTCCTCGCTAAGCAATTCGACGTCTGAGAAGAGTCCTTTGCGCCCGCGGGCGCACTCATCCAGGCACGCCATCAACTGCTCAGCGAAGGTCTGAGCCAGCATATCAAGCGGATCGGGTTGGGCTTGATCTTGCGGGTCCATCGGGTTCCTCGGTTGTGAATACTTACAGAATCGATGGTAATCTCTCACGCCGGCGCAAAGAATCTGGTTGGGCGTGCCGCTCGCACGCGACGGGCCCTATTCCTCCGCCGCCTTCAGCATGGCGGCGAGGCTGCGCTCTACATCGTCTGTTGTGGTGGCCCAGCTGGATACGCTGATGCGCATGGCTGTATGCCCCTGCCACACTGTGGACCCGCACCAGCATGTGCCTTCGGCCTGCAATCGCGCAATCGTCCGGAGGGTCCTTTCCGGGCTGCCGAACGAAACCAGAACCTGGTTGATGACCACTTCGTTCAGCACTTCGTACCGGGCGGCTTTGAGGCCTGCCGCGAAACGGCGTGCATGGCTTGAAGTACGTTCGATGATCGATGCCATGCCTTGGCGGCCCAGCGAGCGAAGACCGGCCCACAGCTCCACGCCGCGCGCGCGGCGGGATAGTTCGGGACCGTAGTTGGAAGGGTCGCGGTCTTCCGTGTGAACCAGGTACGCCGCCTGGATGGACATGGCCGCCCGCAGCGCCGCCGGCTCGCGCACCAGCACGATGCCGCAGTCGTAGCCGATATTGGGCCACTTGTGGCCATCTGTCGCCCACGAGTCGGCCAGCTCAAAGCCTTTGGTGTGCTTGCGATACTCGGGCGATGCGGCGGCCCACAGGCCGAATGCGCCGTCGACGTGAATCCAGGCTCCAGCCGCCCGGGCCGCGGGACAAATGGCGGCGGCCGGATCGAATGCGCCGGTATTCACGTTGCCGGCCTGAAGGCAGAGGATCGTGTTGGCATCCAGATGCGGCAAGGCGTCGGCCCTCATGCGGCCCTGACTGTCGACGGGGACGCGCACCACGCGCTTGCGGCCCAGGCCGATCATTCCCAGCGCTTTGACGACGGACTGATGGACCTCTTCACCGACAACTACGGTGATGGGCGGCGCTCCAAAGAGGCCGTCGGCCTCAACGTCCCAGCCGGCACGTTCGAGCAGGGCATGTCGGGCTGCGACGAGCGCGGAGAAATTGGCCATGGTAGCTCCGGTGGTCACAGCCCCGCCGGTTCCCACCGGCAATCCGAACAGTTCACGCACCCAGTCGATTGCGGTCTCCTCCAACTGAGCGGCGGCTGGCGATTGGGCGTGGTGCGCGGCGTTTTGATCCCACGCGCTCACCAGCCAGCTGGCTGCCAGAGCCGCGGGCAGGCAATCTCCTGTAACGAAGCCGAAGAAGCGGCCATTGGTCTTGGCCATGGTTGCGGGAGAGCCGTATTCATTGAGCAGATGGAGCACGGCTTCAGGGTTCGTCGGGCCGGGTGGAAGTGGACCGCGGAGAGCGCTCAGCTTTTTGACCGCCTCGACCGTGGGTGCAACGGAGCGAGCGCCGACACCTTCCAGGTAGTCCATCGCATCGCGGGCGGCACGTTTCAGCAGGGCCGTGCGGGCCTCGTTTACGGAAGCTCCGGACATGGAAGACCGGCCCGAATTGGCTTGCGACGAAGAAGCGGAGGGGGAAACGTGTGAATCGGTCATAGATAGATGAGAGTCTACGGCATTGTCGTAGTTTGCGGGATTCCTGGGGCCACGGAAGACCTGGCCGGACGCGCCTGGGGCGTTGTTCAAATATTAATTCTGGGGAGCTGCTCATTGCCGCGGTCCCGAACAACGGGAGTTTTCTGGTGAGCATCCAAATTAGCCAGGAGTTGTTTATGAAAAAGCTGCACAGTGCTTTCGCACTCGCGATTCTTTCCACAAGCCTTATGGGCGGCGTCGCCCTTGCCCAGGACCATCACGACAACCACGCGTACGTCGAGCACAAGGAATGGAAGAGAGGTGCAATGATCAAGCACGAAGATTGGGAGCGCGCCGATAGGGTCGATTACCACCAATATCATCTGGCCGCCCCGCCAGCGGGTTACGAATGGCGTTTGGTGGATGGCAGCTACGTCCTCGTGAACGCTTCGACATTCCAGATCCGCACGGTTGTTCGCGTGCAGTAACTTGCTCTTGGATCGAAATCGGCCGCCGGAGGATTTGAACCGGCGGCCGTTGCATGTGCGCTGGTTCTCTGGTTGGAGAATCCTCGCTTATCGGCAATCGGTCTATATTGAAGCGGTAATTTTCGAATGCTCGTGGCTTTCTGCGTTGGGGGAACCAGGGGCTTGCGACTTCGGATAGGGGAAGTAGAGCTCATTGCCGTCCGGGTCCGCGATGACCATGAGCCGGTAGCCCCATTCGCCGTCCTTCACCGCTACGCCGCGGGCTTCGAGATCGGTGCGCAGGGCATCCAGCACACCGACATCGAGCGAGATGAAAATCAGGCCGTTGCCCACCTTATTGGGCCATTGCGAAGAAAAAATGAGCTCGCAACCCTTCCGTTCGACTTGTGCGACGAAGGCTTTGCCTTCCTCCGCATAGCGCCACGACTCAGTGAACCCGAGCTGCTTGACGTAGAAATCGACGGACCGGTCGATATCCGCTACGAACAGAACAGGCCTTGTGTACCATTGGTCGCTCATGGCGTGTGTTCTCCTTTTGCCGTGGACGATTGCGTCGTCTACGCGCTCATTAATTGGGCTTCGGCGATTGCCGAGGAGATGATCTGGTCGTCGATTCCGTGCTTGCGCAGGCTCTCGGTTAGCAATTGGACTTGTGAGTTTTCCAAAAGGGCCTGGTCCTTGCGGAGACCCTGTCCGATGTAGGCTCGGATCAGAGGCTGATAGCCGGAGAAGCCGAGGGATGGCGCGATGTCCTTTAGCTCGTCGATCACGTCGTCGGGGATGCGGAGGCTGATTACGGCCATGGGACGATCCTTGCGCAGCCGTCCCCGCATGCGTTCAGTCGGTATTTTCATAATCGCTCCATTACCCGCCATAGCTTGATGCGTATATTCATTGTATATTCGTTTTGGCGAGAGTTGACTGGCTTTCCCTTAGACTTGGCGGAGAACATTCCTCAGGGGATGAACAGGCTGCGGAAAAACCCAAACCTCCGGGTCAAATTGAGGGTAGACATCCCGCAGGGGCTAAAGCCCACCTTTCTTTTCAGCTATTTGCGGCACGACTGAAGTCGTGCCCTGTTACAAAGCTCTCGAAAGCGGCCTGTGAAGCGAGTTTTTCCGCAGCCTGTGAAGCCCATCTTTATATTCAGCCATTTGCGGCACGACTGAAGTCGTGCCCTTTCAAAACCTCACGTTAGCTGCTGACTCAGTGTTTCGAGTTGGCGGACTGACAGTTGGCCAGCGGCCCATGCTGGGCTATTGATCGGTGTTGAATTTGGCGGGAAATGGGCGTATTGTAGGTATGCAGACGAGTTTGTCCGCCCTAGTTGCCGTGACTGTGCCGGCTGGCGGAGAGATGAGTGGGCTCACAGCCCACTTTTTATTTGGGGCAAAAGGCGTCCCCATCCAAAGGCACAACCCGGGGGCGAACACCTCGGCAGAAAGACCGCTATTCAGGCGGTGCGGATACAGGGTCTCCCTTGAGCGAATTTGCTCGTTGGGGTGATGGGACAAATGGCAGTCAAGCTGGACGAAATTCGCGCAGCGGCGCAAAGAGTGGCCGCCTCCCATGGGCTGGACGTGGTGGACCTGGAGTTCATTGGCCCGGCGAAGGAGCGGGTGCTCCGCATCTATTTGGAGAAAGACGCTGCGGGAAGAGCGAAGCTGAAGGCGGCAATTGCGGCAGGTGAAGGGATTGAGGAGCTTCCGGAGAGCCTGATGGAAGGGACTCTGAGCGTAGATCAGCTTTCCGGCATCACACATGAAGATTGCGCTGAATTCAGCCGCGATTTTGGTGTCCTGCTCGACGTGGAAGACTTGGTTCCAGAAACGGAGTACACGCTGGAAGCAAGTTCGCCTGGGCTGGACAGGAAGCTGAGCAAGCGAGACGATTTCGTACGATTTTCCGGGAGCCTGGTGAAGATTCAGACGTTTGAGCCTATCCGGAACAACCGGCATTGGCAGGGACGTTTGGCGACTGGGGCGGACAGCGTAACGCTGGACCTGAATGCGGTGAAGCAGAACAGCAAGGCGAGAAAGACCGGCGTTAATGCAGTTGAAATTGCGCTGAGCAATATTGAAAAGGCCCAGCTGGTGCCGGAGATTTGAAGGGTTGTGGTTTTCCCTGGTCTCAAATGCGAGGCCTGGGACCCATCTGAGCGAGGGTTGAGGCTTCCCGCCCTTGCGACAGAAAAAAGTCGCAAGAACGGGGCACGGTAATTTTGCTGGGTATGCAAGAGATAAGCAGAAGCGGGTCCTTCGACTTCGCTCAGGATGACAGAGTTTTGGGGTAGATAGCAGATTCTGGGTTTGCGACAGAGTTTTCGGTAGATGACGGAAAGAGAGTTTTTGAGAGTATGGCAACTAGCGCTTTGTATCAGAGTATCGAGCTTCTCAGCCGCGAGAAGGGGATTGAACCCGAGATCGTGGTTGGAGCTGTGGAAGAGGCGATTGCCCTGGCCACGCGCAAGTTTTACAAGACCCAGGAAAACATGCGGGGCGAGCTTAATAAGGAGACCGGCGCCATTACGGCCTATATCTATAAGACCGTGGTGGCCGACGAAGAGCCGATCGAAGATCCGCTGAACCAGATTACCCTCACCGAGGCCAGCGAGCTGGCTCCGGGCGTTGAGGTTGGCAGTGAGATCCGCATGTATCGCGACACCAGCCCGCTTGGCCGCATCGCCGCGCAGCTTGCCAAGCAGGTGATTTTCCAGAAGGTGCGTGAAGCCGAGCGCGACACGGTATTCCAGGAATATGCGCACCGCGAAAAGGAAGTGCTGAACGCCACGGTCAAGCGGATCGAGGGTCAGGACATTATCTACGACCTGGGCAAGGCGGAAGCGCGCTGCCCGAAGCGGGAGCAGTCGCGGCTGGAGCAGTTCTCGATTGGGGAACGCGTGCGCGTGGTGCTGCTGAAGGTGGACCGCGCTGCGAAGGGGCCGCAGGTGATTGTTTCCCGTGCCGCACCGGAACTGGTTTCGAATTTGTTCCAGTCCGAAGTGCCGGAGATTTACGACAACACTGTTGTGATTCGCGCGATTGCACGCGAGGCCGGCGAGCGGACAAAGATCGCGGTTCAGTCGCGGGACAAGGACGTTGATCCGGTGGGCGCATGCGTGGGCATGAAAGGCATGCGCGTGCAGTCCATCATTCGCGAACTGCGGGGCGAGAAGATCGACATAATCGAGTTCTCTGAGGAGATTACGACCTTTGCCGAAAAAGCTCTGCAACCGGCCAAGGTAAGCCGCGTGTCGATTTCCGACCTGACGGACAAGCAGCTGGAAGTGATTGTGGACGACACGCAGCTTTCGCTGGCAATTGGCAAGAAGGGGCAGAACGTAAGACTGGCGGCGAAGCTGCTGGGCTGGAAAATCGACATCAAGAGCGAAGAAGAGAAGCGCCAGGAAGTGGAGCAGCAAATGCAGGCTCTTTCCGGCGGTCCTTCGACGCCGATTGAGCAGGTCACCGAGCTGGGCGATGGAATCATCCAGAAGCTGGTTGCCGCTGGTATTACGACCGTCGAAACGCTGGCCGACATGACTCCGGAGCAGCTTGAGGAGATTCCGGGCATCGGCGAAAAGACGCTGGAACGGATCAGCGTGGCCGTTCGCCACTACTTCGGACATTTTGAAGAGGGCGAAGAAGGCCACGAGGCCGAAACTGCGGAAGGTGCGGCGATTGATGCCGAGCACGCCGAAGCCGAGGCTGCGGAGGGCGAGGAAACTGTTTCCGTGGAGAAGGCCGTAGAGAAAGACGGCGAAGCGGAAGTCGAAGATGCGCCGGCGGTTGTGGACGAAGCGGAAGCCGGGGAAGAAAACGCATCGGAGGTTCTGGAAGAAGCTGAGAGCGTTCGCGACGCGGAGGCTGAGGACGAAGGTCTGACGGCGGAAGAAGCAGCTGTTGACAGCGTTCCCGATGCGGACGGAGAGGCTGAACTGGAACTGGACGAGATTGACAACGAAGGCGTGGATAAAGAGGACGGCGCGTAATATGCGTCGCATCTTTTTAATCCATTCAGGTGATAATAGAAGTTCGAAAACCATCCATTGCCATGAGGTAGCTATGAGCGACTAAGGGGCGTGGTCAGCAAATTTTGAAAAGAGGCGGATGAGTAAGGTTCGAATCAACGATCTCGCACGCGAGATGGAAGTCAAGAGTCGGGAGATTCTTGATGTATTGACGGAGCTCGGCCTGGCCAGCGGCAAGACCCATTCCAGTTCGCTGGAGGACTACGAGGCAGAGAAGGTTCGCGCGCAGTTGCGTGGATCGAGGCCTGGCGGCCACTCGAGCGCCGCGGCCTCGCGCGCGCCGCAAGGGTTCCAGCCCAAGGTGGATCTCTCCCATATCTCCAAGCCCGGTGACGCGCTGAAGGCCATTCTGGCCAGCAAACAAAAGGAAGAAGAGGACGCGCGTCGAAGCCATGCACCGGTACGCACACAGCCGCCTCCCGCGGCCGCGCCGGCTCGCCCCGCGCCCCCTGCAGCTACTGTCTCGGCTCCGCCCCCGACAGCACCAGTACGTCCTGAGCCACGCAAGATTGTGCCGCAGCCGCGTTCCGCGCCGAACATTGTGGTTGCGCCGCCGGCTCCTCCAGCGATTGCATCGCGGCCACCGATCGGTACGGTCGTCGCCAAACCGCCTGTGGGTGCAGCCGCGGCCACACGGCCGGTGGTCGTTGTCGCACCCCCTCCCGTTACGGTAGTGGTCAAGCCACCGGTCTCGACGGCGGCTCCCGTCGCTTCGCCGGCTACGCGCGATGAACAGCCGCGCACTGCCGAGAAGCCTCTGGCAGTAAAGCCGACCGTCGCCGTGAAGACGCCCACGGTACCCCCTCAAACCGTGCAAGCGGCGGCACCTGCGATCCAAGACGCGGTCGCCACGCCCGCTCCCCCGCCTCAAGCAACTCCGTCTGCACCCGCGGCCGAACCAACAGCCCTTGCCGCTGCATCAGTCTCCGAAACTCGCGAGACCGTAAAGGAACCCCCAGTTTCAGCCCCCACCGATGTTCTCGAACCAGAGTCCGAAGTAGCTCCACCGCAGCGCACACATGGCCACGTTCATACCGCGTCGCCAACACCCGCGTTGCCGGCGCGCCGCATGGTCATGCCCCAGACGGGTCCTCGTCCGGTATACAAGGCTCCGATTGTTGTTCCGTCCGCAGTGGTTCCGGGTACAGGGAATCAGGCTGCGGGTGCGGGCATTCAGCGCGGCCGACCCATCTTCGATCGACGGCCCAGTGGTGGGCCGGGCAGCGGGCTTGGCAGCGGACCCGGAAGCTATCCGCAGCGCAGCGGCCCCAGCGGACCTCCCGGAGCCCCAGGGCAGTTCCCTGGCGGACCGCGGCCAAAGCATCCAACACGCACGACGCCGGGCGGCTATGCAGGACCTGGTGGACCGGGCGGACCCGGAGGTCCAGGCGCACGTCCGGGATTTGGCGCACGGCCTGGATTTGGCGGACCGCCGCGTCCTGGATTTGGAGCACGTCCTGGCGCAGGGGGTGCGCCGCCAACCGGTGAAGCTCCACGCCCGCAACGCGCTCCCAACAAACGCCCCGGCGGCCGCCCTACACAGTATCCGAAGACCAAGGAAGGCCCAATGAAGGGCTTTGTGCCACCGCCACGTTATGGCGGGGTGCAATACGGCGGAGAGCCGCTGCCCATCACGCGGGAAATCACTGTCACTGAGGGCATCAGCGTAAAGGACCTGGCCGAAAAACTCGAGGTTCGCGCCAAGGACCTGATCGCTACGCTGCTCATGACGGGCGTATTCGTCACCGTGAACCAGTCTCTCGACGCCGAGATGATCAAAGATGTTTCTGCCAAGTTTGGCGCCGCAGCTACGGTCATCAGCTACGAAGAGGAGATCGCCAACCAGGCGATCGAGGAAGTTCTCGAAGCGGAAAACACAGGCGAACTGGAAGTGCCGCGCTCGCCTGTCGTCACCGTTATGGGCCATGTGGATCACGGCAAGACTTCGCTCCTCGACGCGATCCGCGAGACGGATGTCGCGGCCGGCGAGGCGGGCGGCATCACGCAGCATATCGGCGCTTACAAGGTGAAGTTTTCAAAGGAAGGTTCGCCTGCGCACGGCCGCGAAATTGTCTTCCTCGATACCCCAGGTCACGAAGCCTTCACGCGCATGCGAGCGCGCGGCGCGAAGGTGACTGACATTGTTGTCATCGTGGTGGCTGCCGACGACGGAGTGATGCCTCAGACGCTTGAGGCCATCGATCACGCCAAAGCTGCCAACGTACCGATCATTGTCGCTGTCAACAAGATCGACAAGCCGGAAGCCAATCCAGACCGCGTGAAGAAGCAGCTTGCCGACCGCGGCCTGATTCCTGAAGAGTGGGCAGGCGCAGGGCAAGAAGGCACCGTCTTTGTCGAAGTGTCGGCGAAAAAGCGGAAGAATCTCGATCTGCTGCTTGAAATGATCTGCCTGGTTTCCGATATTCGCGCACCCAAGGCGACGCCGGGACGGAAGGCCGTTGGCTCGGTCATCGAAGCCAAGCTCGATCGCGGGCGCGGCGCGGTGGCTACGGTCCTTGTTCAGGACGGAACACTGCGGTTGAATGACAGCTACATTGTCGGCAACACGTTCGGCAAGGTTCGCGCCATGTTCGACGACCGTGGCCGTGCGCTGGAAGAAGCAGGGCCGTCAACCCCGGTCGAAGTCCTCGGCCTCGAAGCCATGCCTGATTCCGGCGATACCTTCCTGGTGGTTGCGGATCGCGACAAGGCCAAGGGCATTGCGCAGTACCGCAAGATGAAGGAGAGAGACGCTCAGCTCGCCAAGAGTTCGCGTGTGTCTCTGGAAGGTCTGGCGGAACAGATTCGTACTGCTGGCGTGAAGGACCTGCCTTTGATCATCAAGGGCGACGTTACCGGTTCTGTCGAAGTGCTGGCGGATTCGCTGGTCCGCATGTCGACCGAAAAGGTGCGCATCAAGGTCATTCACTCGGGCGTAGGTTCGATCACCGAGAGCGATGTGTTGCTGGCTACAGCCTCCAACACCATCATCATCGGCTTCAACGTAAGGCCGGAGCGCAAGGCCGCGGAACTGGCTCAGCAGGAAGGCATCGAAATTCGTCTGCACTCGATCATCTACGAGTTGCAGGACGAGATTCGGCTGGCCATGCTGGGACTGCTCGATCCAACATTCAAGGAGAACTACCTGGGCCGCGCCGAAGTCTTGCAGGTGTTCCGCATTCCCAAGGTCGGCACCATCGCCGGTTGCAGGGTGCAGGACGGTGCAATTCGCCGCGATTCGGAAGTCAAGCTCATGCGCGATGGAGCGCAGGTGTTCAAGGGCAAGATCAGCTCGCTCAAGCGCGTGAAAGACGACGTACGCGAGGTGACCAACGGCATGGAGTGCGGTATTGGCCTGGGCAATTTCAGCGACATCAAGGAAGGCGACCTCATTGAAGCGTTCTCTACCGAGAAGCTTGCCGCCGATCTGGGTGCGCTGACTACGGCAAAGGCATAACTCCAAGTTACTAACTCACAAACAGACCGGTCCGCTTCTCGCGATGAGAAGCGGGCCGGTTATTTTCGTGCTGAGCTATACTTGCAGTTCGATCCATAACCTGCAATACTCATCGCGCACCGTCTGCTACCCCACACAAACCTCCAAACGAGGGACAACATCTTGAATGCACGCAAACGCATCGTGCTAAGCGTCCAGACTTTCTGGGCTGTTGCCCTGGCCGGACCGATATTTGCGGTCTCCGGCTGCGCTCTTTCGCCGCTTGCAACCCGCACAGCTGCCTTTTCGACTGCTGCAACAGCAACCGTTACCCAAACAACGAGCGCGTATCGACTCGTTAACCAGACCTATGCCGACGCCCAGATGGCCACGCTGGTGGCCACCTACGACAGGACTGGTTTCGATGCAACCAAGATCAAGAGCTTCCTACCGGCGAAAGACCTCGAGGTTCGCACCAAGGTGCTCGATGGTCTGAAGCAGTACGCAACGTTGCTCGCCGAGGTGAGTGGCAATCAGCCGATCACCGATCTTGAAACGCAGGCGAAGGCTGCCGGCGACGCACTGGTCAAGCTGCAGCAGGACGACTTCAAGGGCTTCAAGATCGACAGCACGGAAAAGGATCTGGCGGTTACCGTAGTCGCGGCAATCGGCGGAGTCCTTATCGAGCACGAACGGGCACGGGCTCTGCCGGGGATTCTCGACAAGATGAACAAGCCTATTCAAGATATTTGCAAGATACTCGAGGACGACATCGGCACAGTTGGGAAGGCCGGTCTCGCTTCGGAAATCCATCTTGACTACGACACACAAATCGCCGACCAGCAGAGATTCATACGAGACAACGCCGCGTCTTTGAGCGCAGATCAAAGACGAGTTGAGATCGAGAAACTACCGAAGCTCGTGCAAGCCCAGGAAAGGTCCGATGAGGCGCTTGCTGCCACTTCAAAGTCGCTCGCTGCGCTGGCAGCCGCCCACGCTGCGCTCACCGCAACAAAGAATCTGAAGGACGCACCTGCATTCAAGCTCGAACTCAATGAATTGTTAGAGGACGCGCAGACCATCGACGGCTTCTACAACTCGCTTAGCAGCAAGAAATAGTGGAGATCGCGCCCCATGCCTAATACTTCGTCAAACACTCCGTCCTCTGGCACAGTCGACCCCAAGCAGGCAGCATACGATGCGCTCAACGCTGTGCTAGCCGCTGCAGATGCGGCAGCGGCTAACCCCGCGAACACTCAGGAGGCACAAAACATCGCTTTCGACTTGCGTACAGAGGTTGCGGCACAGCTCCAGGCACTGAATCTCGCAGTATTTACCGGAAACACTGTGCAGCTGCAAGCTGCAGGCGACGAGATGGCTCCAGCAATGACTCAACTGAAGGCCTTGAAGGCGAAGATTGAGGCACTGGGCGACGCGCTCAAGGAAGGCGCTGCAATTCTCTCCGGCATTGATAAGATCGCCGGCGAATTCGGCGCGTTGGGACTTTAGGAGTTATATCGTTTTGTAAGAAAAGCGACGGCATGGCGTCTCGATTTGGACGTTCGGCAACTGACCACCTGTCGCGATGAGTCTGAGTTTTCTCAGAGCACGTGCAAATAAGCACGCGTGCCCCAGGCCTCATTTCGAGACATGGGGCACGCGGGCCCTCCCCTAACTTGAAGATAGTTATTATTGTGCGGGTTGTGTAACTGTGTTTTGTTCCAGAGTAACTGCGGTTTGAGCCAGAAGCCTGCCCTGCACCGATGCTCCTGTCTTGACGGCGATCAATGTCTTGGCGAGGAGCACTCCCTCGAAGTGCGCGGTGGTTCCGATGGATACGACGCCGCCGGCTTGCCAGAAGATGTTCTTGGCCTGTGCGCCGCCAGCCAGAGTCACTCTGGTAGCGCTCGCCTGTTTGAGTTGCCCCGCTATCTGAAAGATCCAGACATCGTTGGGACCGCCGGAGAGAGTTAC
>JBELAI010000081.1:0-22049 GCA_049508975.1 Occallatibacter sp. | reverse complement strand
CAACCCTCTTCCGCCTCCCGCAACTTCGAAATCACCGTGAAATCTTCCAGCGTCGTAATATCGCCCTTGATCTCCCCATGCGTGGCCAGTTCCCGCAGCAGCCGCCGCATGATCTTGCCGGACCGCGTTTTAGGCAGCGCTTCAGTGAACCGAATATCGTCGGGCCGCGCCAGCGAGCCGATTTCCTTCGACACCCACTTCCTCAACTCGTCCTTCAACTGCTCGCTGGGGTAGTTGCCGCTCTCGAGCGACACAAACGCTGAAATCGCCTGCCCCTTCAACTCATCCGGCCGACCCACCACCGCCGCCTCAGCCACTTTGGGATGCGCCACCAGCGCCGACTCCACTTCCATGGTTCCCAGGCGGTGTCCGCTGACGTTGATCACGTCGTCCACGCGGCCCATCAGCCAGAAGTAGCCATCGGCATCCATGCGCGCGCCGTCGCCGGTAAAGTAGCAACCCGGCACGTCGCTGAAGTAAGTCTTCTGGTAGCGCTCCGCATCGCCATAGACCGTCCGCGCCATTGAAGGCCAGGGCTTGCGCACCTCGGGCTCGATTCCGAAAAACGGCCGCGTCGCCGAGCCCGGTTTGGTAGGCACCGCGCCCGGAATCGGGGCAATCATGATGGCGCCTGTCTCCGTCTGCCACCAGGTATCGACAATGGGGCAGCGATTGTGGCCAATCTTCTCGCGATACCACATCCAGGCCTCAGGATTGATTGGTTCTCCGACAGTACCCAGCAGCCGCAGCGAATCCAGCTTGTGCTTCTCAACAAACTGGTCGCCCCACTTGATAAACGCGCGAATTGCCGTCGGCGCGGTATAGAAGATGCTCACCTGGTGATCGTCGATAATCTTCCAGAAGCGCGAGAAATCGGGCCAATTCGGCGCGCCCTCATACATCAGCACCGTCGCGCCGTTCTGCAGCGGTCCATACACAACATACGAGTGCCCGGTTACCCAGCCAATGTCCGCCGTGCACCAGTACACATCCTCATCCCTTAGGTCGAAAACATACTTCGAAGTCAGGTAAGTCTGAACAGAATAGCCGCCCGTGGTGTGTACGAGGCCTTTGGGTTTTCCGGTCGTCCCCGAGGTGTAGAGGATGTAGAGCGGTTCCTCGGAATCCATGGCTTCGGCGCGGCACTCCGTCGGCGCGTTTGCGATCAGGTTGTGCCACCACCAGTCGCGCCCGGTGATCATTTGGACCGGTGAACCTGTGCGGCGATAGACGATGACATGCCGCACGGTGGGGCATGCATTCATAGCCTCGTCCACGGTCTGCTTCAGTTTGATTTCGCCACCGCGCCGATAGCTTGAGTCCTGTGTAATCACAGCGACGCAGCCTGAGTCGTTGACGCGGTCCGCGATAGCGTTGGCCGCAAAACCGCCAAAAATCACCGAGTGCACGGCGCCAATGCGTGCGCAAGCCAGCAGGGCGATGGCCAGTTCCGGCGTCATGCCCATGTACACGGCTATGCGGTCGCCCTTCTTGATCCCCAGTTCCTTCAGCGCATTGGCGAACTTCTGCACCTCGACGTGCAATTCCGCATAAGTCAGCCGGCGAATCTCGCCCGGCTCACCCTCCCAGATCAGCGCCGTCTTGTCGCGCCGCTCTCCCAACGCGTGCCGGTCAACGCAGTTGTAGCTCAGGTTCAGCTTGCCGCCCACAAACCACTTCGCCAGCGGGAAATTCCCGTCGAATACTTTGTCCCATTTCTTGAACCAATGCAGATCTTCGGCCGCCTCAGCCCAGAAGCCTTCCGGATCGTCAATTGACCGCTTATAGAGCGCTTCGTATTCGTCGAGGCTTTTGATGTGCGCCTTGGCGCTGAACTCCTCAGGAGGGGGAAATACGCGGTTTTCGCGCAATGTTGAGTCAATATCCTGATTGGTAATGGCGGGAATGGGAACCGAAGACATGAATACGTCCTTCTGGGGAAGAAAAAAGATCGCTGTGCACGGCGCTTTGGAAAGATGCCCTTTCCAAAAATAATCCGCGTGGGAGTCACTTTACCGGCCCAGGCACACACTCGGCAAGTGAGCCGTAAATATGCAGGCGGGGTTAGAATACTTGCAGGCTAGGATGCCTGCCTCGAGCCCGACGCTTGATCGCGCCGGTACGCTTGTTCCCGAAGCCAAGGGAGCCCGCCATGCTCCTCGAACTCGCCAGACCGCTTTCGTTCTTCCTCAGCATGATGTCGCTGTATCCGGTCCTGACGAGCGCGTTCTTTGTGCCTGGAAGCCGCTGGGAAGAGCGACTGGAAATGGCATTGCTGCGTGTATGCCTGGCTGCATGCATCAGTTTTTCCAGCGGCCTGCTGTACGCGTGGCATACGCGCACGGATCCGGAAGCCGCCGAACCGCTCCTGGCAACCCTCCCTGTCCGGCTCTTCTTCTGGGCCATCGTCGGAATGGCAATTCTCTTCGTCCTCACCTGGTGGCTGGACACGTATTACGTCCCGCTGCTCCGACACGGCTGCTGCAGACCATAGCCACCCGCGTCGCGCAAGCTGCGCCCGCCCCACCATAGGTGGCCTAAAGCGGTAAGATCATCCCATCATGCCGGACGGCGCCAATCCCGAAACCAGCCTGCGCGGCTCCGTGCTCGTGCTGCTCCAGTTCGACGTCGCCGAAGCTATTCGCCTCGACCGACTGCAGGAGCTTATTCGCGCCCGCACCGTCCAACAGCCCAGCCTCAAGCATCCCGCGCCCAGTTACGTTCGCTATCAGCGTCCGCCCGTGGTTGTGCCATTGGAAACGCTGGTCCTGGAAACCGGTGAGCGCCTGCTAGGCGAAATCAAGTACTACGATTACGGCGTCGTCAGCGTAGTCTATGAGCTTCCCTTTTTCGATGGCTGGAGCAAGCTCATCCGCCTAGCCAGCCGCTGGGTCTGGGAAGTCGATTTCGCGGCCCAGGCGACGGACATTGTCCGCAGCAGCCTGCAGCGTGCCGCTCCCGCCCTTGTGAAGCCTTACGACGAATGGCTCAGCGAAGACTACCTCATCTTCCACATCATCGAAATCTCCGGCGCGCCTACGGTCACTGAGCTAATCCAGCAGCACGGCTCGCGCATAGCCCAGGTGGTCCGCGGAGACACCGGCCAGCTTGCCGAGACTGAAATCAATGAGGTCATGCAATCGCGCATTTCGTATTACGCCAACGACCTCACTGTCATCGGTTGGAATGCGGCATTTCTTTACGACTCTTCAACTGGCGCTGAAACCGCCATTCAGCTTCTCGAATACGCGAACTCCCAGTTGCTCGAGTTCCGCCACTACGACGATCTGCTCACCGAAGAGCTGGAGCGCGTTTACAAACTTCTGGACGAAGGCACGGGAGTCTTCGCGCAATGGCGCCTGGCGCGCTCGGCAACACGCCTCCACACCGTGCTCCTCGATGTAGCCGAGCTGACCGAGCACTCCGACAACGCCATCAAATTTCTCAGCGACATGTTTTCCGCGCGCCTTTACCGCCTCGCCGCAGCGAAGGTTGGCGTGCCCGACTACAAGGACCTGGTCACCCGCAAGGTCCACACCGCCGAGGAACTCTACCGCTTCATGGTCGACCAGTTCAACCAGAGCCGCGCATTTTTCCTCGAGCTCACCGTCGTCATCATCCTGGTTATTGAACTGGTGTATCTGTTCAAGGGCAAGCTGTTCTGAGATCGCGATAGACGCAATTTCAGCCCCGCGAAACGGATCTCTTCTGCGCGTTCACATAGTCCCGCAGCGCCGCGTTGATGCGGCTTTGGTAGCGTCGACCAGTGCTGCGAAAGAACTCAATCACATCGGCATCGAGACGCAACGTAATCTGCTGCTTGTTCTCCGCGGGGATCAAATCGGAAACACGCCGCCATCCTCCGCCGGTTTGCGGTGGGATGTCGCTGTAATCGATATCCTCGTCCCGCAGATCGCGCAGTGCTTGCATCTGCTCTTCAGTCATCGTGGGAGGATTCGACGGATCGAGGCGGAAGTAAACGGTGTCATTGCCAGTAGATTTCGTTGTCATTGTGCTGTGCCTTTCGGGCGGAGATGAGCCGGATATTCGATCCGCGAAGCGTGTACACAACCACCAAAATCCATTCGTCCACCCTCCCAAGCACGATCCAGCGATCTTCGCCGTACTCCTCGCGGATATCTAGTCGTTCCTGCCGATGAGGGTCAAGAAACACTCTCGTCGCGTAAGGAAACGATATTCGACGATCGCGAAGATTTGAAGCCGCTTTCGTGGGATCCCACTCAAATTCCACGGTTAGCTCAATTCTACAACAAACATAACTCCAAAAATAGTTCCATATGTAGCTACAAATAGAAATTTCGATCGGTTTTCCTACAAGGCGTACCGCTTCTGATGCCAGATCCAGGCGGTCCGAACAATATCGTCCAACAGCGTATACTTCGGCCTCCAGCCCAGCTCCCGGATCGCCTTTTCCGAGCTGGCCACCAGAACCGCAGGGTCTCCGGCGCGCCGCGGATGGACCTCGGCCGGGATGGGATGCCCGGTGACGCGGCGAGCCGATTCGATGACCTCGCGGACGCTGAATCCTTCCCCATTTCCCAGATTGAAAATCAGCCTCGCCTTCGCATCCGAATCCGATTCAAGCGCCGCCAGCGCGAGCAGGTGGGCATCGGCCAGGTCGGAAACGTGAATGTAGTCCCTGATGCATGTGCCGTCCGGCGTCGAGTAGTCGTCTCCATAGATCCGAATCGAAGCACGCCGGCCCAGCGCCACGTCCAGGATCAAAGGAATCAGGTGGGATTCCGGCTCGTGAGCCTCACCGCGCGTCACTCCATCTGGCCCCTCCGGCGCGCCAGCCACATTGAAATACCTCAGTGTGGCCGAGCGCAGTCCGTGAACGCGATGCATCCAGCCAATCATGTGCTCCGCCAGCAGCTTTGACTCGCCATAGGCGTTGGTCGGCTGCAAGCGCGCATCCTCTTTGATCGGCACTGTTTCCGGCTCCCCATACACGGCTGCGGTGGAGGAAAAGACCAGCCTGCGCGGACCGTGGGCCAACATTGCCTCCAGCAACGCCAGGGTGGATGCGGTGTTGTTGCGGAAGAACGCCTCGGGGTGCAGCATGGATTCGCCGGCCTCGATCAGCGCGGCAAAATGCAGAACTCCGGCGAATGGCTGGCCCTGTTGCTTGGCGGCGATGAAAAGGTTTTCAAGAAGAGACCGGTCTGCCAGCTCCCCTTCCACAAATTCCACGCCCTGTGGCATTAAGTCCTTACGGCCGTGGCTCAGGTTGTCGAAAACAACCGCCTGGTGGCCCTTTTCGGCAAGCAGTCCGGCCACTGTACCGCCTATATACCCCGCCCCGCCGGTGACCAGAATCTTCATAAAATAACTGCCCCCCCAAGCACTCTAAGTCAACTTGAGTCTATTACAATAGGGCAAGGCCGGGTCGGTCTCCAGCACTAGACCCCAGACCGCCGCAAAGGCGGCTGGCCCTCCTGAGTTTGCCTGCTGACTCCTCGCTGCGCAACGCTCTTCTTGCAGGCTCCCCTTGGTTCGAAAATTACCCCGAAAGAAGCCCCCCTGACCAGAATGGGGGATTGCCGGTTACCTTCGGATGGCCTTGGATATTACTTAGGAGCTGCAAATGCCGGAGCTTTGTGCAAACGATAAACAGTATCGCGTGGAAATGCGGCCTCAGGCCGTACACGCGCCATCGGTTTATCCGAAACACGCGCCCCGCTTCCTGTCTAAGAAAGCCTGGTTTCTGTCTAGCGCAACCTGTTTTACACGTTCCGCAGAGAACGGACTCATATTCAAACACTTACCGCATCCAATGAACTGCCCGGCGTTTCAGCCGATAGTCTCTGTGATGCCAACTTGGGTCTCCCAACCCAAATGACCAAATGCGAGGACTGACAACATGCCCCTGCTATCTACTCCAGGCGCACCGTATACTCCAGGACGGACCAACTTCGGCTTGCTGCCCGCGCCGGAAAGAAGTCCTGTCTCGTTTTTTACAAGTTTCGTTGTCAATGGCCTGATTGTATTGATCGCCATCTATCTAGGAAGTCAGGTAAAGAGATTAGTTGAGCACAAATATGAGCAGACAACCCTGATTTTTCCCACGACGCCTCCACCGCCAGTCAAGGTGAAGATGCCGGAGCCTCCCAAGATCAAGATGCCCGAGCCGCCCAAGGTCGAGGTCAAGCTTGAGCAGCCGAAGATCACGATGCCCAAGCCCCTGCCCAAGCCCGAGCCCAAGCCTATCCAGATGGAAGCCAAGCTCAATATGCCGGTAATCAAGGCGGCCAAGCCGGCGGTCGTATTGGCTCCGCAGCCCAAGGCTGCAATGACCGCGGCCATGCCCGCGCAAAATGCCTCTGTCAAGCCCTCGACGGCGCCCGTGCACCTGGGCGATACCTTCGGCGTAACCCCTAATCCCAATGCCACCCGGCCAGCCACCGTGGCGGCCATCGGCAACCCCTATGGCGGCATGTCGGGGCCAGCCGTCGCTCCGCATGGAGTTGTCGGCTCTACAGGGATCGGCAACGGGCTGAAATCCGGATCGAATGCCGGAGTTGTCGGCAGAGTGGCGCAGGCCGGCGTTCCCGGCAGCAATGGCACGGCCAATACCGGCTACACCGGCACCGGCAGGGTAGCCTCGGCCGGCATTCCCAAGGTGGTCGAGGTGGCTCAGGTCCAGCAAGCGGTTGTGCAACCCGCTACCACCAACATCGAAGTCATTTCCAAGCCCCCGGTGCAGTACACCAGCGAAGCGCGCCAGTTGCGCATTCAAGGCGACGTGGTGCTCAAGGTGACATTTACCGCCAACGGACAGGTCCTGGTGCAGGGCGTTACACGCGGCCTGGGCCACGGTCTGGATGAAGAAGCGCGCCGCGTCGCACAGCAGATTCGCTTCCGTCCCGCGACCCGGAATGGCCAGGCTGTTGACTCCACGACGACCATCACGATCACGTTTCAATTGGCGTAACATCAAAGCAGAAGTACGATCACGTAGCTGTGTTCTGCCGCGCGAGGGCTTTTTAGCGTTTCCGGGCAGATTAAGACCGGCAATAATTCAAGCCAGGAGCTTTTCATGACGTTTCGGAAGATCGCCCTTACCTTCCTCATGATTACCGTTGGGACGGCCAGCGCGTACGCGAAGAAGGAACCGAAGTACGAGGCTGTGCGTCCGCTAACTCCGGAGCAGTCGGCGTTGGTGGACAAGGCCATTTCGCAGGAAAAGGTGCTGATCCAGGCCATCCGCAAGCGCACACCGCTGGTAGAAACATACATCCAGAACACCAAGCCCGATTTGAAGCTGTACATGGTCCCGGTTGAGGACCAGTACATGCTGAGCCGCGTCGACTTCGCCAAAGGATTTGTCGACAAGAGCTTCACCGACCGCGCAGTGAAGAGCAACAAGGGCTTCTTCAAAGGGTCGCTGGACGCCATGCTGGGCCTCAGCAAAGCGCTGGGCCTGGAGAAGTTCACCTACAATCCCAACGGCTTCATGCAGATGATGTTTCTCGATCCGAGTGGCTTCGACAAGAACCATTACGTCTTCAGCTATGTGCGCCCCGAGTTTCTTGGCTCGGTGCGCACCGCGGTCTTCGATGTGCATCCCAAGGTCAAGGGCATGGGCCGCTTCTTCGGCCGTATCTGGATCGAGGATCAGGACGGCAATATTGTCCGCTTCAATGGCACCTACACTGGCCCCAACGAAGAAGACTCCAGCAAATATTACTTTCACTTCGACAGCTGGCGCATGAATGTGCAGCCGGGCGAATGGCTGCCGGTTGCCGTATACGTGGAAGAAACGACCCGCATCGAGAACGAAAAGACCGTCGGCCTGAAAGCGCAGACGCACTTCTGGGGCTACAGCCTGAAGCTGCCTACGCGCGACAGCGAAAACGTGAGCGTGAAGGTAGACAACGCGACAGACACCAGCCAGGACTCGCAGGACGTAGGCCCGCTGCAGGCATCGCGCGCATGGGTTACGCAGGCTGAAAATAACGTAATCGATCGCCTGGTGGAAGCCGGCCTGGTTGCACCGCTCAATCCCGATCCGAACGGCTACGAGCACAAGATCCTCGACCAGATCGTGATCAATCTGCAGGTGCCCAACAACCTGGCATTCACTGACCAGATTCACACCCGCGTGATGCTCACCGACACCATCGAAACCACCACGGTAGGCAACACCATATTGATCAGCAAGGGCCTTATCGACTCGCTTCCCAACGAGCCGGCAATGGCCTCGGTTGTCGCCATGGAACTAGCGCACATCGCCATGGGTCACCACATCGACACGCGCTATGCCTTCAACGACCGCCTGATGTTCCCGGATACGGCGACCTTCCAGCGCATCGACATGTACCACACCGATCACGACAACGCGGAAGCCGCCAAGCGGGCGATGGAGTACCTGGGCAATTCGCTTTACAAGGATCAGCTTGCGGATGCGGGGCTCTTCTATGCGCAGCTTGTCGATCGCGAAAAGCCGCTGAAGCAGCTCAACACCCCCAAGCTGGGCGATTCGCTGCTCAAAACCGACGGCACGCCGTGGATGGCCGATTTGCAGCACATGTCTCCCAAGTTGAATTGGGACGACCTGGCGCAGCGACCCGCCAACCCGCTGGGCTTCTGGCTGAAGACCGATCCATGGGATGACAAGGTGCATCCGCTGAACGCCAAGATCTACGCTTACATGAACCCGCGCGACAAGATGCCGTTCGAGGTGACGCCGATCTACTTCAAGCTGCAGCGCTACGACGCGGCAGCGGCAGCAGCCGCAATCGCAACTCCCGCACCGGCTACGCCGGCTCCTGGGCCAGGGCAAGGAGCTGATCCTAACGCTCCCAGCAATCAGGCACCCGCCGGCAGCCAACCAGCGGCCGCACCGGACTCGGCAGCTCCGCCCGCAACGCAACAGCAACCTCCTCCGACTACTCCAACTACCCCGAACCCGCAGTGATGAACAATTCCGAGACCAGCCTGCCGGCTGCATTCAAACAACTGGCAGGCGGTGGCTCGATGTTGCCAATTGGGTCCAAAATCTTCCGGACTGGACGTGATTACTGCTCATGATTTCTTCAATGAAGAGGCACTTCTTTACCGCGTCGGTTTTTGTGCTGGCTGCGGCAGCCGCTGTTTCGGCATCCGCGCAGGTAGTCCCCTCCGCTTTTGCCCGAGGCATTTCCATCGCGGCCGGCGGCGAGGTCTCCGGCTTCCAGCCTGACTACACCGGCAACGGCGTTCCCCAAGCCGCCCCTTTTTATAACGGCTACCTGGCTGGCCTCGGCACGTTTGTGGATGTGAAGTTCACGCCCTGGATACAGATTGAAGGCGAAGCCCGCTGGATGCGCTTCAACAAGCCTGCCGGCGGCATCTACGAAGACAACTACCTGATCGGTCCGCGGCTGCCCATCTACAAGCTTCACTTCTGGAAGGCAACGCCCTATGCCAAGGTGCTGATCGGCTATGGCAAGCTCAACTTCGAAGATGGCAATGGCTGGGGCCGCTATACCGACATCGCGTATGGTGGCGGCCTTGACGTAAAGATGACCAAGCGCATCACCCTCAAGCTGCCGGATTTCGAGTACCAGCAATGGCCTCAATGGTCGGAAGGAGCAGGACAATACACCCTGTTCCCATACGGCGTCAGCATCGGCGCTTCGTACCGCTTCTTCGGAATCAAGTAAGCACCTGCGGTGCGGCGGACGGCGCTTGCGCGCCAATGGTTTCATCGACTTCCCTGAGAGCGCGCCCTTCGACGCTTCCCGCGTCAGACGGTCACTCTCAGGAAGCCACGTTCCTTGAAATAGAAATCGGCATTTAGGATTCCTTCGAGTGTTAATTCTTCCCGGATTCTCGGTTCTTCTTCGAAATCTCCAGCCCAAACTCCGTAGAGTTCGATAACTCCCTCCCCTGATCCTCGTAGAAGCCGGACCAGCGACTCGCGATTGGATTGATCGCTTTCCAGCCTCTCTTCGTCGGTCTCGTCTTCCAGATATCCCGGCCACCCGCCATTCTGGTACATCAGGTGTGGAAAATCGCAGCCACAGCCGGAGGTGGATCCGATTTATTGCACTTCAGGGCTCGTGAAATGCACCTTGATTGTCTTGTCGTATTCAATCAGGGACTTGACGTAGATGCAAGGAGCTTCTTTCCGCCAGTTGCTGCGCGGGATCGGCTCGCTAGTTCCGGCAGATAGAAGAAAGCACATAATGCAATCCTAACGTGGTGTTCTCCCTTACCGTATCCGGAAAATTGCAAACAAAAAGGCCACCCGTAGCAGGGAGGCCCTTTCGCTTGTGATTCGCGGCGTCTTTATGCGGGTGACGGCGACCCCTCCGGGAAGCCCGGCCCACCGCGCGTTTCCGGCTTCAGCACCTGTGCGGTCGTGCCACTGCCAGTGTCAGTCGGCGAAGCCAGCACGGAGCGCATCGGGGGCAGTTCCTGTCCCTCGATCAGCATCCTTACCTCTTCCGCGTCGATGGTCTCGCGTTCCAGCAGCGCCGCGCCAATGCGGTGCATTGCATCGGCATGCGAACTGACCAGCGAATGAGCAGACTGGTAAGCTTCGTCGATCAGCCGGCGCACTTCAAGATCGATCTGCCGCGCGGTCTCCTCGCTGAAGTCCCTGTGTTGCGCAATCTCGCGGCCCAGGAAGATCTGCTCTTCCTTCTTGCCGAAAGTCAGCGGTCCCAGGCGGCTCATGCCGTATTCGCAAACCATGCGCCGTGCCAGGTCGGTAGCGCTTTCAATATCGCTGCCTGCGCCGGTCGACATCTGGTTGAGGAAGATCTCCTCCGCGCATCGCCCGCCGTACGCAATTGCCAGGTTGGCCTCAAGGTATTCGCGCGTGTAGTTGTGCCGATCGCCGGGAAGGAAGATCGTTACGCCCAGCGCCATGCCGCGAGGAATGATGGTCACCTTGTGAATCGGGTCGGAGTGCTCACGCAGGAACGAAACCAGCGCGTGGCCCGCTTCGTGATACGCAGTGACCCGCTTCTCTTCCTCGGTCAGCAGCATCGATTTCCGCTCCGCGCCCATCAAGACTTTGTCCTTGGCCAGCTCGAAGTCGTACATCGTGACCTGCTTGCGATTCATGCGCGCGGCATTCAGCGCAGCCTCGTTGACCATGTTGGCAAGATCGGCGCCAGAGAATCCTGGTGTCCCACGAGCGAGCACATTCAAATTGGTATCGTCTGAAACGGGAACCTTCTTCACGTGTACACGAAGCACTTCTTCGCGTCCACGCACATCGGGCAATCCCACCACAACGCGGCGATCGAAACGCCCTGGCCGAAGCAGCGCCGGATCAAGCACGTCAGGCCGGTTGGTGGCTGCGACGAGGATCACGCCGTCGTTCGATTCAAAGCCGTCCATCTCGACCAGCAACTGGTTGAGTGTCTGCTCGCGCTCGTCGTGTCCGCCGCCCAGGCCCGCACCGCGATGACGGCCCACAGCATCGATTTCGTCGATGAAGATGATGCAGGGCGCATTCTTCTTACCCTGTTCAAATAGATCGCGCACGCGGCTTGCGCCCACGCCCACAAACATCTCAACAAAGTCGGAACCGGAGATGGAGAAGAACGGCACATTCGCTTCGCCTGCCACAGCCCTCGCCAGCAGCGTCTTGCCTGTTCCCGGAGGCCCAACCAGCAGCACGCCCTTGGGAATGCGGCCGCCAAGCTTCTGGAACTTCTGCGGCTCGCGCAGATACTCGATGATCTCCTTCAGCTCTTCCTTGGCCTCGTCGACGCCGGCCACGTCCTTGAAGGTGACTTTCTTCTGCTGCATCGAGAGCAGGCGCGCGCGGCTCTTGCCAAACGACAGCGCCTTGTTTCCACCCGACTGCATCTGCCGCAGCATGAAGAACCAGATCGCGCCCAGCAGCACAAACGGACCCACGTTGAACAGCAACGGAAGCAGGATGTTGCTCTGCGGATCCTTTATGTTGAAGTTCACTTTGCTGGCGCGCAATTCCTTGCTCAGGCTGTCGGTGTTGTTGGCTGAGATCGTGGTGTGGAACTCATCCTTGGCGCCCTTCAGGTGGCCATGCACTTCGGAACCCTGGATGGTAGCGTCCTGCACCTGCCCGGCCTCGATCTTGTCCAGCAGATCGGAGTAGCCGTATTCGGCGGACTTGCCGCCCATGCCGGAGCTTCTCTGCACCACGGTCCACAGGAGCATGAGGCAGACGAGAATAAACACCCAGAACATGATCGTTTTAACGGTCGAATTCACCAGGATCCCTCTTTCCCGGCGGGCGAAAATCCAGCAGCTGGACCCTCGTCTCCGCGCACATCAACTCTATAGACGCTTGAAGCTTGGCCAAAGTCACATTAAGTACGCTGCGCCCCGATGGCAGACACAATTCCTCTGCCGCCTGAATGAGCAGTATCTAAGATTGTACTCCGAACCAAGAGGCAACGGGAACCATCCCGGCGAGGATTCTCGTGCTCGATCCGGGACATTCCCTTCACTCGAAAGGGTAATTGCGCAAAGCGCCCGGACAGTGTACATCGGCGGCGGCTTAAAGGTCAGTTGCCACCACGGTTAGCCCCTGCTCCGGCTCCAGTTCGACGCCTTTCATCCACACAATCCGGCCGCCTACTTCCAACACCGGCCAAACCACCCGGCTGCTTCCCGTAACCCGCAGCCGTTCAAGCACTTCCTTCACTTTGCGTGGCCCTCCGGAGTAGCGCAAACGAACCCGGTCGCCCGGTCGCCAGTTGCGCACAGTCGCGGTTTTCCGTGAAACTGACGCGCCTAGATGTTCCGCCGACACCGCAGCCTGCAAGCGCAGCCGAACTCCAAATGCAGGGGCGGCAATCTCGCCCGGGATCGCCCCTGTATATTCAGGGACTGTCTCTGCTTCGCCGGAGGACGAAATCGCCTCAACCGTCAGCCGCAACTCCCGCGGAGTTCTCTCGGCACGCAACCCCTGCGTGAACTCCCGCCTTTGCCCTGCCCTGCCTTCCAGCGCGAGAGTCCGCAGCGCTTCAGTCGAGGGAAAATCAAGCGACACTCCCAACCGTTCCGCTGCGTAGCGCAGCAGCCTTCGCTGCAACGCCGGAGCCAGCCCAGCGAACCGCGTCACATCCATAGCCAGCCCGTCCCCAGCCGCACGTCCCCCACCCCGCACCGGCTTTCCAGACATCAAAATCTGCGGCCCAAGCCGGGAAACTTCCGCCTGCCACCAGGCCTCTTCGTCTCGCGCCAGGAGGGCCATCTGCGCCATGTGTTCCCGCAACTGCGGATTCCATCCCTCCAGCAGCGGCAGCAGTTCGTGCCGAATACGATTGCGCGTGAAGCCGGCATCGCGATTGGAAGAGTCCTCTCGCCAGCATTGCCCCAGTGCCTTGAGATACGCCTCCACCTCGGCCCGCGTGGCCACCAGCAGCGGGCGCACAATCCGCCCCTCGGGAAACTCCAGCACCGGATGGATGCCGCTCAGTCCCTCGGTCCATGCCCCGCGCAGAAACTTCCCGCATACCGTTTCAGCCTGGTCGTCTTGCGTATGCGCCGTAGCGATTGCATCGAGCGGGATCTCGATGAGGAGTTTGCGAAACCACCCATAGCGAAGCCGTCGCGCCGCCTCCTCGATCGACTCGCCCGCCTGTTCCGCTTCGGACCCAGCATCCACCCGCGCCTCGTGAAACGGCAGGCCCAGTTCAGCCGCCAGCGCACGAACAAAATCCTGGTCGCCGTCGGCCTCGGAACCGCGCAGGCCGTGATGCAGGTGGGCCACCTGCAGCACCAACCCCAACTGGCTGCTCCGTTGATGCAGCGCCCGCAACAGCGCCACCGAGTCAGCCCCGCCGGAAACCCCCACCGCCAGCCGCAACCCCGGTTTCAGCAGCGAAGTATTCAGCGGAAGCGTGGGCGTCTTTGACGATTGCATTCCAAAATCATACGGCGCTTGCCCTACCAACAAGCATGGGTGCCCCATGTCTCGCTCTTGAGACATGGGAATCCACAAACCCCAGCATCATCCTGGATGGCGCGCAAGCGGCGACTGCCGCACCGCAGGTGCCCTATACTGTGCTGCATGTTGGAAACCCGTCTAGCCACCGTCACCGACGCCCCACTCGTCACCGCTCATCGCCGCGCCATGTTCGCCGCGATGGGAAGCACCCCGGCCTCCATCCTCGACGCCATGAGCCGCAATTTCCAGCCCTGGGTCGCGCGCATGATCGCTGAAGGCAAATACACCGGCTGGATAACGCTGGATGGCAGCCATCCCGTAGCCTCCGCCGGCTTGCTGGTGCTGGATTGGCCGCCTCATCCGCTCGACATCGCAGGCGAGCATCGCGGCTATCTGCTCAACGTCTTCGTCGAACCGGACTACCGCAAGCGCGGCCTGGCCCACGCGCTCGTCGACCGCTGCCTGACCGAGGCGCGCCGCCGTGGCCTGCGCGTCGTAGCGCTGCACAGTTCCGACGCCGCCCGCAGCATCTACGAAGCCCTCGGCTTCCGCGCCACCAATGAGATGTTCTACGTCGAGCACGTGGAAGGCTAGCCAAATGTTCGGCCATTTCCCAACCACCAAGGCCCGGTGCCCCATCCATTCGATTCTTTCTGTCGAATGGGTGGGGCACCTCAGGCCTGAACCTGCATCCTGACTTCGGTCGGCTGCTTTATGCAATGCCGGTGCTATACTCCACCCGTTATGCAAGTATTCGTCATTCTTCCCGCCGCAGGGTTGGGCACGCGCATGGCCGGCCCCCAGCCCAAACAGTTTCTAGCCCTCAACGGCTTGCCCATCCTCATCCATTCCCTGCGCGCCTTTGCCTCGGTCGAGCGGGTTACAGCCATCTACGTGGCCGTGCGTAAACCGGAGATCGAACGCGTGCAGGCCCAGGTCGCCGAGTACGCGGCGGAATACGGTTTCGGCGATCGCGTCCGCGTGGTCGAAGGCGGTGACAATCGCCAGGAATCCGTCTCTCACGCATTGGCCGCCCTGCCCGCCGAGTATGACGATATTGTCCTGGTCCATGACGCGGTGCGCCCCCTGATTGACGCCGCCACCATCGACCGCACCATTGACGCGGTCATCGAGCACGGAGCCGCCATCGTCGGCCTGCCCGCCGTCGACACCATCAAGCAGGTGGAGCGAACCGCTCACGGCGCGCTGATCACATCCACCATCCCGCGCGAATACGTCGTACTTGCACAGACTCCGCAAGGATTCCGCTATGGCCTGTTGCAAAGCGCCTTTGCCGAGGCCACCGCCGACGGCTTTATCGGCACCGACGAAGCGTCCGTGGTGGAGCGCGCAGGCCTGCCCGTTGCGGTTGTACCCGGCTCTCAGGTTAATCTGAAGATTACGCAGCCTGGCGATCTGGCGCTGGCCGAGTTTTACCTTAGCCAGCGCGCCCGCTAAGCGCGGTTCGTTCATTCAGAATCGGGAACTGTCAGAATTAAAGGAATAGGCACAGTAAACCATGGATACACGCATCGGATTTGGCTGGGACTCGCATGAATTCAAGGCTGGCGTCCCGCTGCGCATTGGCGGCCTCGCCATCCAACACCCGGAAGGCCTCGCCGGCCACTCCGACGGCGACGTCCTGCTCCACGCCATCACCGACGCCCTGCTTGGCTCCATCGCCGCCGGCGACATCGGCAGTTTCTTCCCGCCGGGCGACCCGCGCTGGAAAGACGCCGACTCCGCCATCTTCCTCAACCTTGCTCTGGAAGAACTCCGTAACGCCGGCTACCAGATCGTCAACATTGACACCACACTGGTTCTGACTGCGCCCAAAATCTTCCCCATCGCCGGCGAAATGCGTGCGCGCGTCGCCGACCTGCTCAGCATCGGCATCGACCAGGTCAGCATCAAGGCCAAAACCCCCGAGGGGCTGAAGCTGGATCACGTTGCCCAGTGCCACGCCGTCGCCTTGGTCGAGCGCATAAAGGAGCCGGATGAACTGGCCAGCATGAGCGCCGTAATCGAGACCCAGCGCCAGCTCGAAGACGTAGTCGAAGACCTGCTCACCTCCGTTCACGGCGTTCCGAAAAAGCGCACCATCAGTCCCGTCTACGACACGGAAGACATTACGTAAGGCAGGGAACAGGGAACAATAGAGATCACGAGCAATTCCGTAGGCGCATGAAAGAATACAACGAGTTCCATGACGGCTGGTTCGAGGGACTGTGGATCGAGGGCGAGACCGCCTATGTTTTTCTGGCAACCCACGAACATGAGCGATTCGTCTTCTGCGCAGACGGAGTGGCCGAACTCACGGTAGATGGGGTCAAGTCCAGCAATATCATCTTCGAGGTCTTGGTGCGTGACCCGGATGAGGTGGTCCTTCAGGACCTCAAAACACTCTATCCGTTACGAGGCGACTCCGCCGCAGAGGCCCAAGCCGCAAATCTCTTTGAAAAGGTACGTCTCCAGAAATGGAGAATCCAGGAGATCAATCCATCTTATGGGGCAGGCTGTTTGATTCTCGCCAGTTCGTTTGACCTTTTGAGGTGCGAAGACTGGCTAAAGCAATTCGAGCGAAACGACCTCCCAGCCTAGACCAGCAAGACCGGAACCCCATATTGCGCCAGTTCTTGATCGGCGGTCACCAGAATCAGGCCCTCCACAAGTGCCTGTGCGACCAGCATCCGGTCAAACGGATCGCTATGATGCAAGGGCAGAAGCGCAGCCTGATCTCCATGGCGAATCGTCACAGGCAACTCCAGCAAATTAAAAGCCCCGAGCATTGCGCTAATCGGCTTCTGTAGAGTCAGCTTGCCTGCCGCCTGCTTCAAACTCAACTCCCAAGCAGTGGCTGCACTGAGATACCTTTGCTCAGCAAAGCGCAGCCTTTCGAGCACGGGTAGCTTAAGTCTTTCGCTCCCTTTATCGAGCCAAATCAGAATGTGCGAATCCAGCAGGTAACGTCCTCGGCTCACTTCGCGCCACCTGGAAACAGCAGACTGTCTTCCTCTTCGTTTTCGAACCATTCGAGCGGAATATCCTTTTCCCAATCGTCGGAGAGGAATTCAATCCCCAACAGGTTCTGCCCAAAAGGCAAAGGTGGCGGCTCCGATTCCATTTTCTCGACAGGTATTGCGGACAGCTTTGCCATCGGCTTCCCGGCTTTGGCAATCACAATTTCTTCGCCCTTCGCTGCCCGCTCCACCAGGCTCGAAAGCTGAGTCTTCGCTTCATACAGATTCACCTGTCTGCTCGCCAATGGGGACTCCTTCGATCACTGCCAGGCCGGATCGCGGATTGGCTGGCTGGTCAAGTTGGTCATATACAAGTCCATTGTCTCTTTTTTCGCTTTATTGGTCAAGTTGGTCAACATGTTCCAGATCACTCATCGGATGTACTATTCAGATCCACAAACTCCCAAATTCCCATTGCAGTTTTTCCGCTTTGGCCGTACCTTTGCAGAAAGCTAAAATTCAGCCACGGAAGGGGTTCCCTATGTTCGTCGACCCACAAAACCTCAATGGCGGCATCATCGCCGCTTTCATTGGCATCTACTTTGTGTTTTTCCTGGTCTTGATAGCAATCATCATCCTGCCCTTTTGGTTCATCCTCAAGAAGGCCGGATTCTCACCCTGGCTATCGCTGCTTAACATCGTCCCGCTCGGCACGCTGATTTTGCTCTACGTTCTAGCCTTCGCCGAGTGGAAGGTCGTCCCGGCGCCGCAGTTCGCATTTCCGCCGCCGTACCCGCAGCAGCCGCCATTTCCACCCCAGGCCTGACGCCACCCACACACAAATGTCCCGTGCCCCGTCCATTCTGTCATTCTGAGCGAGCGCAGCGGAGTCGAAGAACCTGCTCCCTGCAACTCTGGCGAATGGGTGGGAGACCACAAATCCAATCGGGACCGGATCATTCAGGTCAAGCGCCAAATGCTAGCATCGTGAGTGGAAAGAAACTCAAACGATGCCTAATTCCGCTCCCTCCGCAGGGAATGCTCCCCGCGTCCGTTTCGCCCCATCTCCCACCGGCTTCCTCCACGTTGGCAGCGCCCGCACATTCATCTTCAATTGGCTCTTTGCCCGCCATAATCACGGGACGATGGTGCTGCGCCTCGACGATACCGATGTCGAGCGCAACACCGACGCCAGCGTCCAATCCATCTTTGAGGGCCTGCGCTGGCTCGGTTTGAACTGGGACGAAGAGTACAAACAATCCGAGCGCCTCGCTCTCCATCGCCAACAAGCCGAGGCCATCTTCGCCAGGGGCCTTGCCTATCGCGACTTCACCCCGTCCCATTCGGACTCCGGCGAGCAGTCATCATCGCAGGGCGCCTGGCTTTTCAACCCCGGCATGCGCGAATTGTCCAGAGAGGAAAGCGACTGCCGTGCCGCCAGTGGCGAGACCTTCGCCCTCCGGTATCGGGTCCCCCGCGGCCAAAACCGCACCTTGACCTTCACCGACAGCGTCTACGGTCCGCAGTCCAAGCTTGCCGACGAGGTGGAAGACTTCGCCTTGCTGCGGAGCGACGTCATGCCCACCTATCACCTCGCCTCCTGCGTCGACGACGCCGATCTGCGTATCAGCCACATCATCCGCGGCCAGGATCACCTGACCAACACCTTCAAGCATCTGCTCATCTTCGAGGCCCTTGACGCGGAGCCGCCGCATTTCGCCCATCTCCCGTTACTCGTCGCCCCCGATGGCACCAAGCTCTCCAAGCGCCGCCACGGCCCCGTAGTCAGCGTCACCACCTATCGCGACGCCGGCTTCCTGCCTCAGGCGTTCATCAACTTCCTTTGTCTCCTCGGCTGGTCGCCCAAGAACGACCGCGAATTCCTGAGTCTCGCTGAGCTAACAGATATTTTTACCTTAGAGGGCGTCAACCGCTCCAACGCCGTGGTCAATTTCGCTGAGGAAGACCCCTTCGATCCCAAAGCCGTCTGGCTCAACGCCGAGCACATCCGCGCCCTGCCGGTCGACCAGCTCAGCGTCAGTCTCCAGCCCTTCTTCGAACAAGCCAACCTCAATGCCCCGCCGGAAAAGCTCCTCGCCATCACTCCGCTCATTCGCGAGCGCATCAAGCTCCTCCGCGATGCCGTTTATGCCGCCGACTTTTTCTTCGTGAAAGAACTTGCCCCCTACGACCCAGCCGAGCTGATCCCGCAGAAGGGCGACGCCGCTCTAGCAATCCGCATTCTCCAGCACGCGCAGGAAGTGCTGGCCGCGACCGCCTTCGACCACGATTCTTTGGACCAAGCACTGCGTGCGGCAGCCTCTCAACTCGGTCTTAAGGCTGGGCCAATGTTCCAGCCCATAAGAGTCGCCGTCTGCGGACGCAAAAACGCACCGCCGCTCTTTGAAACCATGGCCATCCTCGGCCGGGATGTTTGTCTGGCCCGCATCCGCCAAGCTGAAACTAACTTCAAATCGCTTGCTTAAGCATCAAACCATATAACGCATAGGATAGATTAGTATATATATGAATATATTGAGACTGATTGACATAGCATATGAGTGAAGATATATAATACAACTCACAAACGCAATCCTCAACAGGAGGAAAAATCCATGCCCGTCGCTCCTGCTCCGAATCCCAACGTTGCCCCCGTTGTCCGCCCCCGCAAAGAACGCGTACTCATCGAATTTCCGGAGAACCTGCTGAAGCGCGCCGACGATGCCGCCCGCAGAATGGATAAGAACCGGAGCGAGTTGATCCGAACAGCCGTCGAGCGGCTGCTCGATGAAATAGAGACCAGGCAGTTTGAATTGGAACTGGCGGCCGCGTATTCCGCAAATGCCCCGGTGAGCCGGGAGATCATGGAAGAATTCGTCCACGTGGATCGCGAAGGATTCTGATGGCGGGCAAGCCCTTTCGTGGAATGGTCGTTGAGGTTTCACTTGACCCCGTCGTGGGCCACGAACAAGGCAGAGCGCGCCCGTGCGTAGTGGTTCAGAACGATGTGGGCAATCGCTTTGCTTCCACCACAATTATCGTGCCGCTGACAGACGCGGCGCGCATCAAAGCGCCTTCACCGATTTATGTACCGGTGAAAACAGGCGACGGAGGCACGACCAAGGATAGCTGCATCCTGTGCGATCAGATTCGCGTAGTCGATCAGAGCCGCTTTGGCAGAGTCTATGGCGCGCTCTCTCCCGAGACCATGGCCAGCCTCGATGCCGCTCTGTTGGTGAGCCTGGGCCTGCCGGGCGGGCGGGCGCCGCAGATCACCACATCCCTCCCATGAAATAATGAATCCCAATCATGACCGACTCGATTCCGGAAACTCAGGACACCCGCACTCCCAACTTCCTTCGCGACATCATCGCCGAAGATGTGAGCACCAAAAAGTACGGCGACGCCGTCATCCAGACCCGTTTCCCCCCCGAGCCCAACGGCTACCTCCACATCGGCCACGCCAAAGCCATCTGCCTCGACTTCGGCCTCGCCGACGAGTTCGGCGGCAAGACCAACCTGCGCTTCGACGACACCAATCCCGAAAAAGAAGAGCAGGAGTACGTCGACTCCATCCAGGCCGACGTCCGCTGGTTGGGCTTCGACTGGGAGCGCCTCTGCTACGCCTCCGACTACTTCCCCCAGCTCTACGAGTGGGCTATTCAGCTCATCAAGAATGGAAAGGCATACGTCGACGACCTATCCGCCGATCAAATCCGCGAGCACCGCGGCACCCTCACCGAGCCCGGCAAAGACAGCCCTTACCGCACCCGCACCGTTGAGGAAAATCTGGACCTCTTCATCCGCATGAAGCAGGGCGAATTCCCCAACGGCAGCCGCGTGCTGCGAGCAAAGATCGACATGGCCTCGCCCAACATCAACATGCGCGATCCGGTCATGTACCGCATCCTCCATGCCCCGCACCACCGCACCGGCGACGACTGGTGCATCTACCCCATGTACGACTACGCCCACGGCCAGTCCGATTCCATCGAGCGCGTCACCCACTCCATGTGCACCCTGGAATTTGCCGATCACCAGCCCCTATACAAGTGGTACATTGCCCAGCTCGGCATCTTCCCTTCCGAGCAATTCGAATTCGATCGCCTCAACCTCACCTACACGCTGCTCAGCAAGCGCAAGCTGCTCCAGTTCGTGGAAGAAAAACGGGTCAATGGCTGGGACGATCCCCGCATGCCCACCCTGGCCGGCATTCGCCGCCGCGGATTTACGCCGGAGGCCCTGCGCGCCTTCTGCGCCCAGATCGGCACCTCGCGGACCAATGGGACCACAGACATCGAAATGCTGGAACACTTCCAGCGCGACGACCTCAACCGCCGCGCCTCCCGTGCCATGGCAGTTCTCCGCCCGCTCAAGGTGGTCATCGACAACTATCCCAAGGATCAGGTCGAATACGTCGAAGTCCAGAACAATCCGGAAGACGTATCCGCCGGCACGCGCCAGGTCCCCTTTTCCGGCGAGATCTATATCGAGCAAGACGACTTCCGCGAGATTCCCCCGCCCAAGTACTACCGCCTGTCACCGGGAAAGGAAGTGCGCCTGCGCAACGCCTATTTCATCACCGCAAAGAGCGTAGTGAAAGACGAGTCCGGCAACGTTGTCGAAGTCCATTGCACCTACGACCCAGCCAGCCGCGGCGGCAACTCGCCCGACGGCCGCAAGGTCAAGTCCACCATGCACTGGGTCTCCGCCACCCACGCCATCTCCGCCGAAATCCGTCTCTACGACAAGCTCTTCCTCAAGCCAAATCCAAGCAACGTCGAAGAGGGTGAGGACGTAATCAGCAACCTCAACCCCAACTCGCTGGAGATCGTAACCGGCGCCAAACTGGAGCCCTCTCTATCCAATGCGAAGCTCGGTGAGCCATACCAATTCGAGCGCGTAGGCTATTTCTGCGTAGACCCCGACTCAACGGAGAGCAATCTAGTTTTCAACCGAACTCTATCCCTAAAAGACTCCTGGGCCAAAATCGAAAACAAACCATTGCATGGAGCAGACGCTCGCTAATCGCTCGCATGAGATTTGTGCTAGCCCAGCTCCCAACAGGGCCGACGCATATCAAATCCCCAGTAATTTGAGTAGGTATGGATGATTCCATGCGGCTTTGAGTCTTTTTCCCTTGATGCCGCGTTTGAAAGTAGTTTCCTGTTTGAGCAGATTCAGCG
>JBELAI010000080.1:0-21546 GCA_049508975.1 Occallatibacter sp. | reverse complement strand
GCAACGCTTCCAGAGTCTCCGTCCCTTTGAGTCACGGTCGTATTGACTGCAACTGATTGACCTTCTGGGATCGTGAGGTATTGGGGCGAAATTGTAACATCGAAGACGGGTATAGGTGGAACCATTACCGTCATGGTCCAAGCAAACTCGGTGAAATCATCATTATCGCCATCAAAACCCCATACGGTCGTGTATGTATTTACCGGAGCATTTGATGGCGCAGCCGGACTCGCAGTCAGTGTCAGTGTTGTAGACGATGTTGCGGAGACGGGGTCGAAAGAAGAGCTTACACCGGTAGGTACATAGATGCTGAATGATACCGGGTCAGAATAGCTGCCTTCAGGTATAACCGTAATCGTCGACGACACGGTTTCTCCCTGTGCTATTCCATACGGCACCGGAGACATGTTGATCAGAATGGCTGGTGCCATTACGTCAAGCACAATACTCGTTGTGGCAGAAAAGCTGCCGGAAACTCCCGTGATTCTGACGGTTGTAACTCCTGACGACGCAGAATTGGATGGCCAGAGTGTCAGAAGACTGTTTCCAGTGTCGCTATCCTGGCTCCAGATCGCAGATACTCCGGACGGCAGCGGCGACGATACAGAAAATACGACACGTCCGTTGAACCCCGCATTAGATACGACGTTAATTGCTGTGGAATCAGCGTAGCCAGGATATAGGCGCATGCTTCCATTGGCCGCAATCAGTTGGAAGCCAGGAGCATTAATATTTAAAACAAAAGTTGTTGAGGCGGTCAAAGTTCCCGATGTTCCAGTAACTGTAATCTGAAATTGCCCCCATGTCATGGCGTTCGCGGCTGTCAGCAGAAGAGCAGACCCGCTACTTGTCGGGTTGGTGCTCCATGAGGCAACAATCCCTACGGGAAACCCCGAATAGCTGAGTGAAACTTTGCCCGTAAAACCATCTTCCGCAATGACGTTTATGGCCACTGAGGCTGAAGAACCTGAGGCGATAGTAATAAGGTTTGAGGATGGCGTTAGAAGGAACCCCGCCTTGCTCCAGGGAGCAAGCGAGTCGATTAAAGGATGTCCCGTAGGTGTTCCCCAACCCGTCACAAGATCGTAACCAGGGACTGCGTAGTATGACGGCTGCTGTGGATTGCCAAAGTAATCGTTGTTCCCGGATGTAATGTCGTGGAAGTCTTCAGCATATGAGGAACCTTCGCCAATTCCATAGATAGCTTGGTTGACGAGACCAATGGGCGGGTCGCCCGCGGCTTCGGCCTGCTGATTGACCAGTGCCATGAACCCAGCCCATCTCGGCGAAGCAAAGCTGGTGCCGGCCCAGGTTCCCGCGCAAACACCCATATCGCAGTCGTAGTTGTCGAAATCAGCTTCAGCAGCCACATCCGGCACACTGCGAAGAGTTGTTGACCCTCCGTTAGATGAAGTCGCAACCCCAACCTGCCATGGTGGAATGGCGATGTCATCGGGGCTGATCCCCCCTCCGCTCCTGCTCCACGCGGTCTCCGAACTCCATTGCCCCCCTGGCCCTGTTGTGACCAGGGTCGTGCCGCCCACCGCAGTGACATCGTCGTCTTCAGCTGGATAGTAGCTAGGGAACCTTGGATCGTATTCACCGTAATCGCCAGCAGCAACGAAGATACTTTGGCCCTGTGCCGCGAATTCCTGGAAGAATATATCGTCCGTTGAAGGATCGTCCGGAGCCCAAGTCCATGAGACACTCAATTGTTTCGCAACATTCTCCGAGGCCATTTTGTTGAAAATATCCGCATCAATACTGCCGATGTAAACACGGACTTGGCTCAATCCGGGTGCCATGCCAATAGCCTGCACGATATCCAGGACCTGCTCAGCATCATCGGCCGGGCTTATGAACTGCCCTGCAACCCCAGTAGCTCCGTCTAACAGCACATTTTGAATTGGAACACTGTAGGACTGCCCCGCATTACTAAAGGTCAAGTCTACGTCACTCTGGTTGTAACCATCGAATTGCAAAAATCCAACAACCTCGCCGGCCCCGGTGAGTGTAGTGCCTCCATAGTAAGCAGCCCGCATGTCACTTCCGAGATATGAGCCTCCAGGACCGGACCCCTGAGCTTCGTCGCTGACAAGACTTCGCACCACCGGTCCCTTTAGCACCATTTGGCGGGGGATCGAAAAGTTGTTTAGGCCCGCGATGTGAGAAATTGGCACGTTAAGGGCAAGTGAAGGCTCGCGATCCGGAGAAAAAAATGTCCGATTCTCCGTAGGATGTGGATACACCTTCATCGCTACATGGAACGCTGCTTGGAGTTGCTCCACCGTTCCGCTGATCGGAACCACCAGTCTATTCGCGGGTCTGTCAGTCACGTTTATACCGTTGGCTTGAACATAGTCCACGACAGCCTGGAAATCCTGCTCCTTAGGCCCGAACTGAGCAGTGAATTCGGCCACACTGAGGAAATGGCGATAATCGGTGCTGGATGGATCGTAGAGCCTGTTCAACAGTCTTGTGAGCTGATCCTGATTTCGTAGTGGGAGCACAATCGACAGGTTCAGGCGCTGTGTCGATGGAAGCGGTCCGATGGGCTTCGCCGCGCCCGTGGAAACAGCCGGTGGAACGTGTCGGGCCAGTGTCTGGTGCACTTGCTGCGAATCGGCTGAAAAGGAATAGAAAATCAAAACGGCGGAGACTAGCGTACACCAGCGGCTCAGAGCTTTCATTGTGAAACTCCACAGACAAACCTTTTCATGCAGTAAGTGTTCCGAACGGCTGGCGCAACTCCGAATAGTGGCAGACCGATCTTGGCCAGTATGGGTTCCACGAGGAATAGCAGAATCGCACTGATGAACGTCAAGATCGAGAATGCGACGAGACCCATGGACTCCGGCCATTCGAGCGTCTAGCGCCCTGCACAGATTTACGGATTGATTTTGACTTATCGGCACATGCCGGTCCAACTTACGTGATAGCGGTCACACGACTTGTGGCGCGTTGAAACTCCACTTGAAAAAGGAAACAAGGCTCAAACGCGGTGAGCATTTCTGCCGATAAGCCAGGAGCGGAAGTGCTCGTCGTCAGCATGGAGTTTGGGATGGGCAGACGAGACGATGTTCCTGTTCGAACTGAGCAAGGCCGTACGCGTGAAAGCCCGAACTAGAGAACTATTCGCGCCAGGCTCCGGAATCCTATTCAGCCACGGCTCGCGCGTAGCCATTTCCACCCTGATAGACAGACTGCTGCGAAAAACTCCCTAACCACGCGACATTTTCGCGGATATAGTTCCAGACGCGACGTCGAAACACCTCGTCGGTCTCGACCGACTTCGCGAACAGAAGTTGGATCGATGTCTTGGCCTTCCAACTCTCTCTTCCCCTGCGCGGGACCTGCGGCGAATGAAACGCCTGGTAGTCGACATCAAGGTCCATCATCAGTTGGATCGCGATCGCGGATGGGATTTGTCCGTCCTGGTAGAGGTCGGCTATGCACTCGACGATGACGCGAGTCTGGGGGTCCTCTATGTAGGCCGCTCCCCTCTGAAACATAGCGGACGTTTGCTCCGTTGGCGACTCTTCCGCGACCATCATGGGGTTTCCTCCATAAGCCATCCGCAGTTTCCACCGCTGGTTGGAATCTCTCCAACGCAAACACTAAGTGAGGTGCTGACGTTTTCACTCTACTCTGTAGCCGCAGCCCCGCGAAGTCCGATCGCTGGGTTCTGTCATCTCAGGTATCCGGACAGTAAGCCTACGCGGTGACGAATGTCCCCAGTGGCTTGGGAGCGGGCAGTGTCAAATTGACCAGGTGTCTCGCTGGCTTTGCTTCTGGAATTATTCGGACAGTTGATGGCGAACTAGCCCACAATTCATTTCGAGCGTTCCCACGTTCGTGAGATGCTTGCGCAGGGGTAAACTTCGACTTACTCAGTGAGGTACCGCGAATGGCGCAGATTGTCGTTCAATTCACCTTTCATAGCGGCGTCAAGCAGCACTTATTCCAGAATGTCCGGCTGTCGGGAAGCTGGGACGTCAATGGCATGTATTCCAATCAGTGGACTCGGACGCCGATGGTTGCGTCGCCGGACGAGATCGGCTGCGATGCATTCACGGCGACCGTAACTTTGGACGCCTCGCAGGTGGGAACTACGTTTGAATGGGGCGCAATCGCCGATCTGGCTGGTGCGCAGGATTCCTGGGTGGTGGTTACGGAGGTCGCGGACCCCAACTCCGCACAACAGACGCGGAGCTTTGTTCTCTCCGCAGCGGTAGGACGACAGCATTACTGGTTTGCCACCGGGCGGCGCTTCGGAGCGCAGAAACTTACGCCGCCAGGAGCAGCCAAAACCGGCATTCGGTTCTCGGCGTGGGCACCTTACGCGCAGAGCATCGACGTCGTCTTCGCGCCGTTTCCGGCCGCACCCGCGACGCCATCAGGCTACATTTCCGACGATGGGACAGGAGTGGATCCCACGGCTCCGGTAGTGCCTCTGACCCAGATTGGAACGACCGGTATCTGGGAAACGAGCATCGCCGCGACGCCCGCGCTCGCGGACTTCAACACCTTCATGAATCGGCTGTACATGTACCGGATTGTGAACGAGCAGGGCGACACAACCTATAAGGTCGATATCTTTTCGCGGAACCAGGTGGGGCGCGGAAACAACAATCCAAACGGAGCGCACTATGCGGGGTCGTATCTCGATCTCGACGGAATCGTAAGCTGTTCGGTGGTTTCCGATCCCGATCTGCTGACTAAAGATTTCGATGACACCGGTGTGGACAAGCAGAGCCTGATCCCGGCGGACGAGTTCTGGGCGAATGAGCTGAACCCCGCCAAGCCACTTCCGCAGGCGATCGAAGACCTGGTCATCTACGAGCTTCACATTGGGTCGCTCGGATTTCCGTCCACCGCAGCAGGTACTCTGACCGAGGCGATGGCGTTTATCGACCAGTTGGTGGAACTGGGAGTGAACGCAGTCGAGTTGCTGCCGCTGGAGCAAAGCGACGGCGCGGTGCAATGGGGCTATGGGACTTCTCTGTTCTTCTGCCTTCAGACCAGCCAGGGCGGCGGCAATCAACTGAAGCATTTCATCCGCGCGTGCCACCAAAACGGCATCGCCGTGATTCTGGATGTGGTGTACAACCACTTTGCGGGAAGCGGAAATGACCGGTCCGAATGGGGCTATGACTCCGACCCCAATGTCGCGCCGCAGCACAATACGTGGTACTGGTACGAAGGATTGCCTACGGATTATCCGGGGAACATCTCTGGAGGCTATCTCGACAACGGTTCCAGCGGATTCAGTCCGTGTTTCTGGCGGGAGAACGTGCGCCAGATGTTCACAAGCAGCGCGGCGGCACTTTTCGACGACTTCCACTTCGACGGAATCCGAGTGGACCTTACCGACGCCATCCACAACAACAATGCTCTGCATTGGAATGGAACGTCAGTGGGCAATGCCAATTTATTTGGCGCGAAGTTTCTCCGCGAACTCACACGCACGGTGCTGATGTTGAAGCCGTCGGCATTTCTTATTGCCGAGGACTATACCGGATGGGCGGCAATGACACAGCCGGTCAACCAGGGTGGAATCGGCTTCGACGCCACCTGGTATATGGATTTTTATCACCATCTGATCGGCGATGGGAATTACGGCGACAGCTACGCGAATCTGCTGAAGAATGCCGGCTTTGGTGTTCCGGGCCCGCTGAATATGGACTATTTTGCGGGCGCGCTACTGGCGACGCAATACAACAAGGTCGCTTATCACGAGAGCCACGATGAGGCTGGGAACGATCCGGGCACAGAACGCACCATCGTGACCGCGGTGAACTCCGCACCGCTGTTCGGTACGACGCGGACCTATGCCGAGGGACGCTGCCGCTTTGCATTCGGAATGGCCGCGCTCTCTGCCGGCACAACGATGTTTTTTATGGGGGAAGAGATTGGCGCGACCAATCCGTTCACGGTAGACACCTTTGCAACCAACAAGGAAGATCTGGTCGGGCAGCGGACTGGAAATGGACAGTTTTTGTTTCGCTTCTATCAGGACCTTATCCAGTTCGTACTGGGGAATGCGGCGGCACGATCCAATGCACTCGATGTCATCTACACTCACAATGGCAACCGCGTCATCGCCTTTACGCGGACCGCCCCTGGCGAAAATCTGCTGGTGCTGGCAAGCTTGAACGATTCCCCATTCGGCGGCGGCTATGGGATTGCCACGGATCCCTCAAGGCTACCGGCCGGAGGTTGGCAGGAGGTCTTCAACAGTGACGCCACGATTTACGGAGGAGCCAATGTCGGCAACGGCGGCGCGGCTTTATCAGTGAATAACGGCCAAATCAATGCCATTATCCCCGCGCATGGATTCGTCGTATTTGAGAAGGTCAGTTAGCGACGAGTCACTTCCGAGGAAGGTGACAAGGCCTCGGACGGAAGATGTTATGGTTTTGGGCGGTTTTTTTGTTTCAACGCGACGTAGAAGGCTGTGATGAACAAGAGGAATGGCAGGAAGGTGGGGACCGAGAATTGCAGGCCCTCGACGTAGAAGGTACTGATGGCGAGGGCGACGAGGCCGGTCAGGGCGATTATTTGAATCCAGGGCGAGAACGGGAGGCGGATGGGGAGCAGGGCCACTCGAACTTGACCCAAGGAGCGGCGAAAGGCGATGTGGGCGAACAGGATCACAATCCAGACGAAGAACATGCCGGCCACCGCGACGCCGTAGAGCAGCAGGAAGGCTCGTCCGGGAGCGAAGATCGCGAGCAAGGTAGCTGCGACCATGCCGCCGGTGGAGGCGAACAGGGCGAAGTATGGAACGCCATTGCCGGCGAGACGGCCGAGCGCCTCGCTCACGTAGCCATCGCGGGACAGGGAGAAGAGTGTGCGGGCGGTTAAGTAGAGATTGGTGTTGGCGCTCGAAAGAGCGGCTGTAATGACGACGAGGTTCATGATACTGCCGGCGAAGCGGATACCGGCGGCCGAGAAGGCGAACACAAACGGACTGCCGGTGACGCTGCTGTCCATGCGGTCCCACGGTGTGATCGATAGCATCACGATCATGGAGAGTACGTAGAAGAGTATGAGGCGAAGAGATACCGCGCGCATGGCGCGGGGGATTGTCTTTTCCGGTTGCACAGCCTCGCCGGCGGTGACGCCAAGTATTTCCACACCCATGTAGCTTGTAAGGGTGAGCGTCATTGCCAGCCAGACGCCCTTGATTCCGTGGGGTAGAAAGCCTGAGTGTGCGCTGAGATTGGAGAAGCCGACCGCGCGCACGGGACCGAGGCCGAAGATGAGGCCAAGGCCGAGCAAGATGAAGGCTACGATGGCGATGACCTTCACCATGGCGAACCAGTATTCAAACTCGCCGAAGTTGCCAACCTGCATGGCGTTGATGGCGATGAGGCCAACGGATACACAGACGACCCAGATCCACTGAGGAACCGCGGGGAACCAAAGGGAAAAATAAATAGCGACTGCGGTGACCTCGGCGCCGATGGCAATGATTTGGACGAAGGTGTAGGTGGCGCGAACGGCGAAACCAGACCAATCGTTGAGATAGGTCTGCGCGTAGACGCCGAATGAGCCGGCGACTGGATGCATGACCGCCATCTCCGCGATGGAATAGGCAACGATAACCGCTATGCCGGCACTGAAGAGATATGAGAGGATGACGCCGGGGCCGGCCAATCGAATTGCGACGGAGCTGCCAAGGAAGAGGCCGACGCCGATGGCGCCGCCGATGGTCATCATGGTGAGCTGCCGCTGCGTGAGCCGGCGCTTAAGCTCGGAAGAGCTTTGCTTAGCTCCTTGGAACCATGTCACGCAGCACCTCTCCGAATTCGTGAACCTCGTCGATGGTGTTGTAGTGGACGATCGATGCGCGGTTGACGCCGGTGTCGAGGGCGAGGCCGAGACGATTCATCAGGCGCGGCGCGTACATGTGTCCGTCACGAATGGCGATGCTGCGGCCGGACATGGTTTCAGTAACAACAGCAGGCGCGACACCGGGAAGGCGAAAGCAGAAGGTGGGTACGCGTTGGGCGACGTTTCCTGGCTGGCTCACACCGTAGACAATAGCCCCTGCCGAATCGAACTCTGCGAGCATGGCTTGAGAGAGCGTAGCTTCGTATGCGCGAATGGAGGCCATGGCGTGAACGATGGCTTCGCGCCTTGATGCGAACAGGACGCCTCCTTGCTCTGCGGCTACGCTTTGGCCGAGGGTTTCAAGATAGGCGACGGCGGCTGCCATGCCGGCCACATTCTCGAAGATGAAAGTACCGGCCTCGATTTTGAAGGGCGGTGAGTCGGGGATGAAATCTTCGCGGAAGGTGGGGAGCGCGTAGAGAAGCTCGAGGCGTCCCCACAAGAAACCCATGTGAGGCGCGAATACCTTGTAGCCTGAGCAGACCAGGTAGTCGCAGTCGAAGACTTGCACATCGATGAGCGCGTGAGGAGAATAGTGAACGCAGTCGAGAACAACTTCGGCGCCGGCGCCGTGCGCCAGCTTGCTTACAGCTTCCACATCGACGATGGTACCCATGGCGTGAGAGGCTACTGTGCAGGCAACCAGGCGGGTCTTTGAATTGAGCAGCGGCGCCAGGTCTTCAAGGTGCAGGTTATGGTCGTCGCGCATCTTCCACCAGACAATTTTGGCGCCCTCGCGTTCAAGCTGCAACCAGGTGGCGATGTTGGCTTCGTGGTCGAGGTCGGTAACCACAATCTCGTTGCGGTTCTCGAGCGTCCGGCCGATGGCAAGACTGAGCAGGCGAAGGAACGACGTGGCGTTCATGCCGAAGGCAATCTCGCTGGGGTCGCGTGCGTTGATCAGGGCGGCAACACTCTCGCGAGCGCGGGCAATGGTCGCATCGACTTCCACGCTTCGGGGGTAACGCCCGCCGCGCTGCACATTGCAGTGCAGCAGATGGCCGTGAACCGCATCGAAGACGACCTGGGGAATCTGAGCGCCGGCTGCGTTATCCAGGAATATGAATTCCGGCTCCTGATGGAGGGCGGGAAAGAGCGAACGGACGCGGTCGCTCGGGAAGGCTATAACGGGGGGTGCGAGCTGCGGTTGCAGGTTGACCACTTGGAGCCTCACTTCGACTCGGGATTTCGATTCGAGCTTGAATTCTGGCGCATAACGATCGAGCGGCTTGGCGGGAAATGCTATGGGCGCCTCCACCGGGTCGACAGATTGGTGTCGCTAGTATACAAAGAAAACGGAACTCGCCATCAGCCGGCGGGTGGCGTCATGTTATCGATGGATCGAGCAGCTTGTACGCCGTTTCGGCGCCACGCACCGGGAGCGAGGGATCGGTGAGCAGACCTATCTGCTTGAGCACCGAGGCCTGGTCCCAGTAGATGCGTTCGTGCGCCAGCTTGCCATCGCGAAAACCGACCACCACGACGAGAGGAATCTCGACAGGCCGGTGCGTCGGTGGGACACCGGGGAGCATCCAGGGCATCTCTTCGGTGTGGGTGAACGAGAAGATGATTTCGTCCACCAGCTGATCCTGGCCAAGGGTCCGGGAAACGAGCTTGATGGAGGTGTCCGCAGGCATGGGCGCTATGAAGTCTTCGCGATAAAACCGGCGCAGGGCTTCATGGCCGTAACCGCCGGTCATCACCGGAACGTGGTTGACGTAGGCGTCCTCCACCATAGTGGCGATGGTCGAAGGGACATCGCGGGTGGAAAATTCATAGCCGATGTGTTCGTCCCATCGAGCAATCATCTCTGCCTGGGTCATGGCTCAAGGTTCCTCTCGAAAGATGTTAGCCGATTAGCCGCGGAAGCGTTGACAATTGTTGCTTCGAAAACGCCCATTACAGGGCAACCAGCGGTGCGGGATCGAAGAATCTGCGCCGGGCGTGAAGACGAACACACGTCGGGCCGGTTGGTCGTGCGAGCACGAGGGCTCCACACACCAGCAGAAAACGAACAATCTTTCATGTGCTCATCGTTCGTTACTTGTTGGGGATCTGTTTACCTAATGGTAATGATCTTCCAGATCACGCCGGTGGGATAAGTCGATAAGATGCGGCGATGAGCCCTGTACTGAACTAAACCCTAATTTAGTACTACACTCTGATTCGGGCGATCGAGCGAAAACGTCGGTATCTCAATATCAAAACGCTCGCCGCCCTCATTCTCCATCTGGTAAGTCCCGCCCATCAACCCCGATGGCGTGTTGAGAGGCGCGCCACTCGTATATGCAAAGCTCTCGCCCGGCTTAACGAGGGGTTGTTCCCCAACGACTCCCGGTCCCCTGACCTCGGTCATTTCGCCACGCTCATTCGTGATCGTCCAGTGCCGGCTCAGCAGACGCACCGTTTCCCGTCCCTGATTCTCAATGATCACTCGATAAGCCCAGAAATACTGCGAATTGCCCGGTGATGATTTCGCCTCCAGGTAAGCCGGCTCAACGCTTACCGCTATTCCTCTTGTGATTGCCATATACGGTGACCGATCTGCCATAGAGAGAGCTTAGTCCAAACTCGCGAGCCGGGCCAGGATTGAGTGGCATCGGCCCTCTTCATTTACAACATTGTATCTAGCCAACCGAGAAGGCGTTGAGATGTGAATAAAGGTAGCGGTTGCTATTGAAGGCAAAATTCGGTTGAAGAATTCAGCCCCAGCTCGTGTTTTCCAGCCTTCGGCTTTCCCAGTCGCGGGAAAGACTCTGGCATGGTCGATCCGGATTGCTCAAATATATCGCCAATTGCCCGTCTGTTGCACAACCGTCCGTTCGCCCAAAACTCCGATTTGCCAGCGACACCTGGTGACGAAAACCTGCTAAAACGGCAATCGCACTCCTGATCTGCCACCTTTTCATTTCAGCTCTCCTCGGCGGCGGGGTGTCATTCACTTCGCAGAGCTTTCATCGGATCTACAGTCGCGGCGCGCCGGGCGGGCAAATAGCCCGCCATCAGTGTCACAGCGGTCATCGCAACGCAAGCGGCAACAGACGTGATGGGATCGCTGGAGTTTAATCCAAAGAGCTGGCTGGCAAGGAGCCGCGCCGCGAAGACTGCTGCAGGAATTCCGATGGCAAGGCCACCGAAAACGACGAGTAGTGTTTCGCGCAGGATCATCCGGGCGATCCTTCCCCGTTCGGCGCCGAGCGCCATGCGAATACCGATCTCTCCGGTTCTTCGATTCACGGTGTAGGCCATCAGTCCATAGAGGCCGACACACGTAAGCAGCAGCGCGAGAACGCCGAACAGGCTGGAAAGAGAAGCCACCAGGCGCTGCTCGACGAGCGAGTCGTCAACCTGATTGCCGAGCGACTTGACTGAATAGACCGGCATACGCTCATCGAGGGCTCTTACAGCACCGAGAACGGCGGTTTCCGCGTAAGTGGGGTTCGTTGCGGTACGAACCTCGAATGTTGCGCCGCCTTCAGGAGCCTGGAACATGGGCACATAGAGCATGAGCGTGGACGATTCGCGCAAATCGTGGACTTTGATGTCGTGAACCTCGCCGACAATTTGAAGCCAGCTCTCATCGGCCCTGTAAGCGGGAATGCTTACGAATCGTCCGATGGGGTTCGTGTCGCCAAAGAAATGCCGGGCCGTGCTTTCGTTCACGATGGCCACTTTGGGCTCCCCTGCGCGATCGGCGGCAGTGAATTCGCGACCGCGCAGCAGAGGCGTCTCCATGGTTCGAAAATAGTCTGGACCTGCCGGTTCAACGTCGACTGGTGTGAGGTCGTCTCCCTGCCGGGGAACGATGCCCTGCACCTTGACGCTGCTGTCGCTCACGTTGGTGCTAAGCGGCTCGTGCACTGAGAGGGAAACAGAGCGAACGCCGGGGATGGCTCGGATGCGTTCCTGCATCTGCTCGTAGAGTGGAACAACGTCTTTGTATCCGATGACGGTGGGGTTGATTGAAAACAGCAGAACATTGTCCCGGTTGAAGCCGGGATAGAAATGATTCAGATTGGTCAGGCTGCGCGTGAGCAGTCCCGCTCCTATGAGCAGCATCAGAGAAATCGCGACTTGGCCTACGACGAGAAACTTGCCGAGCTGGAAGCGGTCGCCGACACCACTGGCGCTGCGCGAACCCTGTGCGAGTCCCTGCGAGGGATTCACGTCGGTGGCGCGCCATGCGGGGATGGCGCCAAAGACGAGCGTCGTCAACAAGGAAAGCGCAAGGGCAAAGCTCAGCACGGTGAAATCGGGATGCACGCTGAGCACCACTGGGCTGCGGCCGCGTGCCATCAGAGCCAGCAACGAGTGGCCACCCCAGAATGCGAGGAATACGCCGAGCGCGCCGCCGGTCAGCCCCAGCAGAAGACTTTCCGTCATCAATTGGCGCGTCAGTCGCCACTTCCCTGCGCCCAAGGCAAGCCGCACAGCAATCTCGCGCTCTCTCGCGTTCGCCCGCGCCAGCAGCAGGTTAGCAACGTTGGCGCAGGTGATGAGCAAAAGCAATCCGACAACCCCAAGAACGACCCAAAGAGGCTTGGAGAACTGCTCGCGCAAAATCGCGAGGCCCTGGCCGGCTGGATCGAGCTGTAGTCTCATCTGAAGAATTGCCTGCTTCCTTGCCGGCGAATCGCCCGGTGTGCCGGCGAGGCTTGCCGCAATTTCGCGCTGCGTCTGAGCGAATACAGGCTGCAGACTGGCTTCCGTTTTCTCCTTCGCGAGGTCCGGTTGCAGCCGTCCCATCACTCGAAGCCAGTTCCGGAAGGGCGCCTTCAGCGTGTCGTAAGGGGTCCCAGCCGCCGCAAAGCCAGGGTTGATGAGTGAAATGGTCGTAAGAGGCACGGAGACGTCGATTCTCGCGCCCGGCTGAACACCATAGAACTCCGGTTCCGTCACGCCAATAATCGTATAAGCTGCATTGTTCAGCAGGATGTGTCTTCCGAGGATGCCGGGATCGAGCGCAAAACGTGATCGCCAATAATCGTAGCCGATCACTGCTACGGGACTCTGGCCCGCAACCGATTCGTCCACGGGCAGAATTGTTCGGCCCAAAGCCGCTTTGACCCCGAGCATGGAAAAGTAATTCCCTGAGACCAGCTGCCCGTCTGCCAGGGCGCTCTGTCCGTCCACTTCAAAATCGATCCTGCTCATTTTTCGAAATGCAATCGCGCCGGCCAGTGCCTGGGATTGCTCTCGAAACGTCTTAAACTGGGGATAGGAGAAGGCATCGTTTACGGGAAACGTGTCACTGATGGTTTTGAACTGCACCAGCTGCTCGGGATTCGCGACTGGCAGCATCTTCAGCAGCGCAGCGTCGATCAGGCTGAAAACCGCCGTGACAGCGCCGATGCCGAGCGCGAGAATCAGGATGGCTGTGATTGCGAAGCCCGGAGACCTCCTCAACTGACGGAGTGCATATCGAACGTCATGGAAGAGACGCTCGAACGTAGCCCAACCCCATGCTTCGTGGGTCTGTTCTCGAATAAGCGTCGTGTTGCCGAAGGCGCGCCGGGCAGCATAACGCGCCTCTTCCGGCATCAAGCCGTTCTCTCGTTGCTCTTCCTCTTCCAGTTCCAGGTCGGACTGAAATTCCCGCTGCAGGTCGGCATCCCGCTTCTTCAGTTGCCACCATTTCATCTCAACTCTCCTTGACGGCGGCCACATCTTTCGTAGCGCAGCCCGTCCTCATCATTCGTCTCGCAACGCTTGCATGGGATCGATAGATGCTGCGCGGCTTGCCGGCAGGCAGCACGCCGCAAGTGCGACCAGAAGCAGCAGCATAGTCACGCCCGCATAAGTTGCCGGATCCGATGTTCTGACGCCATAGAGTAGACCTGCCAGCAGCCGGGTCGAAATGAGCGCAGCAACCGAGCCTGCGGCTGCTCCTGTCAGCGCCAGCTTTGCGCCCTCCCCGACCACGAGCCTCAGAATGTCTTGCCGGCGAGCGCCGAGAGCCATGCGGATTCCAATTTCCCGGCTGCGCATGCGCACTGCAAATGCAAGCACACTGTAAAGGCCCATGGCGCTCAGGCATAGCGCAAGCAACCCGCAAAAGGACATGACGCTCTGCGCCAATAGAACAGGCATGTATTCCAGGCTCACCTGCTCGGACAACGGCATGTCTTCGCCGACCGGCACCTTTGGGTCCACCGATTGGATAGCGCGTCGAAGCATCTGAAGAGAAGCGAAGGGATTGCCGAAGACGCGAATTGCCAGTCGTATATCGCCCTCGCGGGTAGAATTCGACTGCCAATAGGAAAGGTAGAGATGAGGTTCCGGTGATTGCCGCGAATTCTCCGGTTGAAGATTGGCGCAGACACCAATGACTTGATAGCTCCCGGCGTTGACGTAGAGGTTATGCCCCACCGCCGAACCAGCGGGCCACATCCGTTGAGCAAGAGTTTCGTTGACGATCGCGACGCGAGGTGACCCGACGCGGTCTTGCTCATTGAACTCCCGTCCCCCAAGAATCGGTATCTTCAGCGTCTCAAAGAAAACGCTGCTTACGTCCTGCTTACGAACTTGCAAGGCCGTTTTATCCAGTCGCGAAACCGGTGTGGAGTTCACCTCGGCATCGCGTCCGCTCTGCCAATCCCACACTAATCCTTCCCCTCCTTGCATGAAGGCGACAGACTGGACGTCCGGCGTTCCACGCAGGCGTTCCTCTACGCGGCGAAGAAGTGCCTCAATCTGCGGTTGGGTGTATTTCAACAACTCAGGCCGGAGACGAAGTACAAGCAGATTCTTAGGATCGAAGTTGGTGCCTTTTCGTACCTCCGAAGCGCTGCGAATCAAGAGCCCGGAAGCGATAACCAAAACCATCGAGAGAGCGATCTGTCCCGCGATCAGCACCGAGCGCAGCCGACCTTTGGTGTGCGTTTCCGTTGGTCCGCCATCCTTCAGGTCGGTTACCAGATCGTTCCGCAACGCCCGGAATGCCGGAACCACGCCAAAGACCACGCCCGCAATGAGAGCGAGCGCCATTGAATAGACAAGCACTCTCCAATCGAGGCCGAGGTCGTACAAGTGGTGGAAGCCCTCGCTGTCTGTGGCGTAGAAATCGGAGAGAATCTTTTTCCCGGTCATCGAGAGCGCCAGGCCGAGCGCTCCACCAACGAACGCCAGGAGCAGGCTCTCGGTCAAGAGCTGCCGGACGATCCGGGAACGCCCGGCGCCGATCGATAGGCGAACAGCGATTTCTTTCCTGCGCGCGAGTCCTCGCGCAAGAAGCAGACCCCCCAGATTCGCGCAGGCAATCAGCAGCAGCACCGCCGTCGCAAATGCAAGCAACCGAATCTGCGTTGCATCATCGGCCTGATCATCCGGAGACTCGCGGCTGGCTGCGCCGACCGCAATTTGCCGCCGGCTGGGCCGTTCCGGCCAATCTGTCGCGGACCACACCATGATGCTGGCAGCCTCTGCCTGTGCGCGAGGGCCTGAATATCCCGGCGCCAGCGAGCCGATCATCGAATCAAAAAGGGAACAATTGAGGGTTCCATCGCTGCATCCATAGCCCGCAGTGCCATACATCATGGAGGGAATCCAAACTTCGACGGGCAATCCGGACAAGTCTCCGTAGAACGCGGGAGGCGCGACGCCGATCACTTTGAATGGAATGGAATTGATTTCGATCACACGCTGAAGCACGGAGGGGTCGCGGTTGAAGCGTGTCTTCCAGAGCTGGTCGCTGATGATCGCCACAGCGTTGCGGCCAGGTACCAAATCCTCTTCAGGCAGGAAGCTTCGTCCCAGGCGCGGCTGAATTCCGAGAAGGGTGAAGTAGTTGCTCGAAACAAATTCGCCGCGCAGTTCCATCGAATCGGCGCCTAGAACCAGATGCAGCTGAGGCTTCTCTGTCTCGATGGAGAGAGCGGCAAAGGAGGACCCTCGATCGCGCAGCAGTTTGAATTCTGGATAAGAAAATCCCGCGCCATAATGCCCTGAAGGCCCCTTTGCATAGACACGCACCAGCCGCTCCGGATGGTCCACCGCCAGCGGTTTAAGGAACAGAGCGTCGACAAAACTAAAGACTGTGCAATTGGCTCCGATTCCGAGCGCCAAGATGAGGACGGCAACCGCACTAAACCCTGGAGACCTTCTCAGCTGACGCAATGCATAGCGAATATCCATCAGTAAATGCTCAACCGCCGCAATTCCCCACGCCTCGTGCGTCTGTCCTCGGATTAAGGCAGCGTTCCCGAATGCACGTTGCGCCGCATAGCGCGCCTCTTCCGGCGGCAAGCCATTCTCTCTTTGCTCTTCCTCTTCCAGCTCCAGATCAGAACGCAATTCCCTCTCCAGGTCGGCATCTCTCCCCCTGATCTGCCACCACTTCATCTCAGCTCTCCTCTGCGGCGGGCCACATCACCCGCGCCACGGCCTCGGCCATCTGCTTCCACTGCGATTCCTCGACCAACAACTGTTTTCTGCCTTTATCCGTCAAGCGGTAGTACTTGAACTCCCGATTGCGGTCCGGTACGGTCTCCCATTTGGAATACGCTTGCCGATCCGATGACCGTGAGCAGGGCCATAGAGGAGAGTCCTCAACATGAGCATGTCCAGAGTCCCCTGGAGAAGTCCGACCCGCTTCTGTGCCTGTTTTTCCATAGAAGGCATTCTACCTTCAATCTTGCGATGATGGTAGACACTCGACTATCGATTGTCAAGGGCGCAGCCGAATGTGGATTCTCAATTGACGATTTCATCCTCAACTTGCATTTTCAGTCGTCGGCTGTCCTAAACGTGGGATTAATACTTGGTGATAGTGCACGCGTTGGGATTTGCCGCCGTAAAGCAAAAGCAGATCCGCACTCAGTACACCTCGCCGCTTGATTACAACGACGGATCTTGTTATTCCGCTCTCGTAACATTCTCTGCACCGAATAGATGGCCCGCGGAGCCGGGAGTACCTTTGACGGTTCACTGCCAATCGCCAATCAATATCACCTAGGTGCGATCAACTGGGGCCTGGTTGCCGGCAAGACGCAGACCTACCTTCCGTGGGATTCCTGGCAAAACCCTATGTGCTGACACAACCCACCGTTTGGTTCCATAAGGTGTTTCACCAAGATGGCACACCCTACCGTCAGCACGAGGTTGATCTGATACGCCAACTTACTCACCGCGGGACACGCTGACAGGTCGATCTAGTCGGCATAATGGTGCCTCTGCTCGGCGTTGTTTCACGCATAGGGTTGGATCGACGACTCTGGGCAGGCAATTCCAGGCTGCTAAGTTCGATGCCGATCAAGCGCAAAGGGCGGGCCGTCAACACGTTTTCAAGATGACGATCCAGCGATGCCCTGAAGAAGGACCGGCTTGCCCCAGGTGTAGCTTAGCCCAATCCCGTACTCGTCGAACTGCTTCTCGTGAAAATGGCGGACGACTAGATCGAAGCCCTGCTCCCTGTACAGAGCAATAACCTGCTCTGCCTGGGCCTTCGACCTTGTTATTTGGACCAGATCCGATCTTTTCCTATCAGGCGTCCTGCTCTCGATCGCGCTTCGTTTCTCAGGGCATCTGTTCCATCAACTTCTCCCGGTCAAGCACCGCGAGGAGGGCATAGTAGTTGTCCACCAGAAATCCCTCGTAGCCATGGGCTCCGCCCTTCCAATCCATCCAGTCGCAGGTCAAGCCGTTCGGCGCACGTCCGGAAAATCCCTGCCGCGTAAAGCCATCGAGCATGGGCAGCAGAATCCTATCGCCCTTCTCCATTTCGTCCAGGTGGTAAAGCGCCGCCACGGTGAAGTATGCGAATGACGCCGTGGTTCCACCATTTTCGTATTTCTCAAAGCCATCGGTGCCGTCTTCGCGCACCGGACCGCCGAACCTGGGGTCCAAATCGACATAATCCGCGCGCCGCACCGGAATCAGGTTCCCCGGAATACCTCGCGAAAAGTTGTTGTATCCGACGCTCTCCATCTTGCGCAGAATGTTGTCCATCACCTGCCGCGACTGCTCTCTATCTAGCAAACCGTAGCGCACCGCAATGCCACTTACGAACGGAAAATAGTAATTGTGCAGTTGGCCATCACGGCTCCTCCATCCAGCCACGACGCCCGCTTGGGGGTCGACAAATGCCTGTGCATAGGCGTCGTGAATTTGCTGTGCGCGCAGGCGATATTTCTGGGCGTCGGCGGACTCTCCCACGCGCTCGGCCAGCGCCGCCATCCCGCGCAGCGCTCGGTAGCCTAGCGCATTCGCGTAGGCGTCCTGATGGGCGAAACCAATCGTGTCCCACCAGTTCGACGGACGCACAGTGATCCTCTCCGTCCAGGAGCCGGAGTTCCCGCTCTCCGGATATTCGAGCAGCGGGCTGCCGTCAGCATTCGCGGCCGTCATCCTCTCCGCCCACTGGCGCAAGCCCTTGTAGTTCCGCTGCAGCCAGCCCAGATCGCCACTGCCATCGGCATAATCATAGGCCGCAATCAGCAGCGACGGGTAGGTGTCGAGCGACGGATGCGGAAATTGCGTATCGGGGTCGGAGGTGTCGAACATTTTGTAGCCCGGCATGCCGTAGCCGAGAAAGCCTGCTAGATAACGGTTCAAGGTTTCGCGCACCAGGTCGAGCGCGGTCAACCCCTTCACCAATTCCGGAGTATGCCGCGCCATATCGGCGTATTCGTAGACCGTGAAGCCGCAGGCGTCGCTGGCTGCGTTGTTGGCCAGCACGCGCATCGCCGCCTGCTGCTGGAAGATATCCAAAAAGTCGCGCCGGAAACCATCGAAGCGCCCGTCGTCGGCCGCCACACCTGGCAGCGCCGGAAAGATCGCGGCCGTTTCGAGCGTATACTCGATCGATTTGTGTTGCTTGGTGGCCGCCGGGAAAGTCACTGACACGAAGGGCGCGGTATTTCTACGGGCATCGTAACGTAGCGCGGCTGCGCCGTTTGCATAAATACGCAGCGACCCCATGCCCGGCAAATGCAACACCGCGGGCACTGCAATATCTCCCGCAGCCGTGACGTGACCCAGCAGCGTGGCGTGCGTCACGTCCGGATTGAATTTCCAGGTCATGTCCTTCGAGGCCCCATTCGGCTGGAAGAAACTGCGCATGCGCAGGTTGTTACCCTCGCAGCGCATTTCCCAAATCGGGCGGCCCGGATTGGAGTCGAGCGCATACCGAATCCAACCGTTCTTGGACGTCACCGTATAGCGCTCCGTCGGGGCGCCCGGATCGATGATCGGGCTTGGGCGAAAACTGCCGCGGTTCAGCGAATCGATGCTGAGTGCGCTCAGTCCCGGCTGGCTGCCGTTAAACGTCACCTGGATCGACGAACTCCTCCTCCGCAGCGCGTTCTCCCCGGACTCGGCCGCCAGCGCAGTCACGCCCAGCGCCGCAACCAGAGAAAGAATCAGACCCTTGCGCAAACTCCGGCACAACCGATGAAATGCTTTTCCTTTCCAACCTGCGATGGTCATCGTCATTCGCCCTCTGGCTCTCTCTAACCCGAGAGATTTGCCACCCATTATTGCGGCTGAACGCGTTGGAGTTTTTGTCTGCAAAATCGCAGCCGAATTCTACGCGACGCGAGCATTGCGCCATAGAACGGCAGCTTACGAGTTGTGCGAAAGAATCTGCAATCCAGAGTTCGCGTTATTCGGCAGGAACTCCGGAAGCCCGAATTCGTGAAAGAGATGGGGATTTAAGAAAAGAGCGATCGCGGAAATCGAGTCGTTCTCGAGCGTCAGCACGTGAATGGAGTGCGCATTCCAGCGTTCGTCTGGACCGGAGAACTCATAAATGGCAAAAGCCGGCTGCCTATTGGCCGACGTCGGCACCAAATGCAGGCCGCCACAGCTCTTCCATGCCGCGGCAAAGAATGTTCCGATGACCTCGCGCCCGGTAAACCACTGCGGCCATGGCGGCATGACGGCGGTTGCATCTTCCTTGAGTACAGCAACGAAACCGTCCACATCGTGTCCTTCCCAAGCCTGCAGATAGCGCCCGAGGAGCCTTTGCTGCGCGGGAGTTGTCTGGGACTCAAGCGGCGGCCGGCGGTCAGAGTACCGATGCGAGAGCGTCTCGCGCGCCCGCTGCAAGGCACTGTTGATGGATGCCGTGGAACTGGCTAGCAGAGAGGCTGCTTCAGCAGATGCCCAGCCGAGGACATCGCAGAGCATGAGCGCAGCACGCTGGCGCGGCGGCAATTGCTGAATGGCAGCGACAAAAGCGAGCTGTACTGACTCCCGCTCAGTGTAGCGCGCCTCAGGATTCGGCGCGGAGTCGGCGAAGCTGTCGAGAGTCGCGTTTCCGTCCGGATACGGTTCGAGCCAGGGTACGTCAAGAGCAGGGCCACCTTCCAGCTTCGGCGGACTTGCGGCGCCAAGTTGGTCGGGCAGGAATCGATGCTGGTGCTTGCGGCCTTCGAGCGCATTCAAGCAGGCGTTGGTGGCGATGCGGTAAAGCCAGGCGCGAAACGATCCGCGCTCATCGGAGCTGTCGGCTTCGAAGCTTGAAAAACTGCGCCAGGCACGCAGCCAGGTTTCCTGCACAAGGTCGTCGGCATCGTGCAGCGAACCCAGCATGCGGTAGCAATGCAATCTGATTTCCCGCCGGAACGGCTCGGCGAGCCGTTCGAATGCCCGGTCTTCCTCGATATTGACAGATTCGCTCGCCATTGCGTTCGATTGTAAACTTTCGGTACGAAATAGAGGTACCGATGAACGCGGTTCAGCGCCTGGCGGTTCCCAGGTCGTCTCTCCGCCGCCCTACGCAAATGCGTCAGGCTGATCCTTGCCCGTGGTGATCAGGTTGCGCAGATTGCCGTCGACGAGCGCGCCCCAGGCGCCTGAGCACCCGCCGTAACACTCGAATGCGGGAACCAGGCCTACATGAGTAAAACGAAGTTCGGTTTTGCCGCCCTTCCTGGAAATTTCAAAGACAATTTCAGTCCCGATCCACTCAGTCTTGTCCTTGATAAAGGTCAGTTCGGCATCGGTTACATGCCACACAACTTTCTTGCCTGGAACGAATTCCGTTATTTGCTGTGTGGATTTGTGCATGTTCTGGTAGCGGTAAGTGAATTCGGCGCCTGGCCTGCCGGTATCGGCGATGACTTCTCCCGACCACCAGCCGCGAACGTTGTTGATGGCGGCGAAGACCTCTTCGGGAGCCTGGTCAACTGCAAACGAAGTTGTGAAATCATCCGTATTCATGATTTGGTTCTCCACTCCTTTTTGTTGCCTGCGTGTATTGCGTGGTGCGCAGCGCTTCTAAATTGCCGCGCTCTGCGGCACGAAGCCCGCGTACTGCTTCTCGAACGTCTTGGCTACGCCATTGCGCCAGCCGTCGGCGATTGAACGGGACATCGGATCCGGGAAGATGTCCTCCTCACCGTTCTCGACTCCTTCGAAGATGCCCTGCGCTGCGGACCCGGGCGATGCTTTCGGGATATCGAAACCGCGGTTCATATCCGTATCGACCGGACCCAGAAAGACGCCGTGGACCGTCACTCCCTCACTTGCTACGAGCGCCCTCAGGGACTGCGTCATGCTCAGCGCGGCGGCCTTCGAAATCGAATAGCTGGGCGTAAGAGGTAACGGCGCAAGCGCCAGCAGCGACAGGTTGTTGACGATCGCTCCTTTGGAGCGCTTCAGCATCGGCAGAAACGCCCGCGAAACCTTGTACATGCCAAAGAAGTT
>JBELAI010000008.1:0-69384 GCA_049508975.1 Occallatibacter sp. | reverse complement strand
GTGGGGCCGGCTATGCCGGTTACGCCTAAACCTAAGGTTGCGCCGGTGCGGAGACGGATGCCGGTGGCTAGCGCCTTGGCTACTTCGGCGGAGACTGCGCCGTGCTGGGCGATTAGTTCTGGTGGGACTCCGGCGAAGGCGTACTTTAGGGCGTCGCTATAAACAATTGCGCCGCCTAAGAACGATCGAGATGCGCCCGCGACACTGGTGATGCGAGAGGCTACCATGCCTCCGGTGCAGCTTTCGGCGACGGCTAGGGTGGATTGGCGGAAATCTAAATAGTAGAGAATGATTTGCTCGAGCGATTCGCCGTCGGAGGAGTATAGCCAGTCTTCGAGAGCTTCTTCTAACTTGCCGGCTAACTCGTCTACGCGCGCCTGGGCCTGTTCGGCTTTCGGCTTGGAGCAGAGGAGGGTGAGCTGGATATCTCCGGCGTGGGCGAGGATGGTGGTTTCTACGTCGGTGTAGGTGGTGTAGATGGGGGCGAGGAGCTTGTCGGCGTGGGACTCGGCGATCATGGCGGCACGGAGGGTGCGCTTGGCTATGTGGCGCGGGGGAACGATCGCTTTAAGACGAGGCAGGCACTCTTCGTCGAAGAGGGGCTTGCACTCCGAGGGCGGGCCAGGGACGAGCATGATGAGCTTGCGGTGTTCGGCGAATGTGGTGTCAAGCCACTGGCCGGGGGCGGAGCCGTTGGGGTTGGGGAGGATGGTTGCGCCTTCAAGGACGTCGGCCTGCTTGAGGTTGTTGGAGGGCAGGGGCATACGCCAGTGCGCGGCGCGGGCAGCGAGAGCGGCGACGAGAGGGCCGTCGCGACGGATCTTCAGGGCGAGAGCGTCGGCAATGGCTTCGCGGGTGAGGTCGTCTTCAGTGGGGCCGAGGCCTCCCATGATCACGAGAATGTCGATGCGCGAAAGGGCAGTGCGGATGGCGTTGACGAGATCTTTTCGGCGATCGCCAACGATGGTTTTGAAAGTAACGATAACGCCGATCTCGTTGAGCTTCTCCGTCAGGTAGAGGGAATTTGTGTCCTGACGGAAGGGGGTTAGCATCTCGGAACCGACGGCGATGATTTCGGATTTCATAAAAAGCAGGGATCAGGGGTTAGGGATCAGGGGTTAGGGGTTAGGGATCAAGTGCCCGAGGGCTAGAAAAGGGTTTGGCCTTCTATGCCCAGGTCTACGTCGTAAACGGCTTCGTTGGTGGCCAGGACTGTGGTGCCTAATGGGGAGAAGGCTACGCCTACTAGATTGTTGCCGGCCAGGACTAGCGAGGCTTCGCCTGTTTCGGTGATGCGGACGAGGCCACGGCGGCCATGGAGGCAGCCAGTGACGTAGATGTCTCCATCTTTGGAGAGAGCGAGGCCCTGCGGACGGCCGAGGCCGCGATACCAGACTGAAGATTGGCCGTGGGTGTCGATGGCCCAGACGGCGTCGTTGGAATTGAGCGAGGGGGCGGTGACGAAGAGGGTGCCCTCGGCGTTGACAGCGAGGTGATAGGCGGCGGGGCTGGACTCGAGCGTGGCGTAGACGAAGATTTTGCGCTCGGGATCGATCTTGAAGATGGTGCCGCTGCGGTCGCCGACGAAGAGATTGCCCTGGGCGTCGAAGGCTGCGCCGGTGGCGACGCCCATGCCTTCAGCGTACACGGTGGACTCGCCGGAGGGGTCGATGCGGTAGACGTTGCCTTCGGCGCGGGAGGTGACAAACAGGTCGCCCTCCGGATTGAAAGCCAGGCCAGTTGCGTTGAGGATTCCAGTGACAAAGGGAGTGCCGCGGCCGTCGGGACTTATCCGAACAATGGACACCGGGGTCTGTTTGCCGCGGGGGCCGGAGATGGTGGCGTAAATCATTCCTGACCGGCTGACGGCGGGGCTGGTCACCGGATGAAGGCTGTCGCTGAGCTGGCGGGCTACGCGAAGAGGCGCGGCGTTACTGGCTCCAGAGGGACTGCGGACTTCAACAAGGCCGGTGGTGGCTTGCTCTGGGACGCGGAGGGCGAGGCGCGTGGGCCGGCTCATGAGGACGTGGGCGGAGTGGCCATCGACCAGGACGGCGGGGGGACCGAAGGACAGCGGGCCGAGATGCGCACCGAGGAGCTCGATTTCGCCTTGCGGCAGAGCTGCGGGCGGCACGATATCGTCGATGCGCGGATCGGGCAGGACTTCGGAGGCGGATTGTGGGCGAGTGCGCGGCATGTCGAACCTAAATCCAGATACGTATTAAGGATGCTACACCCAAAGCATACAGCCCGGCGGCGACATCATCGATTACGATGCCCCAACCTTCAGGGAGGTTTTCAAGTTGGCGGACGGGAAACGGCTTGGTTATGTCGAAGAGGCGGAAGAGGATGAGGGCGATTAAGGCGTGTTTCCAGTCGAAGGGGCTGAAGAGGAGAGTGATGGCCTGGCCGGCCACTTCGTCGATGACTACGAATTGGGGGTCTTTGCGGCCGGATTCGCGGGCGACGATGGTGGCGGCTGGGATTCCGAGGATTAGGGCAAAGGCGATCAGGGCTATGAGGGCGATGAGGAGGGCGTGCGGCGTGGGGTGGGCTAGCTTGGCATAGATGGCCCAGAGGAGGACGGTGGCTACGGAGCCCCAGGTGCCGGGGCCGGGTTTGCCGAGGCCAGCGCCGAAGAAGGTGGCGATGGTCCAGGCCCACCATTGCATGGAGCGGACTCTTTGGATGGGGGCATCGGCAGGCGGTCTAGTTGTCATCTTCGCTGCTTTTGGTGTGGCCGCCGCCGAACCACTTCGTGGGGTTCTCGATTTGGACTTGGGACTCGCTGGATCCGTTAGTTCTCATCGTTTTCACCACCTCGGTGCGGGCCCAAGCCACCGAGGTCTTCGAGGACTTCGGGGTCGAGGATGGGGGAGCTGATTTTGTAGACGCCGGAGGCCCACTTGCCGAGGTCGATTTTGCGGCAGCGGTCGGAACAGAAGGGGAAGTCTTCGCCGTCGAAGAGAACGAGTTCGGCGCAGGTGGGGCAGCGGAGAAGTTTGGCGGATTTTTTCTTGGTGGCCATGAGATTGGTCGGGCGTGACGTCTATCTTTATTTTCTCACTAGTACGACGATGCCGGTAGACCATGCCATGGAGGCCATGTGGAAGCCGGGGTGCAAAGAGAGCGAGTCGAGGAGATTGCTGGCTTTGATGTCGTGGCCATCCGGCCAGTTGGGCTGGGGGAGCATGTCGTCGATTACATAGAAGCCGGCGGGGGCGACGAGGGCCAGGGCTGCGTCGCGGGACTCGTATTTGCCGGGCATGGCATCGGCGAAGATGAGGTCGAAGCTGACTGGGGTTTGGCGGGATAGCCAGGTGGCCGCGTCTTCGAGAACCAGGGTGAGGCGCGGGTCTGCGCCCAGGGCTTCGCGGGCTACGGCTTGGACGGAGGGGTCGGTGTCGACGGAGATTAGGTCGGAATGGGCGTCCATGCCGGAGAGGAGCCAGGCGGTGGCGAGGCCTGTGCCTGTGCCCAGTTCGAGCAGGCGGCCTTTGGGTTTAGAGGCGGCGAGGACCTGGAGAAGAGAGCCGGTGCGGGGCTCGGAGGCCATGTTGAAGTTGAGCTCGGCGGTGCGGGATTCAATGAAGGGAAGGGCGGCGGGTGGGGTGATGAAAGAGGTCTCTTGCATGGGGTTAGTTTATAGCGGAGTTGGTGGCGGCCCACCCTTAGTGTGGTGCCTCCGAAGTTTTTTGAAAAACAAATGCAGATCCTTCGACTCACCACCCCCAAGCTGAAAAGCGCTTGGGGCCCCGTTCGCTCAGGATGACAGTTCTGTATTCTGTCCTGCAGTCTATAGCGGGCCGGAGAGGATTCTGGCTACTACGTCGTATTCGTGGGCTTCGGTGATTTCGGCTTTGTAGAAGCGGCCGGGCTGTAACTCGGTAACATCGGGGCCTAACTCGGCGAAGTCGTTGATATAAACCTTACCATCGATTTCAGGGGCGTGAAATTGGGTGCGGCCTTCCCATAAGAGAGGCGTCTCTTCGCTCTCGCCTTCGGCTAACACGACTAACTCGCGGCCTACCCACTGTTGCTTGGCTTGCTTGCTAATGGATTGCTGGAGTTTCATGAGCCGGCGCTTGCGGGATTCTATGGTGCGCTTGGGGATCTTGGCGTCGAGCGAAAATGCGCCGGAGCCTTCTTCGTCGGAATAACTGAAGACGCCGAGCCAATCGAATTTTGCCTCTTTGACGAAGTCTTCGAGGATGGCGATGTCCTCCTGCGATTCGCCGGGGAATCCTACGATAAAACTGGTGCGGAGGGCAATGCCGGGGACCGCTGCGCGGACCTTGTCGAGGGTCCTGAGGAAGATGTCGGCACCCGCGCCGCGCTTCATGGTTTTCAGGACCGATGGCGACGCGTGCTGCAAGGGAACATCGAGATATTTGCAGATGTTGTCGTGTTTGGCGATGGTATCGAGTAGCTTGCCGGTGATGCGATTGGGATAGGCGTAGAGGAAGCGGAGCCAGCGGACGCCTTCGATTTTGGCGAGGGCGTCGAGGAGGGTGGCGAGGCCGTCTTTGATGCCGAGATCTTCGCCGTAGCAGGTGGTGTCCTGGCCGATGAGGGTGATCTCCTGAACGCCGCGGGCGACCAGGATTCGGGCTTCGGCGACTACGGACTCAAAGCGGCGGGAACGGAATTTTCCGCGGAGATTGGGGATGACGCAGAAGGTGCAAGGGTGGTCGCAGCCTTCGGCGATTTTTATGTAGGCGGAGGATTTGGGGGTGGTGAGAAAGCGGGGGGTGGACTCGTCGTAGAGATAGGTTGGGAGCAGGTGGGTTGCGCCTTGCCAGTCGTCGCGTTTGAAGCGGCCCTGAGATTCGCGGAGGTCGCCTTCAGGGCGGGAGTTTACCTCAGGGGCTAAAGCCCCTTCTTCTTTGGCTGGGTCAATGTACGGGCTGAAGCCCGTACCCTTCACCGATGCGGGTGCTAAAGCCCCTTCTTCTTTGGCTGGGTCAATGTACGGGCTGAAGCCCGTACCCTTCACCGATGCAGGTGCCAAAGCCCCTTCTTCTTTGGCTGGGTCAATGTACGGGCTGAAGCCCGTACCCTTCACCGATGCGGGGGCTAAAGCCCCTTCTTCTTTGGCTGGGTCAATGTACGGGCTGAAGCCCGTACCCTTCACCGATGCGGGGGCTAAAGCCCCACCCTCTTTGGTCGGGGCAATGTACGGGCTGAAGCCCGTACCCTTCGTCCGTGCAGATTCCGCGTGGCCATGTTTGTGGGTGCCGGCCTGGGATTCTTTTCCCGGATGCATTACGGCGGCCTGGGTGGTGGTGAGGATATTGAAGGGGGAAATTGATGCTGCGGCGGGGCGGGCGAGGCCGGCGGCTTCGAGGATGGATTCCAACTCGCCGGTGCCGACTACGGCGTCGACTTCGGGAATGCTTTTCATGATTTCGTCGCGGTAACGCTCGACGAGGCAACCGGCGACGATGAGCTTTCGGGCGCGGCCGGAGGTTTTGTGGCGGGCCATTTCGAGGATGGTGTCGACGGACTCCTGCTTGGCCGTGTCGATGAAGCTGCAAGTGTTGACGACGAGGATTTCGGCATCTTCGGGGTGGTTGGTGAGGCGTGCTCCGGCGTGGTCAAGCAGGCCCATCATGACCTCGGAGTCGACGAGGTTTTTGGGGCAGCCTAGCGAAATAAAGCCCACGGAAGGGGCCGTGGGTGAGGAATTGTTGATCACTTATCTATTGTAGCGGGGATGGGAATTTCGCGCTGAGGGGATGCGGCTCGCAGACGCTTGTTTTCGGCTTCGAGGGCGTCAAGGCGACGCCGCATGGGCTCGAGGATTTCGGTCAATTCCTCCTCGGTGTAGCGCGGTGTGATGTGCTGCGGGCAATTCCAATCGAATGCTTCCACATGAATGATGAGCGCTCGTTCGGCAAGAGACTTTTCTCCTGGGACACGCAGAGTTTCGATCGTCTTCTGGGCGTCGGCATCGCCTTCGAGAATCTTTACTCGACCTAGAATCTTCAACCGCCGCTGGTGCGGGTAGTCCATGAAAAACAGGGCGACACGGTCGTCATGATGAAAGTTTCCTACGCTGATGTATTGCGTGTTGCCACGCAGGTCGGCGAACCCGATGGTTTGGGCGTCGAGAACGTGAAGAAAGCCCTTTTCTCCGCCGCGATGCTGGATGTAGGGCCAGCCGGTTTCTGAAACGGAAGCCATATAGAAGCCATCGCACTCGCGGATAAAGCTCTTCTCGTGGGGGCCAAGGCGGTCTCCGGCATCGGCCGAGCGCTCCACTTTCTCGTAGATATGCCGGCTGCCGCGCAGTTTCTGATGTTGCTTTACGAGTTGTGTGAAAGCGAGTTCTGCAAAGCGGCGGCCCATGGTTTCTCCCGATAGTGTCTCGGGAGTCTTGGATGAAGGGACGTGCGGATTGGGTTCAGGAAGCTGCTCCGCGCTTCGCCGGAACGAGGGGCAGGGAGGGATTTGGGCTTTTGATGCGCGCAGCAAGTCAGCCTCTGCTTTGCGGAGATAGCAGACCGGCTAGGTTCTTCGACCGCCCCAATTTGCATCGGCTCACTGCAGGTGTAAATCGCGATGGGAATCATGCTCCTCGACGGGCAGGTTGGGGTGGTAAAATCAATCAGTGCCGGGTCCTACGCGACGTAATCCCGCCAACCCCGCCAGGTCCGGAAGGAAGCAACGGTAACGGGCTAGTACGGGCGCAGTAGGTCACCCGGTACTTTTTTGGTTTTGATGAATACCTGAAGCGATCGGCCTGAAACAGAACCCGAAGAGCAGAAGCAGGTCCTTCGGCTCCGCTGAAAAACGCTTCGCTCAGGATGACAGAGTTGTAGGGAGAGAAACTTCAGTCCTTCCGCCGCGGCGGATAAGACAGAGCCCCCGGCATCCTGTTCTTAGGAGAAGTGCATTGAGCCTTAGTGTTCGTCCTATTGTGGGCCGGCGCGCAAAGATTTCGGCGCTCGGGACCTACGTTCCCCCCGATGTGATTACCAATAAAGACCTGGAAAATCTGGTTGAGACCAACGATCAGTGGATCGTGGAACGGACCGGCATTCGTGAACGGCACAAGCTGGCTCCGGGTCTGGGCACGAGCGATATGTGCGTCGAAGCGGCGAAGAAGTGCCTGGCCGCACGGGGGATTGATGCGAGTGAGGTTGAGGCCATCATTGTTGGTACGGTTACGCCGGACATGATGTTTCCTTCAACGGCTTGTTTGGTGCAGGACAAGATCGGGGCCAAGGGAGCGTGGGGGTTTGACGTTTCCGCCGGGTGCTCGGGGTTTGTGTTTGCACTGCAGGCGGGTGTGAAACTGGTGGAGAGCGGGGCGCACAAAAAGGTTCTGGTGATTGGCGCGGACGCGAACACGCGGATGACGGACTATTCCGATCGCACGACCTGCGTTCTGTTTGGCGATGGCGCGGGCGCTGTGCTGGTGGAACCGGCGGAAGAGGGCGAGGTCGGGTTCATCGACTTTCTGCATGAGATTGATGGATCGGGCGGCGTTTCGCTGAACCTGAAGGGCGGCGGGAGTTTGAACCCTTCGACGCATGAGACAGTGGATAAAAAAATGCATTACATCTACCAGGACGGGCCGGCAGTTTACAAATTTGCCGTGCGCAAGATGGCTGAGGCTACGGAACGGCTGCTGGAGCGCAATGGCGTGAAGGGCACGGATTTGGGCTGCTTCATTCCGCACCAGGCCAACAAGCGGATTATTACCGCAACCGCAGACCGGCTGGGGATGGATCCGGCATGCGTCATTATCAATATTGAGAAGTATGGGAACACGTCGGCTGGGACAATTCCGCTGGCCATGGAGACGGCTGTGGAAGAAGGGAAGCTGAAGAAGGGCGACCTGGTGCTGCTGGCGGCGGCCGGAGCGGGATTTACGGTGGGGGCGGCGCTGCTTAGGTGGGAGATTTGAAAAGCAGATGACAGGTTACAGATGACAGATTTCAGTTAGAAGCTCGGGGCCGATTCCTTCCGGAATCGGCCTTTTATTTCTGGCGCACTTATTCGCTGATTCTCAGGGTGTATTCAGGAAGAATGCCTAGATTGGCGGCTGTCCGGAAGAAGACTCTCATGCCTTCTATGCATTCTTCATCCAATAGATAGTGGATGTTCGTTGTCAGGTAAGTGCGAATGGTTTGTTCGGGGATGGGGAGTTTTTTTGACCATTCTGCTACTAAAGCGTCGATGTTTTCAAGGCCGTGGATGCGGGATTGGATGAAGTCACCGACAATACTCTCGTCCAAAGGTCCGCAGCATGCAATGCCCCAGACGGCGGAGACGAAGGGAAGGCCAGTGATTCTGTGCCACTCATGGGCCAGGTCGAGGTAGACGAGTTCTTCTCCGGTGCGCTCAAAGCGGTTGGCTTGCTCCTCGATGGCTAGAAGAGCTGGGTCGCCGATGAGAATTGCCGCGTCGGCGATTTCGAGCATGGCGTCGAGATCGGCTAATGCGGGGAAGAACGGGACGCCGGGATTGCCCCAATGATGGAAAAGGATGCGGGTGTAGGCGAGGGTGGTGCGGCTGGCGGTGTCGGCGGCTACGGAGCGGAGGGAAGTGAGCGAACGACTGGCGCGGTGGACGAGGAGCAGGGAACGGACGCGATGCTTGGAGGCGATGGTGCAGCCGGGGAGAATGCGCAGAGACGGATTGTGGGCGAGGGAGGCTATGGGGATGAGGCCGATGTCGGCCTGGCCGCTTGCGAGGCGGTCGGCGCATTCGGAGGGCAACATGCGATCGATCTGGTAGCGCAGGGCTAGCTGGGCGTTGAGGGGGGGGTGTTCGAAGTCCCACATGAGGGGCGCGGGGTTGAGGAAGTTGATGGCGGCGATGCGCAGGCGAACTAAGGAACTCGGATCCACCGAACCTGGATCCGACGAACGGGGATAAAAGACTGGATTCACTCCTCTTTAGAGTATCAACACTGGGGTTGGGATGCGAAGACAGAGGCCGGTTGAGGGTTGAGGTTTCCCAATCTCGCGTCAGGAAAAAGACGCAAGAACGGGGCACGGAGCCGCTGTTGGGAATCAGCGCAGAGTGACGGAACGCATTGACAGAGGGTTGTTGGGAGGGTAAGGTTGGCGGAAACTCATTAGAAACAGCGAAAAGGTTTCGTGTGACGGAATCGAGAGTGTGCGGATTTCGGACAGCGGCGGTGTGTGGATGACGACATTGCCGCAAGGCGACGTGGAGACCGAAGCCAGCGGGATGCTGGATGAGGAGCGGCTGGCTTGGCTTGCGCTGGTGCTGTCTCCGGGGCTGGGGCCGAAGCGGATTCTGGATGCGATGAAGCAGGTGGGGTCGGCGAGCGAAATATTTGCGATGCCGCTGACGGGGTTGGAGGCGCTGAGGTTTCCGGCGGCTGCGGCGCAGTTCATTTTTGATGGAAAGGCGCGGTTGGCGGCGGAGCAGGAGTGGGCACGGGTGGCGGCGCAAGGGGCGACGATCGTCACGTTTGGCTGTGCGGATTACCCGGAGAGGCCGCCGCCGGTGCTTTGGGTGCGCGGGCCGGTGAAATTGCTGTCGCGGCCGGCGATTGCGGTGGTGGGGACGCGGCATCCTTCACCGTATGGGTCGGGAATAGCAGAGATGTTGTCGCGGGATCTGGCGGCGCGGCGGTTGCTCATTGTGAGTGGCATGGCGAGGGGGATTGACAGCTGCGCGCACAAGGGCGCGCTGGCGGCGCGGATGCCGACAGTAGCAGTGTGGGGCACGGGGATCGACGTGGTTTATCCCAAGGAGAACAAGAAGCTGGCCGAGGAGATTCTGGCGTTGGGCGGGGCGATTGTGAGCGAGTTGCCGATGGGGACGTTTCCGGCGCCACAGAATTTTCCGCGGCGCAACCGCATTTTGAGCGGGCTGAGCGTAGCAGTGCTGGTGGTGGAGGCGAGCGAGAATTCAGGGACGCGGGTGACGGCGCGGTGTGCTGCGGAGCAGAATCGGGATCTGTTTGCGGTGCCGGGGAATGTGACGAACAAGGGGTCGTGGACGCCTAACACGCTGATTAAACAGGGCGCCAAGCTTACGGCTACCTGGGAAGACGTGTGGGAAGATCTGACTTCGCAGGTGCGGCTGGAACTGGAAGACGGGGCTCCGATTGAATCCAAACTGGAAACGACGGCATCTCTTCTTCCGGAACCGGGGCTGCGGCCGCAAGAGGCGATGGTGCTCGAGGTTCTGCGTTGCGATGTGAGCCTGCAGATCGATGAAATTCTCGATGCGCTGGAAACGCAACTGACTTCTTCCGAGGTGTTTACGGCGCTGTTCGAGCTGGAGATGGCGGGGCGGATACGGGGGTTGCCGGGAAAGAACTATGTGCGGACGATGTGAGAAGAGCAGGGAACAGGGATCAGAGAACAGGGAATACACGGGATCTCTGCCTGAGATTCTTCGGGGGGAAGGATGGCGATGAGTCGTAATTTTCGGGCAGCAGGCGCGTTGCGATAATTTTTCTTCGGGAAGACTTCCCCTACAAGGCTAAGTCAAGTTTTTTGCGGGGCTTTGGCACCGCGGTGAGGAAGTTTGCGTATTTGAAATTGGCGCAGATTAAGCAGGAAATGTGGCGAGTGGAGTGGAAACGGGATGGTGTTCCGTGGTAGGGTGCAACATTTGCGGGGTGTTTTGCCCGAAGTGTGACGAGCGGCTTCGGTCGCAAATCGATTTTGAAACGGATCCGAATCAGGAACCGGGAATCAAACGGAAATGCCGGGCGTAAGTCAAACGGGCCTGGCAAGGTAGAGTAGTTCTGAGTTTAAGGATGGAAATGAGCAAATCACTGGTAATCGTCGAGTCCCCCGCCAAGGCGAAGACGATTGAGAAATATCTGGGCAAGGGCTTTGACGTGCGTGCGTCGATTGGGCACATCATGGACCTGCCGAAGAACGACATTGGCGTGGAACTGAAGAACCGGACGTTTGAGCCGGAGCTGATCGTGTCTCCGGGCAAGGAGAAAGTGGTTGAACAGCTGAAGAAGCTTGGGCTCGCAGCCGACGAAATATTCCTCGCGCCCGACCCTGACCGCGAAGGCGAGGCAATTGCGTATCACCTGGCGCTGCAACTGGGCACGAGCGCGAAAGAGAAGAAGAAGATTCGCCGCGTGACGTTCAACGAGATCACGAAAAAGGCTGTGCAAGAGGCATTCAAGCACGCTCGTGACGTGGATCAGAACCTGGTGGACGCGCAGCAGACGCGTCGTGTTCTGGACCGTTTGGTAGGCTACCAGATTTCGCCGCTACTGTGGGAGAAGGTGCGCCGTGGATTATCCGCAGGTCGCGTGCAGACAGTGGCAGTGCGGCTGATTGTGGAACGGGAGCGAGAGATTGCCGGCTTCGGTCCCGTCGAATACTGGAACCTGGAGGCTTTGCTCCATCCGGAGAAGCAGGCGGACAAGAGCTTCAAGGCGAAGTTCATTGGCGTGGATGGCGAACCGGCGCGGGTTGCGAACGGCAAAGACAAAGACGGCAAGGACCAGTTCATCGCCAACGCGATGCCCAATGAGGCTGCGATGGCTGCGGTGGTTGCTGCACTGGAAAAGGCCCAGTGGTCGCTGGTTTCGGTGCAGTCGCGGGAGCAGCAACGCAGGCCGCTGCCTCCTTTTATTACAAGCCAGTTGCAGCGCGATGCGTCGACCAAGCTGGGGTTCAATGTGCGCCGTACGATGGGTGTTGCGCAGCGGCTGTATGAAGGAATCGATCTGGGCGCGGAGGGTACGACCGGCCTGATCACGTACATGAGAACCGACTCGCCGCGTGTGGCTCCGGACGCGATTCAAGCGGCTCGGGAGTGGGTCGGCAAGCAATTGGGTTCGCAATATTTGCCCGAGACGCCGAACCACTACAAGGGCAAGAAGGACGCGCAGGATGCGCACGAAGCGATTCGTCCGACGGATGCATCGCGGACGCCGGAGTCGATTGCGCGTTATTTGAGTGACGAGCAGTTGAAGCTTTATACGCTGATCTGGCGTCGCTTTGTGGCATCGCAGATGACGCCGGCGATCTTCGATGTGACGACAGCCAAGATCGCGGCAAAGAGCACTCAAGACGGGAAGATCTACGATTTTCGCGTCTCCGGTTCGGTGCTGCGGTTTGATGGATTCTTGAAGGTCTATGAAGCGAGCGAAGAGAAAAAGGATGACGACGACGAGTCGACGAACAAACTGCCGAATCTGGATGGCGTGAAGGCACTCGCTCTGGAAAAGCTGGAGAAGGAGCAGAAGTTTACGCAGCCGCCTCCGCGATACAACGAAGCTTCGCTGGTGAAGGAACTGGAAGAGCGAGGCATTGGCCGGCCTTCAACGTATGCGTCAATCATCAACACCATTCAGGACCGCGAGTATGTGGTGAAGCACGGAGGATCGCGAGGGCGGTTCTATCCTACGGAGATTGGTGTGGTGGTGTGCGACCTGCTGGTGGAGAGTTTTCCATACATTTTCGATATGGCGTATACGGCCAAGCTGGAAGAGGAACTGGACGATATTGAAGAGGGCAAGGAGAAGTGGACGGTCCTGCTGAACGGGTTCTACGACCACTTTGAAGACGAGCTGAAGGATGCCGGCAAGAAAATGCGCGACATCAAGCGGCTCGAGCAGATGACGAATGAGAAATGCGATCTTTGCGGGTCGCCTTTGGTGCTGAAGTGGGGCAAGTTCGGCACGTTCTTTGCTTGTTCGGCGTATGACAAGAAGGATCCGTCGAGCTGCACGTTTACCAAGGAGAACACGGCTGCGAAGCCGGACATGAATACTCCGGAAGCGCAGGAGGCCGACGAGAAAGAAGAATACTGCGAGAACTGCGGCAAGGTGATGGTGCTGCGGCGCGGGCCGTTTGGGATGTTCATGAGTTGCCCCGACTATAGCGCCGACCCGCCGTGCAAGACGATTCGCAAGCTGAGCCAGAAACAGCAGCAGAAGCCGCCCGTACCGACCGGAGAAGATTGCCCGGTGTGCGGCAAGCCGCTGGTGCTGAGGCAAGGACAGTATGGGGAGTTTGTTTCCTGCTCGGGATATCCGAAGTGCAAGTATGTGAAGCAGAATCTGATTGAAGGGATGAAGTGTCCCAAGTGCGGCACGGGCGACCTGGCCGAGCGCAAGGCGCGGCGCGGGAATGTTTTCTGGGGCTGCACCAATTATCCCAAGTGCGACTTCACGTCGAATTACAAGCCCGTAGCGAAGAAGTGCCCGGAGTGCGACAGTCCGTATTTGGTGGAGAAGACGTTGCGGTCGGGAATCTATCTGGAATGCCCGAACAAGAAGAAGGTTGCCGAGGAAGAGACGAAGACAAAGAAGGTCGCGGCCAAGGGTGTGGGCAAGGGCGCCGCGGTGATGGAAGCTGGGGAGTCTTGCACCTATTCGAAGCGGATTGGGGATGCACCGCCTCCGCCGACCGCGGAGACGCATGGGCCGGTGGTGGAGAAGGGGGGGAAGTAAGGGCGTGGGCCGCACTTGCTGGAGGTCTGAAGATTCTTATTGGACAGCGTTGGCCGGTTGAATCCGTTAGTATGGACATCGGAGAATTAACCTATGGAGCGGATGCTTGCAACGCCTGCGGATGCGGAAATTATTCTTAGATTGTACGAATTGCGCACGGAAGCGGAGATGCGCAAAGCCCGGGCGTGGATGACGGGAGACTTCTGGCCGGCAACGGCGGAGGAGTTTTTTGCCGTCTCAACGAATCCTGCTGACCCGCACAGTGCGTGGTTTCGGCAGGTGATTACCTACTGGGAGATGGCGGCGGCGATGGTGCTGCACGGTGCGGTTTCTGCTGAATTGTTTGTGGACTGCAACGCAGAGGGATTCTTTCTGCTGGCCAAGTTCGCTCCTATCCTGGAAGCGATTCGGGAGAAGAACCCGGGATTCCTGACCAAGACTTCGGAGTTGATCAACAGGTTTTCAGCGGCGGCGCAGCGGTATGAAGGGGTTGCGAAAAACGTGGAGGCGCGGCAGAAGATCAGGGCGGCTGTATAGCCTTGGCACCTCTCTTGAAGCTCTTCTTCTGGAGGTAGCATTTGCTCCTTTGGCCTTGCGGGATTGGCGGTCCAGGGTGCATGATTGTAGGCGGTCGAGAGTTGCAAATTCCCCGGAGGTTTCCTGTGAAACGTGTAGCGGCATTGCTCACCGTCGTTCTTGCATTTGCTCCGTTGTCGGCGATGGCGGCCGATACCACCATCAATGGCTGGATCTCCGACGCGATGTGCGGGGCGAAACATGCCGGGAGCGGCGCGGCGTGCGTGAAAAAGTGCATCGATGGCGGCGAAGCCCCGGTGTTTGTGGATGAGGCCAAGAAGGAAGTCTGGACGATCGACAATCCGGATGCGGTGAAGTCCTATTATGGCAGCCACGTGACGGTGACCGCGACGGCCGATGCTTCGAAGAAGAGCGTTCATATCGACTCGATTGCGGCGGCAAAGTAGGCACTTCGTAGCGATCGGATCGACAAAAGGACTCGCCACGGCGCTCAATCTCTGGTAATGTCATATCCGTTCCGTGCCGGGCCGATTTTTACCGGGCGGCGGGGAAACTGCGATTTCACGTGGGAATGCGCCATGGCACGAGCAGTTTGGAATGGCAAATTGATTGCCGAAAGCGATGCGACGGAGACTGTTGAGGGGAATATCTATTTTCCCGAATCCAGCCTGAAGCGGGAGTATTTTCGGCCCAGCAGCACCACTTCTACCTGTCCGTGGAAGGGGCAGGCGCGCTATCTGAACCTGCTGATCGACGGGCAGGATAATCCGGATGCGGCCTGGTACTATCCGGACCCCAAGCCGGCGGCCCGGAAGATCAAGGGATATGTGGCATTCTGGCGGGGCGTGGAAGTGGAGAAATAAGGGCTGGCGCCCATCCCGCGGGGGCTAAACAGGTTGCGGAAATACCCAACGAAAAAAGCAAAAAGCGCCTGGGCGCGACTGAAGTCGCGCCCAGTTTTGTATTTATCGTTCGGCCTCTCTCCTCCGTGCCCGCCCAAAGGGTTACTCGGAGTGGAGTGTTGTGATCGGGTCGAGGCGCATGGCGCGCAGCGCCGGGATATAGCTGGCGGCGAGCGCGACAGTGGTGAGTACAAGGGTGACGCCAGCGAAGGTGGGCAGGTCGTTAGGCGACACGCCGTAGAGCAGGCCAGCCATGAGATGAGAAACGATGAGCGATCCGGCCAGACCCACACTGGCGCCAGCGACGGCCAAACCGAGGCCCTGGCGCAGCACCATCTTGAGGATGTTGCCTCTTTGTGCGCCCAGCGCAAGTCGAATGGCGATCTCGCGCGTTTGCTCATTGACGACGTAGGAAATGGTTCCGTAGATTCCAAGTCCGGCGAGCAGCAGCGCAGTGGCTGCAAAAAGCGCCACCATTTCCATCGAGAATCGCCTGACGGAAAGCGATGTGGAGAGCACGTCATCCAGCGTCTCCGCATGGAAGACGGGAAGTTCCGCATCGACGGACTGGACCTGGCTCCGCACCTGGGCGGAGATGGTGCTGGGATCGAGTTGTCCGCGCAGGAAGATGGCGAGGTCTTTGGCGGTGTGCTGGTACGTGCTGCGGTAGATCTGCGGAATTACCGCGTCCGCCAAAGATTCCGTACGGGCATCCGCAATCACGCCGACGATCGTGGTCCAGACTGGCTTGGCAGAGTTCAACCGGACACGTTTGCCAAGCGGGTCCTGGTTTGGCCAGAAGGTGCGGGCCGCGGCCTGATTGATTACCGCAACCTGGGGCATATCTTCAAGGTCCTGGTCGCTGAAAAGGCGTCCGCGCAAGAGCATCATGCCCAACAGGTGGAAGTATTCGGGCGAAACGACGGAACCGTCGATCAGAGGAGCCTGATTGTCCTTTGTATCGAGACCTTCGCGGATCAATGGCAGCGGATTGAGATCGCCGTGACCGTGGCCCAGTGGAAGAGAGGACAAATTGCCGACGGCTGCTTCTTCCACGCCCGGCAGGGCGCGGCTGCGGCGAAGAATTTCGCGAAGCAAGACCGATTCCTGGGTGGCGGTCCGGTAGATATCCGTATTGGGATCGTTGGGCACCGGCAACCAGGTTTGAACGGCTATGACGCGGTCAGGATTGAAACCGGGCTGCACCTTGAACAAGTCCCAGAAGCTGCGCAGCAGTAGGCCCGCGGCGACCATCAGCACCAGGGACAGCGCCAACTCACTGACGACCAGAGTCCGGCGTGCGCGCGAGCGCCCCTGAGACCCACTTGAGCCGCGTCCTTCCTGCCTGAGCGTCCCAGTCAAATCGACATGGCTCATGAGCCAGGCGGGAGCAAGCCCGAAGATGGTTCCGGCTGCGGCGGAAACGGCGACAGCAAACACCAGCACGCCCCAGCCAATCGATATGTCGTTGAGATGCGGGAGGCTCTCTGGAACAAGCTGCAGCAGGAAATGCCTGGTGCAAAAGAGAATGGCAAAGCCAGCGATGCCGCCAAGCAGGAAGAGCAGCAGACTCTCGGTCAGAAGCTGGCGGATGAGGCGCGTTCTTGCCGCTCCGAGAGCCTGGCGAACGGCGATCTCTCGTCCTCGAGCACTGGCGCGGGCAAGCAGCAGATTGGCAACGTTGACGCAGCTGATCAGGAGGACCAACCCGACCGCACCGAACAGCAGAATCAGAGATTGTCGAACGCTGCCGACCACGGTTTCGCTTAGCGGAATCAGACGCACAGTCCAAGCGGTCTGTGCCGGATACTCCGCCGGAAACTGCTTCTTCAGTGATCCAACCAGCGCATCGAGGTGCCCCTGCGCGGCCGTAATGGAGAGACCCGGCTTCAGGCGCGCGATGACCCCGAGAGTCAAACGCGAACTGCGCAACGGAGGCGGCGCCGGATCGCCGGCAAAACCGGTTCCTGCCCACAAATCTGTATTTCGCTCCTCGCTGGTTTGACCCTGATCGCGAAAGCCTGGCGGCATGACGCCGACAACATGATAAACGTCGTTGTCCAGGCGCAACGTTTTGCCGAGGATATGCGGGTCGGCTCCGAATGCCCGCTTCCAGAGCCCGTCGCTGATGACGACCTCAAGATTGAAGCCTGGGGTGGCGTCGTGAGGATCGAACGTGCGGCCCAGTTGCGCGTCCGCACCGAGGACCGCGAAGTAATTGGGTGTGACCGGCTTGAAGGCGATACGCGCGGGCTGTGCGCTGCCGGTCAGGTTCACTGACCCGAAGCCGTAAAGCGACACGTTCTGGAAGATCCCGGAACTCTGCATGTCCCTCAACTCAGGGATGGAGATGCCGACGTCCTGCGCGCCAACGCCGGGAAGGTCGTCCTGGACGTGAGTCAACTCGGTGGGATTTGTGTACGGCAAAGGGTGCAGCAGGGTGGCATCAATCACGCTGTAGATCGCGGTCGTCGCTCCTACGCCCAGGGCCATTGTGGCGATCGCAATGAATGAAAATCCAGGAGATCTCAGAAGCGTGCGAACCGCGAACCGCAGGTCTTGCAACAGATTCTCGACAAATGGAAGACTTTGCTCGGCGTGGTGGTTTTCCCTTATCGCTTCGGCCGCGCCAAACTTGAGTGCGGCCTGACGCCGGGCCTCGGCAGGGGCCATACCCGCGCCCAGATTCTCTTCGATTTGCAATGCGAGATGTTCGGCGATCTCATCGTGCAGGCGTTGGTCGGCGCTCCGCATGGTTGCGAAATTCAACAGTCGTATCAGGAAACGTCGCAGGAATTTCATGCCAGATCCTCCGCTTTGACCTTGAAAAAGCGCGCAATGATTGCCGCGGTTTGCTCCCAATCGCTGGTTTCCGCCCGCAGTTGCGTGTGGCCGGCTTCGGTAAGGCGATAAAAGCGCGCCCGGCGATTGTTTTCCGATACGCCCCATTGCGAGGCAATTGAGCCTTCATGCTCCAGTTTCAGCAGCAAGGGATAGAGCGTTCCCTGGTTGACAGCCAGTAGATCTCCGCTGATCTGTTCGATGCGCCGGGCGATACCGTAACCATGCTGCGGTCCAAGCAGATTCAGTGTCTTGAGGACCATCAGCGCAAGCGTTCCTTGCAAGACGTCGGGTTTTTCTTTCATCGGGAGTCCCACCTTTAGGTTTCCAACAGGGATAATGGCATGTTTCCTTTTGGAAAGCAACAGGAATTATTTGCAGGATTTTTCGACGGAGCGACGTACCCCGAAGCGGCTGTGCTCAAATCGCCGCGACCTCAGTCTCCTCATCCCCGAAAGAATTCTGGCCGCAATTGCAGTCCATTTCTTCTCTTCGGAGCACAATCAAGAAAGATCAAGCAAGAATCCGGCCCGCGGAAATGCTCGTCATGGACGAAAACACGGCATTCCGCCAAATAGAGTTCATGCCATTTTCCGGGATTTTTTGCAATATGCTGTAAACAAATATGTTACGTATGAATTGGTCCATTTTGACCCCTTAAACAAAGCACTTACGTCAAATCGGTTCCTGACCGATCCGCAAAACAAAAGACTTACGTACTGCTCCAGCGAAACCAGAGTGGCCACATCCCGAAGCCGCAGCGCCCAAGTCGCCGCCCCCACGACGCCAGGGAGCGGCGACCCTGCACAAGACTCGACAGGGCACACTACTCTGGCTTCGCTCGATTGAGAAGTCGCCCTATCGCAGGTTTTTGGGGGCACTCCGACAGAATTCCGGATGCATCGGCTGGCATCCGGAGGATTCTCAATCGCTTTTCGGTCCTTGACCTGGGCCGGGTTTCCCTAATAAGCCTGTAACTGGTCGAGGGGGAGGCGGACGCGGAAGCAGGTGTCGCCGGGTTCGGAGCGGACGCTGATGTGGCCGCGATGCTTGCGGACGATGCGCATGGCGTTGTCGAGGCCAAGGCCTAAACCCTGGCCGGGGGGCTTGGTGGTGAAGAAGGGCTCGAAGATGCGGTCCTGCAAATCGGGGCGAATGCCGGGGCCGGAGTCCTGGATTTCAACCAGCATCATGTCGCCTTCAAGGCGTGCAGTGATGCGGAGCTGGGCCTGGATACCGAGGTTGTCCATCTCGGCGATGGCTTCGAGAGCGTTCTCAATGAGAGCGGTCCAGACCTGGTTGAGTTCGCTGCCGTAAGCGCTGATGTGGGGCAGGTCGGGGGCGTAGTCGCGAATGACCTGGACGTTGCCGATGCGGGACTGGAGCATCTGCAGGGTGGCGTCGAGGCCGGCGGGCACATCGACTTCAAGGATGGGCGCGCGGTCCATGTAGGAGTAGGCCTTGATGGCGCTGATGAGGTCGAAGATGCGGGCAGTGGAGTTAACCAGCGTTTCAGTGGAACGCCTGGAGCGCAGATAGCGGGCGAGGTACTGGAGCAGAACGCAGATTTCGGTGTGGCCGAGCATGGCGGGAAGCTGGTCGAGGTCGGCGAGGGTGACGGAGTCCTCGGCCAATTGCGCGGCGATCTCCCAGGAGTCCGGGCAGGGCAGGGCATTGAGCCAGGCGCGGATGGATTCTTCACGGGCGATGAGGCTGGCGGCGTGCAGATCGGCGGACTGGGGCTTGCGGTCGAAGATCTTCTGTTCCCAGTTTTCGATGGCTTCGATCTGCTTTTCGCTGAGGCAGAGGTTGACGAGCTTGAAGCGGTTTTCTCGACTGGCGCTGAGTTCGGTAACCAGGTTGGCGGCGGCGCGCTGGGCGGCAGAAGCGGGATTATTGAGCTCGTGGGCCAGGTTGCCCGCCAGCTTACCGAGGGCGTTAAGCTTCTCCGCCTGCTGCTCAATGCGGGTGACCTCGCGGACTCGGTCTAGAAGCGTGGTGACAACGCGCTGGCCCATGGAGGGGATGGCCTTGAGCATGTCGTCGAATGCAGACCTGTGGATGGCGAGGACCCAGCAATCGGTGATGGCGAATCCCTGGCCGCCGTAGCTTTTCATCCGGGAAAAGGGCAGCAAACCGGTCATTTGTCCGGCGCGGCCGATGAACAAGGCCATGGGGCCGCCGTGCTGGCGGCGCACATGAATTTCTCCCTTGAGGATGAGCATCATGTGCTCGGCTGGTGCGCCTTCTTCAAAGAGGACATCGCCGGCGGCGGCGAGCAGCTCATTGCCGTGACGGGCGAGCCAGAGACGGTCTTCCAAAGGCAGGCCGTGCAAAGGGCCGATGCGATCTATGGCTTCGGCGATTTCTTCGACGGGGGTAGGACAGGCAGGCGAAGTGACGGCGGGGGAGAGCATCCGGGGACCTCCGGGCTTGCAGTTTCAGGATAGCCGATTGTGGGGTCAACGCAGGGAGCGAACTTTTCACGAGGCGGGATGAATTGGGTGCATCACCGGATCGGAGTTGTTGCAATTTTAATTTGGAGTGTCGGAAATGGCCATGGACAGAATCGGATGCGCAATCTACAGTTTCATCGACTTCATTTTTCTTCCTGGAAGGGCGGCTATGAAGAATAGCCTGCTGCAGGCGTTGGCGGGGACTGTTCTGGTGCTCGTCAGCCCGTTTGTTTGGGGTGAAACGGCCAAGGAGTGTAACGCTGCAGGGCCACCTGCGATCTGGATCGTTAAGAGTTCTTACCCCTTTCAGGCAGGGACCGAAAAATCGTTAGATGAACTGTATCACGGGCCGTGGAAAACGCAGGTTGACATTGTCTTGTATGCGAGTCCTCGAAGTCAGCATGCTGTTGGAACGGTCAAAGGCGGGACTGTCGTCGAAGCACTCTACGGAGATTCAATCGTTGTTCATCCTCTGCGGTTTGTTGCTGCGCACGATTCCAGGGTGGGGATAGGCTTCAACGGAGGGAGCGAGCACATCGCCGTTATGAAAAAGGGCGATGTGTTCTGGGTTCTCAACTCCGGAGGCGAAGGCGAGTTCGAAATCTGGTGGTATTGCAATGTAGTCGGGTGGGATTCTACAGCGCCGCCTCAAGGCAATCAAAATCGACTGGAATTATTGGGGACGAACGAGGAGAGGTGGGTCAAAGTTCGAGATCCGAAAACTGGATTGACGGGCTGGTTCAAGGACGTACCGGCGCAAGACGGTCCAAAGCTCGTGCCGGCTGAGGCGACAACGAAGAGCACTGGTTAGTTTCAGGCCTTTGAAGTTTTTCCTGCCCAGCATCAGCTTTGTTGAGTCAGCGCGGTTGTGTATGGCTCGCAGTTGCTTTCCCCGTCTATCATGAAGAACGTGAGAGACGGGGAAACAGCTTGAGGGGGCCGATTCGGGAGCGGTTGCGCGCCGTGCCTGTAGTGGTGTGGATGGTGCTGGTGGCGCTGGCGCTGCGAATGGCGGTGATTCCGTTCGATACCATTGAAAATCTGATGGATGCGGACCACATTCATGCCTGGGAACAGGGGAATGTGGCGCGGTCGCTGGTGGCGGGGCACGGATTTGGAAGCCCGTTTGTTTCCGACCAGACTTCAGCGATTATGCCGCCGGTTTATCCGCTGATTGTGGCTGGGATCTTCAAGGTCTTTGGGGTTCATACGGCAGCGTCGATCTTTGCTGTTCACGCGTTCGATTGCCTGACAAATGCGCTGGCCTGTATTCCGATTTTCCTGTTGGCGCGGCGGAGTTTTGGGACGCGCGTGGGATTGTGCGCGGGGTGGGCGTGGGCATTCTTTCCATATGGAATTTACTTTGCGGCGGCGTGGGCCTGGTCGACGCACCTGCTGCTGTTGAGCCTGTGCTGGCTGCTTTATCTGGCGCAGGATATGGAGGCTTCGCCGCGGCTCGGACTCTGGGCGGGATTTGGATTGCTGGCGGGGTTTGCGGGGCTGGTTGAGCCTTCGGTGCTGGTGGTGATCCCGTTTCTTTTGATGCTTGCCGCGTGGAGGCTGGCGCGCGCCGGGAAACGCTGGCTGGCGCCGGGGGGGGGTGCTGCGCTGGTGTTGGCGGCGACGATTGCTCCTTGGCTGATTCGGGATGCAGTGGTGTTTCACCGCTTCATTCCCATGCGCGACAGCATGGGGTTGGAACTGTGGATGGGCAACAACGGGTACTCGACGCGGTGGACAAGCGATCAGCTTCATCCGCTGCATGATGCGCAAGAGCTGGCCGATTACAACAGTATGGGCGAGCTTACCTATATGGACCATAAGGCGGAGCAGGCCCGGGATTACATTCACGCGCATCCGGGTTGGTATGCGGAGATGTGCCTTCGCCGCTCACTCTATTTGTGGTATGGGTATTGGAGTTTTGACCCTGCTTATTTGAACATGGAGCCGATGGACCCGGAGAATATTCCTTTCGCTTCGTTCCTGACGATCTTCGGCATGATCGGGCTCTTCCTGCTGTGGAAGCGCAAGCGGTTTGAGGCGGTGCGGTATGCAGGAGTGCTGATTCTGTTTCCGATGATCTACTACTTCAGCCATCCCGAGCCGTACCATATGCGGACGCTGGACCCGCTGCTTCTGATCTTTGCTTGTTCGACGATTGTGGCGTGGCGCGAGCGGGCGCAAGGGCGCGTTGGGTTGGCTGCGGATAGACCGGTAACCCAGGAGGCTTGAGGGATTGCCGCTTACCAGTCAGCCCATCGCGTGAGAAGCACGTCAAGATCGACTGCGAAAGCGGATGGTATGATTGGGCGGTTTGATGAATTGCAGGAGGGAACCGCTCGTGCTGAAAACCTTTTCAATTGCACTCGTTTTGCTGGCCTGTCCTTTGATTGTTCTTGCACAGAATAGGTCGATTCGATTCGATCCGGGAACCAAGGTTTTCCGGCTCGATGGCGGCGGAGTTTCGTATGTGTTCGGCGTGAACCCCCGCGGGGAGTTGCAGCAACTCTACTGGGGCGGACGGCTAGGCGCGTCAGACAATTTTCCGCAGGCCCAGCCTATGCCGGGGTGGGCGTCTTTTGATTCTTCGTACAACAACACGACGCAGGAGTTTGCGGGATGGGGCGCGGGTCTTTTCAATGAGCCGGCGCTGAAGGTGACGTTTGCCGATGGGAACCGCGACCTGGTGTTGCACTACGAAAGCAATGCGGAGACGGCGCTTGGATTCGACGTGGTGTTGAAGGATATTTCGCGGCCGATATTCGTGACGCTGCATTATGCGATGGATGCGGAGAGCGGAATTCTGGCACGGAGCGCGACGATCGAGAATCGTGGCGGCGATGCGGTCACTGTGGAGCAAGCAGCTGCTGCGGCATGGGCGCTGCCAGCGGGACACTACACGCTGAATTATTTGACCGGCCGCTGGGCTGGGGAATTCAACTTGAATCAGGAGACCCTGCACCCGGGCGCGCGTGTGATTGAGAGCCGGCGGGGTTCGACGGGGCACCAGGCGAATCCGTGGTTTGCGATTCAGAGCGGTGAGGCTTCAGAGGAGAGTGGGGACGTGTGGTTCGGTGCGCTCGGTTGGAGCGGTTCGTGGCGCATCACTGTGGAGCAGGACCAGTTGGACGAGGTGCGGGTTACAGGAGGCTTCAATCCATTTGATTTTGGCTATGTGCTGAAGGCCGGCGAAAAGTTGGACACGCCGATCTTTTATGGTGGGTATGCGAAGGAGGGGTTGGGTGGAGCTTCGCGGTTGATGCATGGATTTGAATTGGAGAATATTCTGCCACGTACGCAGGCTGCTGCGGGGCAGGCAATGCCGCGGCCAAGGCCGGTGATCTATAACTCGTGGGAGGCCACGGAATTCCGTGTAAACGAAGCGGGGCAGATGGCGCTGGCGGCGAAGGCGGCCGCACTGGGCATCGATCGCTTTGTGATGGACGACGGATGGTTTGGACAGCGCAAAGACGATCATGCGGGGCTGGGCGACTGGTATGTGAATAAGGAGAAATTTCCCAACGGATTGAAGCCACTCATCGACAAGGTTCATGCGCTGGGAATGGATTTTGGGCTGTGGGTTGAGCCGGAGATGGTGAATCCGGATTCGGATTTGTACCGCGCGCATCCGGATTGGGTACTGCATTTTCAGGGGCGGCCGGAGAGCGAGCTGCGAAACCAGTTAGTGTTGAACCTTGCCCGGCAGGATGTGCGCAATTATGTGCTCGGTTTTCTTGACAAGATTCTGAACGAAAACGACATCGCGTTTTTGAAGTGGGACTACAACCGCAACTGGAGCGAGCCGGGGTGGGACCAGTTGCCGGCGGCGGAACAGAAGCGGGTGTATGTGGAATTCACGCAGAATCTGTATTGGATTTTGAGTGAGCTCAGAAAGAAGCATCCGCAAGTTGAGATCGAGGACTGCTCTGGCGGCGGCGGGCGAGTGGACCTGGGGATTCTTCGCTACGCGGACGAGGTGTGGCCTTCGGATAACACTGATCCGTTCGATCGGCTGACGATTCAGGATGGGTTCACCTACGCATATACGCCGCAGATCATGATGGCGTGGGTGACGGATTCGCCGCACTGGTTTAACAAGCGCACTACTTCGCTGAGCTATCGCATGCTGAGCTCGATGCAGGGATCGCTGGGGATTGGCGCCAACATTACCAAGTGGACACCCGAAGAGACGGCGACGGCCAAGCGGCTGATTGCGGCTTACCACCAGGTGCAGCCGACAATTGTGCAGGGGGCGCTGTTCCGGCTAATTTCGCCGCGGGATGGGAGCGAATTCTCGGCTACGCAAACGGTGCGGGCGGACAAGGGCCAGTCCGTGGTGTTCGCGTTCATTCATTCAACGCAGAAGGGGCGTTCGTTTCCGACGCTCAAGTTGAAGGGGTTGGAGCCTGCTGCTGAGTATGCACTCACGCCGATAGAAGGCAAGGCGCGTGCGGGAACACCAGCGGTGGCGAGCGGGGCGTGGTGGATGAACCATGGGCTCGACTTCGACGAGGGGTTCCGGGGAGATTTTCAGGCGATGGCGTTCCGGCTTGATCGGAGATGAACTTCGCGGAACTGGGGTGAATCGGCTTTCCTTTGATGGAATGTGGGGAAGGCCGGTGCTATCATCCTGCAGGCAGTGGAATGCTCCAAGCCGGATTTGGGTCGGGCTTCGCGGCTCGATTCGGTCCTCTCTGGGGTTACCCCAGGGGAACGTGAATAACTCCTCAATTCGTCGCGTGACCGGCAGGCGTCTGCGCGCCGGATGGTCACGCAGTGTCAGACTCGTTGGGGCATTCCGCTGTTTTTTCGCGATGCTGAATCCTTCTTTTTATTCTGCGATGGCGCGGTCGATTCTCGCCGGGGAAGCGGTGGTGGATTCCATTGCAGCGCGGGTGCACGTGAGACTTGGCAGGAAATGGCGCTGGGTGCGCGGGCTGGCGCTGCGGTATGTGCGTGCATTTGGCTCGCAGGCCCGGCCAAGACGCAGGGATGTTATCGAGTTTCTGCGGGCGGATGAGGGGCTGCGCGACGCAGAGCAGAAATACAAAGGCAAATTACGGATTGCGCAATGGGTAACAGGGCCTGCGCGGATGCAGCCGGCAGATGCGGCGCGAGGCTGGCCGATTCCGAAGATCGAAACGGTGGGGGAGCTGGCGGCTTGGCTCGGATTGAGTGCGAGCGAACTGGAGTGGTTCGCGGATTTGAAGCGGCTGAATGCGCGCGTGGGGAGCGGCGATGGGCCGATTGGTCATTATCATTACCGCGTTCTGGCGAAACAGGGCGGTAACATTCGACTTATCGAGGCGCCTAAGAAGAGGCTCAAGGAGTTACAGCGAGTTATACTGCACGAGTTACTTGAGAAGATACCAACTCATGCCGCGGCGCATGGCTTTGTGAGGGGCCGATCCATCAAGACTTTTGCCGCACCGCATGTAGCGCAACGTGTGGTGCTGCGGATGGATTTGCGGGACTTCTTTCCATCGATTGCTGGACCGCGAGTACAGGCGTTCTTTCGCACGGCTGGGTATCCGGATGCAGTGGCAAGTTTGCTGGGAGGCATCTGCACCAATGCTGCGCCGCGCAGAATGTGGAAGACGCTTGGGAAGGGGTTGGATCCGCTGGCCATGGCGGAGGCGCGGTCGCTGTATTCGTTTCGACACCTGCCACAGGGCGCGCCGACCTCGCCGGCTCTGGCGAATCTCTGCGCATATCGCGTGGATTGCCGGCTGAATGGATTGGCTAAGGCGGCTGGGGCGACTTATACACGCTATGCGGATGACCTGGCGTTTTCCGGTGGTGCGGATTTTGCGCGGGGCGTGGAACGATTTGCGTTGCGGGCGGCGGCGATTCTGCTGGGGGAGGGATTCGCGGTTCACTATCGCAAAACGCGCGTGATGCGGCAGGGCGTGCGGCAATATCTTGCTGGACTTGTGACCAATGAGCACATCAATGTGGTGCGCGCGGATTTCGATCGGCTGAAGGCGATTCTGACGAATTGCATGAGGCATGGCGCGGAAAGCCAGAATCGCGATGGGCACCCGGCTTTTCGTATGCATCTGGATGGACGTGTGGGATTTGTGGAGATGGTGAATGCGGGGAAGGGGGCGCGGCTGCGGAAGATATTCGAGCGGATACGGTGGTGAAGTGATGCAAAAGCGATTCAGTTAAAGTACGGTTGTGTTTCGCAGCATATTCCATTGGGGTGCCCCACCCGCGTCCTTGTTTTTGCGGCTAGGGTGGGAGTAGACTTCCGATGCCATGCCATCCAGCCTTAAGCGGTATCAACAAGCGGGAGACTTTCACTTCCTGACATTCAGTTGTTGGGGCCGGAGATCATATTTCGAGACTTCAAAGGCTAGGGATGTTTTCGAGGGCGCATTGGAACAGATGCGCAGGCGCTATGTATTTCATGTTTTCGGCTATGTGGTGATGCCGGAACACGTGCACATGCTGATGACCGAACCGAAGCGAGCGACGTTGGATCGTGCGATTCAGGCTTTGAAAACCTCGGTCTCCAAGCGGTCCCTTGAGCGCCCGTTCTGGCTCGTGCGCTATTTCGACTTCAATGTTTATTCCGAGACAAAGCGATTTGAGAAGCTTCGATACATGCACAGGAATCCATTGGCGCGAGGGTTGGTTGCGCACCCAGAAGACTGGAGATGGTCGAGTTCTCGACACTATCTCACTGGCGACGTGGGAGCGGTGGAGATTGAGTCGCATTGGACTCTCGCTAGAAGGGCGGGGTTGACGGTGCTGGGAACAGGCGGGCGGGGCGCTGTGGCGATCCCACCCTAGCCGCAAAAACAAAGACGCGGCTAGGGTGGGGCACCCAGATTGTCGATTATGCTTACCGCGTTTTGCGCACTTCTTCGACGGTGACGGGGTCGAGGAAGGGCATTGACGCGCGAAGGCTTTTGCCGATGACTTCGATGGGATGCTTGGCTTCCTTCTTGCGGAAGGCTTCGAACTTCTTGCGGCCGGAGTTCTGGTCTTTCAAGAATGTTTTTGCGAACTTGCCGTTCTGGATTTCGGTGAGGATCTGCCTCATCGCAGCGCGGCTCTCTTCGTTAATGACGCGCGGACCGCTGACGTAGTCGCCCCACTCGGCGGTGTCGGAGATGGAGTAGCGCATATAAGCTAGGCCGCCGCGATAGATGAGATCGACAATGAGCTTGAGCTCGTGGAGGCACTCGAAGTATGCGCTCTCGGGCTGGTAGCCGGCTTCGACCAATGTCTCAAAGCCAGCTTTGACGAGGGCGCTGACGCCCCCGCAGAGCACAGCCTGCTCGCCGAATAGATCGGTCTCGGTTTCCTCTTTGAATGTAGTCTCGAGCACTCCGGCGCGGGTGCCGCCGATGCCCTTGAGGTAACTGAGGGTAAGGGCGTGGGCATTGCCGGTCGCGTCCTGATGGACGGCGATGAGGCAGGGTACGCCGCCGCCCTCGGTGAAGACTTCGCGCACGCGATGACCGGGAGCCTTAGGTGCGGCGAGGCCTACGTCGATGTCCTTGGCCGGGACGATGGTCTTGAAGTGAATATTGAAGCCGTGTGCGAAGAGGAGAAGCGCACCTGGCTTGAGGTATGGTCCGATTTCCTCCGCATACAATTTCGCCTGGGTCTGATCGGGAGTGAGGATCATGACGACGTCAGCCCACTTGGCGGCCTTGGCGGGGGTGGTGACTTCGAGGCCGGCCTTCTTGGCCTTGGCGCGGGACTTGGAGGTTGAAGGGAGGCCGACTCTTACATGCACGCCGGAATCCTTGAGGCTGAGGGCGTGGGCGTGGCCCTGGGAGCCGTAGCCGATGATGGCTACATTCTTGGCCTGGATAAGGGATAGGTCGGCGTCGTGATCGTAGTAGGTCTTTGCCATGTTGTTGTTCTTTTTCCTTTGCTTGATTAATAGTACTCGTTCAATGCGGGGTAAAAGCAACCGCACGCGCGCAGGAGACTATTCCGCTTCGCTGGGAATTACTTCCAGAGATTCAGCGGGCTCGGTCTCTGCTTCCGCAGGTTCATCGGAGCCTGCGCCCATTGCCTTGAGGACGCTGGATACGTGGCAGCCGCGGCGCATGGTCATTTTACCGCTGCGGCAGATTTCGAGGATACGGCCGTCGTCTTCGCGCAGGACTTCGATGAGGCCTTCGATCTTGCTTTCAACGCCGGTCATCTCGATCATCAGCGACTCCGATGTGAGATCGACGATGCGGGCGCGGAAGACTTCGACTAGGTCGAAAATCTGCGAGCGGTTGGCAGGCGTGGCGGCCACCTTGATGAGCGCGAGTTCTCGGGTAACGGCCGGATCTTTGGCAATGTCGTCAACGTCGACGACATTCTCGAGCTTGAAGAGGCTGGCGCGGATGCGATGGCCCGCCTCGGCGGAAGCGTCGCAAACCAGCGTGAGACGCGAGAGGCCGGGTCGCTCGCTGCGGCCAACGGTGAGCGAGTTGATATTGATGTTCAAGCGACGGAACAGAGACGCAACGCGCGTCAGCACGCCCGGCAGGTCTTCCACATAAGCTACGAAGGTGTGTAACATGATGGCCTCAAGTTTTCAGTTGTCAGTTATCGGTGTTCAGATATCGGCCTTCATTGACCCGCTGGATGACTCTAGCAAACGGCAACCGAAAACCGATGACTGATCACTGACAACTGTCTCTACTACTTGTCTTCCGGCGTTTCGAGCAGCGGGTCTTTGCCGGGGCGGCGGATCATTTCGTGAAGAGCGGAGCCGGCGGGAATCATCGGATAGACCGACTCTTCCTTTTCGACCATGAAGTTGAGCAGGAAGGTGCCGGACGCGGTGCGGGCTTCGGCGACTGCGTCGGCTACTTCCGCGCGGGTGCGGACGGCGCGGCCTTGAATGCCGTGTGCGTCAGCGAGTTTTACGAAGTCAGGGCTGATCAGAGGGGTGGCTTCGTAGTTGCTGTCATAGAAGAACTGCTGCCACTGGCGCACCATTCCGAGAAAGCCGTTGTTAATGATGGCGATGTTGATCTTGATTTTTTCCTGAACGATCGTGGAGAGCTCGGCCGCGGTCATCTGGAATCCGCCATCGCCGGCGACGACCCACACTTCCTTTTCCGGGCAGGCGAATTTTGCTCCGATGGCGGCAGGCAGCGCAAAACCCATGGTGCCAAGGCCGCCGGATGTTACGAGCGAGCGCGGATGTTCATGATGGAAATATTGCGCCTCCCACATTTGATGCTGGCCTACATCTGTAACAACTATGGCGTTGCCGTTGGTGATGCGCCATATGTCGTGAATAACATGAGCCGCGTAAAGGTGGCCGAGGTCGGGAAGGTTCTTGATGTCGCGAACGGCAACCGCGCCCTTGCTGGTTTCGATGGCCTTGATCCACTCTGAACCGTCGCGGCTGGCGACCCGAGGAAGCAACTGCTCGAGCACTTCGCGGAGATCGCCGACTAGAGCAACATCGACCTTGATGTTCTTGTTGATTTCTGCGGGGTCAACTTCGATGTGAATCTTCTTCGATTTCAGCGAATAAGTGGAAGTGGAGCCGGTAACGCGATCGTCAAAGCGCATGCCACAGGCGATGAGCAGGTCGGCTTCCTGGATGGCGTGGTTGACCCATGCTTCGCCGTGCATGCCCATCATGCCCATGTTGAGCGGATGCGATGCTGGGAAGTTGCCGAGCCCGAGAAGGGTTAGAGTGACTGGGATTTGCGCGCGCTCGGCAAGGGTGCGGAGCTGTTCCATTGCGCCGGCCTCTGAGACGCCGTGGCCGGCAAGGATGATGGGGCGCTTGGCGTTGCGAATGAGTTCGGCGGCTTGCGCGAGGCTGGAGTCTTCAACGCGGAGCATGGGATGCGGGCGATAGGGGCGTGGCTTGGCGGCAGCAAAGTCGAAGATGGCCGTACCTTGCTGCGCGTCCTTGGTTATATCGACGAGCACCGGGCCGGGGCGGCCGGACTGCGCGATCTGAAAGGCGCTGCGGATAGCCGGGGCAATGTCTTCGGCGCGGTTGACGAGGAAGTTATGCTTAGTTACCGGCAGAGTTATACCGGTAATGTCGACTTCCTGGAACGCGTCGGTGCCGAGGATTTTTGACGACACGTTGCCCGTGATGCAGACGATGGGAATGGAATCCAGCATAGCAGTAGCGATGCCGGTGACGAGATTGGTGGCGCCGGGACCGCTTGTAGCGATGGCCACGCCCACCTTGCCCGAGGCGCGCGCGTAGCCGTCGGCCATGTGCGATGCGCCTTGCTCGTGGCGGACGAGAACGTGATGAATGGGAAACTTGCGCAGCGCGTCGTAGACCGGCAGAATTGCGCCGCCGGGATAGCCGAAGACTGTCTCTACGCGTTCGCCAACCAGGGTGGCCCACACGATTTCAGCACCGGTGAGACGGGTGGGTGTGGTGAGGTGTGCGTTTGCGGCTTGCGTCGTTGCGTTGGTTCCCATGGTGGACTCCTTTTCAAGCTCTCAGCTTTCAGCTATCAGCTTGTTACCTTGTGATCCCGTATTCTTGCATTGCTGGTTAGTTCCTGTCCGTTAGCTGAAAGCTGATAGCTGACAGCTAAAAGCTGCTATTACGTTGTTGCGCCTTCGGAGGCACTGGATACGCGGTCAACATACTTGCGGAAGACGCCGCGTGGCCAGCGGAGAGCCGGAGGTGTGAAGTCTTTGAGCCGCGAGGCGATTTCTTCTTCGTTTACTTCCAATGTCAGCTTACGGTTTGGAATGTCGAAGTGGATGATGTCGCCTTCGCGAACGGCAGCGATAGGTCCGCCAACGAAAGCTTCAGGGGCTACGTGGCCGGCGGTGAAGCCGCGCGTTGCGCCGGAAAAGCGTCCGTCGGTGAGCAACGCGACATGCGCGCTCAGTTCAACATTGGACGAAACTGCGGCGGTAACTTGCAGCATTTCGCGCATGCCGGGGCCGCCTTTGGGGCCTTCGTAGCGAATGACGAGCACATCGCCAGGCTTGATTTGTCCGGTCTGCACGGCCGCAAAGCAATCCTCTTCGCAATTGAAGACCCGTGCTGGGCCGCGATGCTCGACGCGATTGGCGGCGGCTATTTTCATCACGCAGCCTTCAGGGGCCAGATTGCCTTTGAGGATGACGAGGCCACCGGTGGGCTTGATGGGATTTTCGAACGTGTGAATGACGACCTGGCCGGGAGTTTCCCTGGCGAGCGCGGCTTCTTCGGCGAGAGTACGGCCACTGATGGTGAGGGTGCTGCCGTCGGCGTGACCGGCTTCAATGAGTCGCTTGGCGAGAAGGCGTGAACCGCCTGCGGCTTGATAGTCGGATGCTACGTACTTTCCGGCGGGAGTTAGATCGCAGATGAAAGGTGTTCGCTTGGAAATAACATCGAAGTCATCAATGGATAGGTCGATTCCCAATTCGCTTGCGATGGCTAACAGATGAAGGACCGCGTTAGTGGACCCCCCGCTGGCAGCGACGCTGGCGATGGTGTTTTCGATCGACTTGCGCGTAATGATTTGCGAGGGGCGGCGATTGGCGCGGACGGCATCCATGAGAATCCGACCGGCTTCACGAGTGGCGGCAGCCTTGTCTGGATTGGTGGCGGGAACGCCAGAAAGATAGATGGGCGAGATGCCCAGGATTTCGCCGGACATGGCCATGGTGTTGGCGGTGAACTGGCCACCGCATGCACCGGCACCGGGACAGGCGTTGGCTTCGAGGGCTTCAAGGCCGGCGTCGTCAATGCGGCCGGCGGCATGGGAGCCGATGCCTTCGAAGACATTTTGAATGGTGATGTCGATTCCGTTGAGTTTGCCGGGAGCGATTGACCCGCCGTAGAGCATCATGCCGGGAATGTCGAGGCGGCAGAGGGCCATGATGATGCCGGGCATGTTCTTGTCGCAGCCGCCGATGCCGACCAGTCCATCAAACAAGTTACCGCGAGCGACTAATTCGATAGAATCGGCTATAACTTCGCGACTAACTAGCGAAGCCTTCATTCCCTGGGTGCCCATGGTGATGCCGTCATGGATCGTAATGGTGTTGAACTCCATCGGAGTTCCGCCGGCCTCGCGAATGCCTTCTTTGAGGGCCTCGGCAATGTCGCGCAGGTGCACGTTGCAGGTGCCGATTTCGGTCCATGTGTTGGCGATGCCGATGATGGGCTTGTGCAGATCTTCCTTCGCGAAACCTGCGCCGCGCAGGTAGGAGCGCGCGGCCGCACGGCTGGGGCCTTCAGTTAACGGGATACTGTGACGCTTACCTTCGATGGTCATTGTGTCCTTGAGAGCGGAGTTACTTGGCCTTTAGCCAGGTTGATTCGTCGTGCTTTGACTCGTACTTGTCGAGTGCTGCCTCGTGGCGCAGGGTCAGGCCGATATCGTCGAGGCCTTCGAGCAAACAGAACTTGCGGAAGGGGTCGACTTCGAACGTGGCTTGGAATCCGAACGCGTCGGTCACTGTTTGCGCTTCAAGCGAGACGGTGAGTTGATAACGGGGAAGTTCCTTCGCGTTTTGCAAAAGTTCAGTGACTTGCGCTTCGCTGAGGCGGACGAGAACGATTCCGTTTTTGCCGGCGTTGGAGAAAAAGATGTCGGCAAAAGTAGGAGCGATCACTACGCGGAAACCGTAGTCGCTGAGCGCCCAGGCTGCGTGTTCGCGGCTCGATCCGCAGGCGAAGTTTTTGCCGGTGACGAGTATTTGAGCACCCTTGTAGCGCGAATCGTTGAGCTCGAATTCGGGATTGGGGTCGCCATTGGATTTGCGACGCCAATCGAAGAAAAGAAACTCGCCGTAACCGGTGCGCTCGATTCGTTTCAGAAACTGCTTGGGGATGATCTGGTCGGTATCGACGTTGGTGCGGTCGAGAGGCGCGGCGATGGACGTGAGTGTCTTGAAGGGTTGCATTACGCGGTCACCTCCTCGTTAACGTGCCAGTTGCGAATGTCGACGAAGTGGCCGGCGATTGCGGCGGCGGCGGCCATTTCAGGGCTGACGAGATGAGTACGGCCACCGCGTCCCTGGCGCCCTTCAAAATTGCGGTTTGAGGTTGAAGCACAGCGCTCGCCGGGCTCGAGGATGTCGGGGTTCATGCCGAGACACATGGAGCAGCCGGGCTCGCGCCAGTCGAAGCCGGCTTCGCGAAATACCTTGTCGAGGCCTTCGGATTCGGCTTGCGCTTTGACGGCCTGAGAGCCGGGAACCACCATTGCACTTACATGAGTGGATACTTTGTAACCGGCGGCGATGCGTGCGGCCGCGCGGAGATCTTCTATTCGCGAGTTGGTGCAGGAGCCAATGAAGACGCGGTCAATTTCGACTTCTTCAAGCGGCGTGCCGGCGGTGAGGCCCATATATTCGAGGGCGCGCTCGAGGCTCTTTCGGTCCTGCTCATTGGCAGTGGCAGCGGGATTGGGCACAGCGGAGGTGATGGGCGCGACCATGCCCGGACTGGTTCCCCAGCTTACATAGGGAACGAGCGTTGCGGCGTCGATGACTAACTCGCGATCGAAGATTGCGCCTTCCTCCGTGGGGAGCTTGCTCCACTCGGCAACTGCTTTGTCCCACGCTTCACCTTGAGGACTGAAGCGGCGGCCATTGAGATATGCGAATGTAGTTTCATCGGGAGCGATCATGCCGGCGCGTGCTCCGGCTTCAATGCTCATGTTGCAGACGGTCATGCGGCCTTCCATGGAAAGCGCACGAATGGCGGAGCCGGCGTATTCGACAACGGAGCCGGTTGCGCCGTCAGTACCGATCTGCCCGATTATGGCGAGGATGATGTCCTTCGCGGTAACTCCGGTGGGCAATTCGCCTTCGACAGAGATGCGGAAGGTCTTGGGCTTGGATTGTGGCAGCGTTTGCGTCGCGAGCACATGTTCGACTTCGCTGGTGCCTATTCCAAATGCCAACGCGCCGAATGCGCCGTGGGTGCTGGTGTGCGAGTCGCCGCAAACGATGGTCATGCCAGGCTTGGTGATGCCGAGTTCGGGGCCGATGACGTGGACGATGCCTTGCTCGCGCGAGTCGACATCGTATAGCTCGATGCCGAATTCGGCGCAGTTGGCGCGGAGTGTAGCGATCTGCGTAGCGGCGATCTGGTCCACGATGTGAAGCCGTCCGGCGATTGTGGTGGGGACGTTGTGGTCGACGGTGGCGATGCAGCGGTCGGGGCGGCGGACTTTGCGGCCGGCGAGACGGAGGCCTTCGAAAGCTTGCGGCGAGGTTACCTCGTGGAGAAGCTGCAAGTCGATGTAGAGCAGGGTCGGCTCGCCTTCGGGGTCGACGACTACGTGCTGCTGCCAGACTTTTTCGAATAATGTTTTTGGTGCGCTCATGAAGCTCCTGAATCAGTGAACAAGTGAAGATTTGAAAAAGTGAATTAGTGCCTATGCATTGACTAGCATGGTCTTTACAGTTTCGCGGACTTTTTCCCCCATCGCGGTCGTGGATAGAACTGTGAATCTTTGTGGATTGGTGCGTGCGAGATCTGGCGTTCGGAAGCCTTGCTCGAGGACTTTGCGGACGCTGGACTCGATGGCAGCGGCTTCGGTTTCGAGGCCGGCCGAATGGCGCAGAACTAATGCACCGGTAAGAATTGCGCCGAGTGGATTGGCGAGTCCCTTGCCCGCGATGTCGGGCGCACTGCCGTGGACCGGTTCGTAGAGGTTGACTTTACCGCCAATGGTAGCGGAAGGCAACATGCCGAGCGAGCCGGTGATAACTGCGGATTCGTCGCTGAGAATATCGCCGAAGAGATTTTCGGTCAGGACTACGTCGTAGCTTTTCGGCTGGTTCATCAGGTGCATGGACATGGCGTCCACGTACTGATGTTCGAGCGTCACGTTGGGGAATTCTTTGGCGATCTCAGTGACGGTTGCCCGCCAGAGTTGCGAGACTTCAAGCACGTTAGCCTTGTCGACGCTCGTGACCTTGTTATGGCGCTTGCCGGCTAACTGAAAAGCGATGCGGGCTACACGGGCTACTTCATCCCTGGTGTAACGCATGGTGTTCCAGGCTTCGCCCGTCGTCTTGTTCCACTCGCGGGGCTGGCCGAAGTAGAGGCCGCCGAGTAACTCACGAACAAAAAGAATGTCTGCGCCGTCGATGATTTCGGGACGAAGCGGACTGTTGACGGCGAGCTCTTTGAAGGCGAAGGCGGGGCGGAGATTGGCGAAGCCTCCGAGGGCGGCGCGCAATTGCAGGAGGCCGGCTTCAGGGCGCTTGTCGGGGGCGAGGGAATTGAATTCATTGCCGCCCACCGCACCGAGGAGAACTGCGTCGGAGTCGAGAGCGGCGGACAAGGTGTCGGCGGGCAGGGGTGTGCCGTCGGTGACGATGGCGATGCCGCCGATGCGCTTCTGGTCGAGCGCGAGCGTATGGCCACCGAGTTGCGCCACATCCTGCAAGACCGCAACTGCTTCGTTGGTGACTTCGGGGCCGATGCCGTCGCCGGGAGTTACTAGAATCTTCAGCTTCATGCGTGCTTTGTCCTTCGGGTGATGAGTTTTTCAAGCAAGAATGCAAGGATCATTAAAACTACCCATAAAAAAACAAAGTTCAGGCCAAACGAGACATAGAAGAACCACACTGGACGGTGCCCCGGAGGTCCGTCCGAAACGAATAGCTGGGCCACAAAACTGCCCGGGCCCAGAAGCAAACGATCGAGCCAGCCGAGCTTGCTCTCATTGTCGAGAAGCAGTGCCAGCAAAACCAGCGGAGAAATGATTCCAGTGCATATGAGGATCAGCAAACGGCTCGTCTTCATGGATTCCATTCTTGCCAATTACCCTGTGTGGATTTGTATTTGCTCCGGGATTAGGTTGAAAAGCAACCGCAGATCCTTCGACTCGCTGCGCTCGCTCAGGATGACAGGCAAATTTTGTTGCGCTCGCTCAGGATGACAGGCAAATTTTGTTGCGCTCTGCTCAGGATGACAGCGTTATGGTGGTTCAATCGAGTTCGCTTACTGGCTCGTGGCGGCGTTCGCGGATCTGGTCGGGTAACAGGCCGATCAGGTCCTGGTCGTAAATGCTTTTCTTGCGGTCGGCCAAGGCCACAAACCGGTAGTAGACATGTTGCAATTCATCGCGGGTGAGGGCGAAGCCTAGCTGTTCCAGTCTGTGACGGAGAGCGGCGCGACCGGAATGCTTGCCGAGTACTAAATGCGTTTTGGCGACGCCGACCAATGCGGGCGTCATGATTTCATAGCAGAGAGGGTTGGCCAGCATTCCGTGCTGATGAATGCCGGACTCGTGAGCGAAAGCGTTGTCGCCGACGACTGCTTTGTTGGGCGACGGCTTGAAGGTAATGATCTGGCCGAGCACCTGGCTGGTGGGATAGAGATTCTCGAGCCTGATGCCGGCGGAGATGCCGTAGTAGTCGCCACGAACGTAGAGGGCAGCCGCGATCTCTTCCAAAGCCGCGTTGCCGGCGCGCTCGCCGATGCCGTTGATGGTGCACTCTACCTGGCGAGCTCCGTTTTGCACGGCGGCGAGAGAGTTGGCGACTGCCAGGCCGAGGTCGTCGTGGCAGTGCGAGGAGAGGATGACGCCATCAGCGTCGATGGCTGGAACGCGCTCGCGGACTTCGGCGAACATGCGGCCGTATTCCTCCGGAGTGGAGTAGCCGACGGTGTCTGGCATGTTGATGGTGGTGGCGCCGGCTTCGACGGCCACGCGTACCATCTCGACGAGAAAATCGCGGTCGGAGCGGGTTGCGTCTTCCGGGGAAAACTCGACATCGTCGACCAGCGAACGAGCCAGTCGGACTGATTCGGCGGTGAGATCGAGCGCTTCAGCCCGGCTGATTTTGAGCTTGTATTCGAGATGCAGGTCGCTGGATGCGAGGAAGACATGGATGCGGGCGCGGTCGGCAAACTGGACGGCGCGGGCGGCCATTTCAATATCTTCCTTTTTGGCGCGGGCGAGGGAAGCGATGCGGGGTTTGCGGATGGCCTGGGTGATGGTGGCGATAGCCGCGAAGTCGCCCTCCGAGGCCATGGCAAAGCCGGCCTCGATAATATCCACGCCCAGTTCTTCAAGGGCATGGGCCATGGAAAGCTTTTCCTGCGTGGTCATGGAGCAGCCGGGCGACTGTTCACCGTCGCGCAGGGTGGTGTCGAAGAAGTACAGGTGGTTTGAGCTCATCAGTGTACCCGCCGGGGAAGCCTTTTGGTTGCTAACACGGCTAGTGTCTCGCATGGAAGCGGTATAAGGCAAAGTTATTCTTTTTGGGTTAGCGATTAGAATTGCTTATACTGAAAACAGGGGTTAGGGGTTAGAGTGCGGGGGTCTTGGCCGATCAGGCGCCTTGTGCTCACTTGGATGGTCAGTTTCGTTTACCCCCACCTAGTGTTCTGTCTCTGAAATCCGATGTAAGAGTCCCGAGAGACAAAAGCAGATCCTTCGACTCACCACCCCCAAACTGAAGGGCGTTTGGGGCCCCGTTCGCTCAGGATGACAGGTTTACATTTTGATATGAACTTCAGTGACAGGACACTAGCCGCAAATTCAAAACGCTCTTCCCTGATCCCTAACCCCTAGCCCCTGGCTTTCGGAGGCTTTGTTGGAACTTAGTCAACTCGAAACTTTTCTAGCGGTGGCGGAGGAGCGGAGTTTCTCGAAGGCGGCGGTGCGGCTGCACAGGACGCAGCCGGCGGTGAGCCAGGTGATCCGCAAACTGGAAGCGGCGGTCGGCGAAGTATTGTTTGACCGGGCGGCGCGGGACGGGTCACTTACGGCAGCCGGAGTTTTGCTGCGCGACTATGCGCAGCGGCTGATGGCGCTGCGGCGTGAGGCGACCAGTGCGCTGGAAGAGCTGAAGAGCCTGGAGCGCGGTCGGCTGCAACTGGCGGCCAACGAGTACACGTGTATGTACCTGCTGCCGGCCATCGACCGGTTTCGGCGGGAATTCCCGCACGTGAGCGTGACCGTGCACCGTATGCTTGCCTCGCGCATTCCCGAAGAGCTGGCTCTGCGCACGTTTGAGCTGGGGATGATTTCGTTCAAGCCAGACCCGGCCCAGTATCGGTCGATAGCAGTGTATGCGGACAGCCTGGCATTCGTTGTGAGCCCGCATCACCCTCTGGCAGGGAGAGTCAGGGTATCGATAACCGACCTGGGCGAGGAACTGTTTGTGGCGCACAATGTGGCTTCGCCGCTGCGGCGGAAGGTGATTGAGACGTTTCAGCGCTATCGGACGCCGTTGAATATGGCGATCGAGTTGCCGACGATTGAGGCTATCAAGCGATTTGTGGCGATGGGCAATGGGGTTGCGCTGGTGCCGCATCTTTCGGTGGCGCAGGAGCTCGAGAACGGAGACCTGGTGCGGGTACCGGTGGACGAACTGGAGATGCGCCGGGTGTTGAGGCTGATTCATCGGAGGCAGGCGACCTTGTCCTATGCGGCGAAGGCGTTTTTGCAGACGGTTCGAGCGCTGGCCCAGGAACAGGGAGCACCGTTCTACTACCATGTGGAGCGGGTTGGGTGATGCACGAGGGATGTAGGGACTGAGGGACGTAGGGACTGAGGGACGTAGGGACTGAGGGACGTAGGGACTGAGGGATGTAGGGACGTAGGAACTAGGGACTAGGGACTAGGGACTAACGCGGAGTATTTCAATGTTTCTTTGCGTCAATCTGTGGAGGCGTTTCGGCTCGTTTCCCCGAAGGCAGTCTAGTCCCTACGTCCCTAGTCACGTCCCTAGTCCCTACGTCCCTAGTCCCTACGTCCCTAGTCCCTACGTCCCTTTCTTCCCCTTCTACCGGAATCGAATCCGGTGCGTCTAAAGGGCAAGAACGTTGCAGATAAGTGACTGATGAGACGGGTTTCTAGGCCTGACCCGGTCTCGGCAGTTACAATGCAAAGAGCGGGGCACGGATCAACCGGCGCGCCGGATTCGACAAGCTCGTTGCCAGCCGGCCGGCGAGTGCAGTTGTGAGGTTCAGGACCGAATGAAGAAGATCGCCATCATTGCATTCCTGTTGGCCGTAAGCGCGGTAGCAGGCCGCGCCCAGGAAAGCCGCCAGGATATCAGCATTAGCGGAACGGCACTATTTGAACCGTTCATTGCCTCACAAACCGATGTTCAAGTCCACTCCAACACCGCGTGGGGCGCACTGGTAAGCTATCGATTCATGCTCACGCCATCAAGCGCACTTGAAGCCAACTATGGCATCACCTATCAGAACACTTTCAAGTTCGTGCTGCCTCAGTTCCCTAACGGGGTCAAGGTGCTGACCCGCACCCAGGAAGCATCGGCCGCTTATGTTCGCTCGTTCAACTACAAGAAATTCAATCCCTTTGTCGAGGCAGGCCCGGGGGCAATGATTTTCCTTCCTATCCGCAACACGGGGACCACGTCTCTGGACGTGAAGCAGCAGACGGACATTGGCGCCCTTTACGGAGCCGGTGTTGCGTATGAGATCAGCCCCAGCTTCGACATTCGCGCCGAGTATCGGGGTTTTGTGACCAAGGTTCCGAACTTTGGAGACTCTACTTTTTCGACGAATAAGTGGTTCAACGTGTTCAACCCGACGGTCGGCGTGGCTTACCACTTCTAAACAATATTCTTTGGTCTTCGCAAGCAGCAAAAGGGATGGGCCTGAGGCTCATCCCTTTTTGCTGCTTGCGAATGGGGCAATCTCCAGGCGAACTATGAATCAGGCCTCATTGGGGTAATAATCTATTTGACAAGATGCTAAGGCCGGGTTGACATCTTGCCTATTGTGAGGAACACAAAGAACATCACGACTCCAAATACGATCAAATGCCACGGTTGAATCAGAATACCCATAGATTATCCGTCCCACTTATGGCTTTTTGGCTCGGTCTTCTTGCTCATCTTGCACTTTGCTGGGGCCTCAAGGCCTCGCGGTAACGGCCCAGCTCTTTGACCATGGAGCAATGGGGACCGAGCGCATTGATCGCGCGCGTGCCCTCCTCCGGAGTGTGGATCTGGCAGTCGACGTAGAAGATGTATTCCCAGGGCTTGCCGTGGACCGGACGAGACTCGATCTTGGTGAGGTTGGTGCCGAGGGTAGAGAGTTCCAATAGGGCGGAAACGAGCGATCCGGGGCGATTCTCGACAGAAAATGCGATGCTGATCTTGTTCGCTTCGGGATCGGGGACGGTATCGCGGGTGCGGCGGACCAGGAAGAAGCGAGTAAAGTTCTCAGGATTGTCTTCGATGTCGGCGGCAAGGATCTGCGCGCCGTAGTAGTGTGCCGCGGCCTCGCTGGCAATGGCGGCGGCGTGGCGGTCACGCAACTCCACCAGCTGCTTGACGCTTCCGGCGGTGTCGTAGAAGGCGTAGGACTCCATCCTGGGGTGTTCGGCGAGGTAGCGCCGGCACTGCGCAAGGGCAACGGGATGGGAAAAGACGCGGTCGATTTCACCCACGGAGGTTCCGGAGATGGCGATCAGGTTGTGGCGGATGCGCAACAGCGTCTCTCGCTCCACGAGCACATCGTGGGTAAGCAGGAGGTCGAAGTGCTCGGAGACGGAGCCGGCGAGCGAGTTCTCAATTGGAATTGCGGCAGCCTCTACCGATCCATTGACCACCGCGGCAAACGCATCGGCCGAGAGCGAAAAAGGAACGATGACAGGATTGGCGACGAGGTTCATCGCTGCCTCGTGGCTGAATGAGCCGGGTTCTCCCTGAATGGCAATCTTCATACCGGTCGGTTGTTCTCCTGCGGATCGGTTGTGGGGGGTTGCCGGGGATACTTCTTGATTGGAGTGCTTTCTGGCACCATACCACAACTCGATTGGAATTCCGTCAGGTAAAGCGTTGGATGGAGGTTTAGAGGACATGAAATTTAGAACCGGAGCCAAAGATCGGCGGCGACAAAGGCAAGAAAGACGGTGGCGATGACGCCGTTCATGGTGAAGAAAGCGGCGTTGAGGCGGCGCAGATCGCGTGGGGAGACGAGGGAATGTTCGTAGGCCAGCAGCAGAGCGACGGATGCGATGCCGAGCCAGCCAATGATTCCGAACTTGAAGAGCGTGCCGAACCAGACGAGAAGGCCGAGCATGGCCAAATGCATGGCTCGGGCGGCAAAGAAGGCCATGGGAATTCCAACAGACTGAGGCAGGCTGTGGAGGCCGGCCGAGCGGTCGTGGTCGTAGTCCTGGCAGGAGTAGAGAACGTCAAAGCCGCCCGCCCAAAGGGTGACTGCGCCGGTGAGGACCAGGATACGAGGATCGAGCGAGCCTCTGACAGCAATCCAGGCTGCGGAGGGGGCGAGGCCTAGGGCTAGCCCCAGGCCCAGGTGTGACCACCGGGTGAAGCGCTTGAGATAGCTGTAGCCCAGCAGCACTACAAGGACGACCGGCGACAGGTAGAGAGTGAGCGGATTAAGCTCGTTGGCGGCGAGCACAAAGATCAGCGCGGCGATGCAGGTAAATCCGAAGACAAACTGGCGGGACAGAAGTCCGGCGGGGATGGCGCGGGAGCTGGTGCGGGGATTCGCTGCGTCCAACTCGGCGTCAGCCCAGCGGTTGAAGGCCATGGCGCAGGAGCGGGCGGCGACCATGGCGACGAGGATCCAGACCACGATGCGCGCGGCGGGCAGGCCGTGGGAGGCGAGGAGGACGGCAGTGAGCGCGAAGGGGAGCGCGAAGATGGAGTGCTCCCATTTGATCATCTCCAGGGTGGTGCGCGTCTTGAACCAGATGCCGGCCATAGGCTGCTGGAGATAGTTTACTTTAGCGAAGTCCCGATCAAGTCGAAGTGCCGCGCCAAGTAGGTGAGGCCGCTGATGAATTAAATCGGGTTGTCAAGCCAATTGAGTCGCGGATTTCTTGTAGCAGCAGTTCGGCCGCCTATCGCAGACCCGCGCCTTTGCTCAACACTTCAAAGATCACCATCTCGACCTCGGCGCGCGACACGTCTGGATGATCCAGCCACCATTCCGCGAGCCCGTGCATACCTTTCTTTGTGAATTCCGCCTTAAGAAACCATTGTTTCTCGCTTATGGAAGATGAGTTCGAAGTGGCTCTCGCATTGGAACGCATCAGCGCGGCGATGCCCATCGTCGCCTGAGCCTGGAGCTGACGGCAGATATCAGCAACTGGAGCCGGGGGTTTGGAGCTCATCATGAGAAATCGAGCTGCTCCAGGCTGGTCTTCAACAAACTCAAAAAACGTTGATATTGCGACCTGCAGGCGCTTACTGTACGTCCGTTCTTTTGCAATCGCGCGTTGCCCGCGAGTCAGGAGATCGTCTCGAGTTGATTCCGCCGCTGCGACGAAGATTGCTTCCTTCGACTTGAAATGATCGTAGAGAACGGGTTTCGTAACGAAGCCTTGAGCGGCGATTTCATCCATCGTGGCGTTCTCATAGCCTTTTTTCGAGAATACTTCGACGGCCGCCTCAATCAGCTTGAGACGGCGCTCAGCTCCTCGCAGGCGACTCTGCTTTTTTTTGATCACCTTGACATCATAACCTACTCGATAGTAGGTTGTAGGCAAGATTAACCTACCGAGGAGTAGGTTAATCCGTGCTATCCCGCCGGAGGAAAAATGACAATCGTTCTGTGGAGCTTCCAGATTCTCCTCGCTTGTCTGTTTCTCGTATCAGGTGTCGCGAAGTCAGTGATGTCGAGAGAAAGGATGCGGGCAACTGGTCAGACAGGGGCTGCCGCGATGCCTTTGAAATTCATCCGTTTCATCGCGCTCTGCGAAGTTCTTGGTGCGATTGGGATAATCCTGCCATCGATTCTATCGATCCAGCCTGTACTTGTTCCGCTCGCCGCGGCTGGACTCGCGATCATTATGGTTGGAGCGGCTGTCGTGCATTACCGCCTGCATGATTGGAGACCGATCCTGATTAACATCGTTCTCCTGGGAATGTGTCTCACCATTGTGTTCGAACGACTGTAAAGATGGAGCCGGCAGTCGAATTGCAGTAGTACTTCAGCAGGCTTTTTAGGGTGCGCGGCTACTTCCTGGGCGCCTTCATGTCGTGGCCGCCTTGATGGAGAATCAGGTTGGTCACTTTGCCTTGGGCATCGCGGAAGAACTCAATCTTTGCTTCGACAACGACGGGGAAGAACACGGTTTCCGATTCGGGGTAAATGGGGTCTTTATCCTGGCCGGTTGCCTGGGCCATGAGCTGGCCGTTTTCGTCGGTGATCATCAGGTCGAAGTTGGGCGCGAGCGCGTAGGTCCCGGCGTATTCTATCAGGATTTTGGGATCGACGGGGACCACCTTGCGGACAACTGGTTGATAATCGGGCCATCGGTACTCCACGGCGACGGAGCGCACGATCTCGTCGCCCAGCGCGCCGCCCGTGTCGGCGTTGGTCATGACCACCGCGCCTTCGCCGCTTTTTTCGTAGGCGACGAAGATGCTGATGAATCCCTCGTTGACGCCGCCGTGGGAGAAGTAGGGGTTGGAGGCTTCGCCGCCGATTTCCAGTCCCAGGCCCCAGAAGCCCATGCCGGCGGTGAGCATCTCACGGGTCATTGGTACAGAGAGCACGTGGTTAGCCCTGCCGTCTGCCGAATTCGCGACTTCGAGAGCGTAGCGGGCAATGTCGGACGGCGTGGTCCACAGGCCGGCGGCGGCCATCTCAGGGTAAGTGTGCGGGCCACCCGCAACAGGCTTGCCGTCGCCATGGTAGGGGGTGGCGGCGAAGGGCTGAAACTCCTTAGGCAAAGGTTGCTCATAGGTACTGTGCGCCATGCCGATGGGGGCCAGAACGGTATCATGGAGCAGCTTGGGAAAAAGCTGGCCGGAGACGTCGATCATGGCCTGCTGCATGATGGTGTAGCCGCCACCGGAGTAGTTCCATTTACTTCCGGGAGCGGCCTCGCTGCGGATGGCGGGCGTGTTGGCGGGCTTTGTGCCGTTCAGAACTTGCACCAGCGTGGGAACGGGCGCGTCGGTCGCGTATCCAGGAAAGCCGTGGACCGTGGTGCCGCCGGTGTGGGTGAGCAATTCGCGCAGGGTTACGGGCTTGCCGGCCTGGACCGGGTCGCTGGGCAGCTTCCAGCTTTTGAGCTCGAGGTTGATGTCCGCTTCGAGCGAGAGCTTGCGCTGCTCAACCAGGTGTAGCGCAGCCATGGCCGCGACAGGCTTGCTGATGGAGCCGGCCTGAAACATGGTGTCCGGCGTGACCGGTGGGCCGCCGATGCGGGTGACGCCATAGCCACGCGCCCACTCGATTTTGCCCTGGTGAATGACAGCAATACTCACGCCCGGGACCTTGAGTTCCTTCACGCGGTCGGCCAGGGTGTGGACTGCGTACGCATCGCCCTTGATGATGACGGGCCCGATCAGCCCGTTCTCGACGCGCTGAATGTGCTGGGATGTTTCCGGAGTGGTCACAGGCGCGTTTTGCGCGGATAGCGGAACCATGCAACAAGCGATGGCGATCATCGCAAAATGATTGGGTGCGAACATTCTTTCCAACCCCCGCGCATTCACAGTAACACGCATTGGGGCTGCGGATTCTCCGCACTGCGTTACCATGGTTTCAACGTCATCCGGATTTCCCAAAAATTAGGAGAGTCGATGCCTTTTTCAAAGCCAATGCGGTGGTTCAGCTTCTTCTGTTTCCTCCCTGTTGCCTCATCCATGGCCACGGGCCAGGTGCCCACGCCGGCATCCGTTCTGGGACATACGCCGGGCGACGATTTTTACCTGGCCGACTATAGCGACACCGTTCGCTATTTCCATGCGCTGGCCGCATCGTCCGACCGCATCAAGATGTTTACCGTAGGCAAGAGCACGCGCGGGCAGGACATTGAAGTGGCCGTGATTTCGACGCCGGAAAACCTGGCCAAGCTGGACGAATACAAGAAGACGGCTGGGCGGCTGGCTCGCGCTACAGATTTGAACGACGACCAGGCAAGGGAACTGGCGCACAGAAGCAAGGTGATTGTGCATATCGACGGCGGGCTGCATTCGGACGAGGTAGCCGGCACGCAGCACACGATGAACCTGGCGTACAAGCTGCTCAGTTCCAAGAATGATCCTGAAGTCGATGCGATACTCGACCAGGTGATCCTCGTCCTGTGGCCTACGCTCAATCCCGACGGACAGGACATGGTGGTGCACTGGTACCGGCAGAATTTGGGCAGCAAATACGAGGTGAGCCCGCTGCCATGGCTCTACCAAGAGTACGTGGGTCACGATAACAACCGCGACGGCTTCATGATGAATATGAAGGAAGAGCAGGTGGTGACTAAGGCCGAGTTGGAATATAGCCCGGTGATTTTTTATTGCCAACACCAGACGGCTCCGTTCCCGGCGCGCATCTGGATTCCCCCTTTCTCCGATCCGATTTCGACTAACATCAGCCCCTATGTAAGAAGCTGGTTGAATGTGGTGGGTACTAACATGTCGGCCTACCTGGACGCGCATAACATGCCGGGCGCCATCTCGGAATCTCGCTTCGATAACTGGTATGCGGGATTTACAGATTGGGCCGGAGTATTTCGCAACGAGATTTCATTTTTTACGGAGACGGCGCTTTATCGCTATGCAACGCCGCGGTTTTACACCGCCGATGAGTTTCCCAAGAACGATCAGGACCTGCGCGCGCTGACCATGTACACCACGCCATGGGAAGGTGGCTGGTGGCATTTGAAGGATGCGGTCGATTACATGGTTGCCGGGTCGATGTCGGTGCTTGACCTGGCGGCGAAGAATCACGAGACACTTCTCTATAACCGCTACCAGGCGGGACGCGACAACATTCAGCACTTCCGCAAGGAACCGCCGTTTGCTTACGTGATCAGCGACAAGCAGGCGGATACGCCGGAAGCAGGTCTACTGGCGCAGAAGATGATCGATAACGGGATCGATGTTTACACGAGCAAGAACGGATTCAAGGCGAATGGAGTGAGTTATCCGGCGGGGTCGTGGGTCATCCCGATGGATCAGCCATACTCGGCGCTGGCGAAGGAACTTTTCGAGCGGCAGCGTTATCCCGATGCGCTGGAGAATGGAACTTCGAAGGCCGTCGATCTGCCATACGACGTGACGGGCTGGACGCTGCCTTTACAGATGGGCGTCGATGTGGATGCTGTGACCGATCCACTCGAAGCCGATCAGCGCGGAATGCTGACGAAGATCGACGCGGTGCAACTGCCGGAGCCGACCGTCGATGGTGCGGGGACGACGTTTGCAGTGAGTCACAAAGTCAACGCGGCCTTTGAATTGGTGAACGCGGCGCTGCAGCAAGGCGGCACTGTTTCGCTGGCGCAGGACCCGGTGAAGACCGCGCAGGGCACGGAGACGGGCGCATTTCTGATTGGCGGGCTTGGCCATGCGGCGCTGGATGGGCTGGCGAAAAAGTATTCTGTGTCGGCGGTTTCGGTAACTGCTCCGGCGCACACACTGCCAATCAAAAAAGCGCGCATCGGTCTCTATCGTCCGTGGGCGCCTTCGATCGATGAGGGCTGGACGCGCTGGGTTCTGGAGAATTACGGATTCGAACCGAAGAGCCTGTACAACGCGGATATTCGCTCGGCAAATTTGAAGAGCCGCTACGACGTGATTGTCTTGCCGGATATGTCGACGCGGCAGATGATGATGGGCTACGGCATCGGCATTGTGCCGGGGCAATATGTAGGCGGTCTTGGCGAGGACGGCATCGATCACTTGCGCCAGTTTGTACGCGAAGGTGGGACGCTCATTGCATTCAACCGAACTGCTTCAAGCCTGATTCCGCTGATGTCATTGCCGGTCGAGAACGTGATTGAGGGCGCGAAGAGCGACAAGTTTTTTTGCTCGGGCGCGTTGTTGAGGGTGGAGACGGAACATGCGGAACAGCCGGTGAATTACGGGGTGCCCGAGTCGCCGGTGGTAATGTTCCAGGCTGGTCCGGCGTTCCAGATGCTGCCGGGATTTCACGGTGCCGTGCTGGCGCGCTATCCCAAGCAGACGAATCCGCTGGAGAGCGGGCTATTGCTGCATCCGGAGGCGATTGAAGGAAAAGCCGCGGCTGTTGAGCTCGGCTATGGGCGCGGGCGAATTGAGCTGTTTGGATTCAAGCCGCAATTCCGCGGACAATCGCATGCGACTTACAAGTATTTATTTAATGAGTTATATCAGTTCGATCATCCGGCATTGCCTGCGGACGCGGCTCCAGCGGCCAAGGGTGCATCCGAAGCCTCGGTGTCCACTGCGGCAAAACCGGCTGCGGGAGCGAAGCAGGCTGATCCGGACGATGATGAAATTGTGGAGTGAGCCTTGCCTCGCGATGTCACTGCTGAGCGCCGATGGGAATCTCCAAAGTGCCGGCTCTGTGGGCATTCAAATCGTAGACACCGGTGGACAGCGTTAAGTCTGCCTTCGACAAATCCAATTGGAAATGGATTGGAATTCCCGCGTGCTGGATTTGGGCGTACGAGGCCGGATTAAGCACCAGGCCGAGGGTCTGGCTGGTCCAGTTGACGGGCTTGCCGGCTTGGTCGTAGGCGACGAGGGCGACTTCGATCTTGCCGTTGTGCGTGAGGTCTGGCGCGAGAACTAGCGAGACCGTAGCGGGAAGAATGATCAGATCCACCTTGTAGCGAATCAGAGTTCCGCTTAGCTTGGTGTTGCCGCCAGCGTGAGGCGCGTCCGAAGCGGGCTGCGGCATGAGAGGCTGAATACGCGCCTGGTAGAGAATCTGCGTGGATGCAGGCAAGCCGTGAGCGAGCAGAGGCGGCAGTGGGTCTGCGGCTGCGGCGGCCTTTGGATCGGCGTTCGCGGCTGCGGTGTCGGCGTAATAACCGCGGCGGTAGGAGAGATCCGCTTTGCCTGCGGTGAGTTTGACTTCGATGCGGTGGAACTTGCCGTCCATCTGCGTGCTCGGAGGGGTGTAGACCAGCGTGTAGTAATGGGAGCCGTTCTGAATGGCGCCCGCGATGGACTGGCTGAGATTGTTGGAGGTGTAGAAGGCCTTGCCGCCGGTGTCGTGAGCTAACTGCTCCATCGCACCGGTGTTGGCTGAGTTGGCGGGCAATTCCTGATTGGGATTGGTTTCGAAGTCGTCGCCGTTGGGTTGGCCTGCGGAGTCGGCGTTGGTGGTGTGATCCGTGATGATGCCTTGCGCGGAAACAGGGTAGAGCGCGACCTTGGCCTCGGTGAGCAACCCTGCGGTCTGGCGCACGGCGTCGCCGATCTCCTTGCCATTGACCAGCGTTTGGCGGCCTGATCCGTTGGGAAAAATCGATACGGGAAACGAGCCGGCGAACCAGATTAGATTCTTTCGGCCGGGGATTGCGGCCAGGGCGCGTGCCAGTTGTTCCAGCGCGGCTAATGTCATGGTACTGCGATTGCCGGCTTGCGTTTGGGAGACGTCGGCCTGGGAGCGCCGGATCGACGGTAGTGGCGATTCTCCGTCGGCTCCGCCGGTGTTCGCCATTGCTCCAATGATGGAAAGCTCTTCCTTATCGCGCAGATCGTCATCGCGCGTGCGCGAGGCTGGCGTGGTGCCAGGCGCGGCGCCCTTGCTGTTAATCGCTGCCTGGAGCAGGCTTCGATCGGCAGTGAATCCCTGCAATACGCGGAGCTTTGTGTTCAGAGCGAAGATGGCGATGCGCGTGCCCGGCTGCATGTTCTTGAGAAAGTCGGCGATCTGCTTGTGGACGAAGGCCTGGTCGGCTTCGGGGGTGTTGAGGCTGTCAAGCAGCAGTATGTTGACTGCATCGCTTTGCGGCGCGGCCGGCAGGTTGGTGAAGACATGCGGCGGCAACTGCATTGGCGCAACGGCGGGAGCGTTGGCGGGGCCGCTGTGTTCTTCAAACAGGTCGATGGCCTGTGGTCTGCCGTCTTCGAGAATCTGAAAGTCCTGCCTGGTGAGGCCGAGCAGCGGCTCGTCTCCGGCCTTGTTTACGACTACGTCGACGGCTACCGCCTGTGCGTTGGTCTGGAGGAGCGGGGCTTGGCTCGGAGCAACGGGAGCGGGGCTTTGAGCGGTTAACGGAATGACGGCGAGACCGAGGAAAAGCTGCGAAACGAGGGGAAAGAAACGAAGGCGCAAAACTCACTCCCTTACATCCCCAGTATAAGCGCGCGCTCTGTGAGCTGGCTGGGCTGGGACAGGACTTTGACTGTCAAGGAGGGGTGCCGGTTAGTGCGTAACCTGAAAGGAGCGGTGGATTCCCAGGTCTCAAAATCGAAACCTGGGACACCCACAATTGTTGGTTGGTGAGGCGGTTACTGGACTGCGGCCTGCTTCTGGTTTTCAGATGGCTGGTTGGCCACTTGCAGGTAGTTCTTCACGCTGAAGACGCCGGGGACGGCGTTGGCGCGAATGAACGCAGTATCCTTGTCGGCTTGGCTATCGACAACGCCATAGAGCTCAACATGACCGTTCTGCACCGAGATGCGGATGGTCTTGGCGGGATCGATGGCGTACCTGTTCAGCGAGGGATAACCATAGACAGCGCGGGCTACGGCGAGTCGCGTCTGATCGTCCATAATGGAGACAGGATCGATCTGGATTTCGTTTTCGACATCCTTCACACCGGGGTAGGTGCTGACGAGAGCCAGGGCGGAATCCTTGTCTACGTCGGTGCGGGCATGGCCCCCGAGAGTTACAACGCCGTTCTGAACATCAAGCGTGATGGAGTTGAATACATTGCCGTATCCCACGCGGTCATAGGCCAGCTTCTCGCCCAACTTGGCTTTCAGTTCCTGGTCGGAAACGTTAGGACCGGCGACTTGAATGTCGTTGCGGACCGCGGAGACTCCCCTGGTCTTGTGAATACGCTTGTCGGCGTCGACTTTGTACTCGTAAAGATCGACGGTACCGGACAGCGTTGCTACGCCGCTTTGTACATCCACCTTCACGTTCCTGAATTGCGATTTGTTAAGCCGGGACTGTGCTTCGCTTGCGGTGCTGCTGTCGTCGGCTGCAATGGGTTTGGCGCCCATACCTGAGGCTGCCGCCATTGTGATCTGGGGAAGGCTCAGGAGGCCTGCGGCGAGCGTAGCCGCCAACACGGCGGTGCGGTATCTGCGCATTGTGGGTTTCATTTCTTAACTCCTCCTCGCTTGCAATACGTTTGGTACTACAAAACAGATGCAGGCGGTGGCCGGAGGTTGCATTTCGGCTTCAACCTGCGAATATACTGACACGGAATATCGCGAATAGTTACGCAACTCGAAGATAAGTCACCGGCTGCGGATAATTTTCGTTCTTAGTTAACCTTTTTAGAGGATTAGTCGTCTAACTGTGGCGACGGAGATATATAGATAAAAGAGATAGATTCGCCGCATGTTTCAGCGATAGCGGCGGGTGGCTTTGATGACCATGGAGAAAACGCCGGATTCGTCGCGGGCTACGAGCAGAGAGACATGGCGGTTGATGGCAACTTCAGCTTGAAGCAACTGCTGGCCGGTGGTATCTACATCCGTCGCATAAGTGAGCGTGATGTTTCTGCCTAACTGCTCTTCGACGGTAATGCGCGATGTGGAGTTGCCCAGCGCGCCAATGTAATTGGGGTCGACTTTGACAGAGCCCGCGCCGAACAGCTTTTGCACGCGGCTGCTGACGGTGGCGTTGAGCGCGCCGCCGAGCAGGGCGTCGGTAGTTGGGTTGGCGACGTATTGCTCCTGCTGTTGCGTGTAAAGCCGCTGCTGGCTTTCGGTTCGGCCAAGAGCGAGCAGTGCGACGACGTCGGCTTCGGGCAGGGGCGGATCGCTGCGCCATGTGACGGCGGGTTTCGAAGGAGTGCCGTGCAGGCCGAGCGTGATGTCGTAGTCCTCAACGCGCGCGGTGGCGTTGATGTCGATGGTGGGTTCGATGCGGACTGGATTGGTGAAGGTGATGTCGCCGCGCTGCAGATAGTAGCGCGTTCCGGCAATCATGGCGGAGCCTTCGGTGATGGAGACGCGACCCAGCAAGGACGGTGAAGCTACGGTGCCGCGCAGGCGCAGGTCAGCGTTGCCGGCCAGCTTGGCATAGGCGTTCTGGAAGTTCAATTGTGGTGACGATTGCAGGTGAACGTTGAGGCGGATGTGGTTGGAAGGAGCATCCGGCGGGGCAATGGACTGAACAGAATTGGCTTGCGCAACGAGCGCGGCAATGTCCAGATCGGGACTCACGGTGAAGCGTGTGATGAGCACATCGCCGGTGAGCAGCAGGTTGTTTTGCGATCCTTGCAGGTGAAGCGTGGTGTCGGCCAGAGAGCTGATTCCCTGTGGATAGCGGATGCGGACGCCTTTGCCGGTGACCGAGAGGTCAGCGTAGATGCCGTGCTGGTAAGCCAGGTAACCGCCGACGCTGAGCAGGCCACCGCCGCTCATGGCTGTGAGCGATTTCACTTCAAGGCGGTCCTGATTGAATTCCAACGTGCCGTGCAATTGGCTGAGACCGTTGGGCACGTCTTCGAGAGAGAGCGACCCATTCTGGAAGTCGATGCGGCCGCGCAGGCCGGGGTCTTTCATTGTGCCATGCGCTTCAACCTGGAAGGTCGTAGTTCCACCCGCAGTCAGGTCGGGATCGAGCGTCTCGGCAAGCTTGAGGTTGACGGAGCCGCTGGCGGCGAAATCGAGTTGCTGTTTGTCTTTGAGGTTGAGGCTGCCCTGGGCATGGAGATCGGTTTCTTCGCCGGTGACGTGGAGGGGGTCGAGATTGATGCGGCCGTTGGCCATGATGGCATGAACGCCGCCCTGGCTGGCCAGGTGAACGCCGGCGATAGTTGCCGCCAATTGCTGAAGGCGGGCTTCGCCACGCATTTCAGACGGACGCGCCAGCGGGCCTTCCACGGTGACGGTCCCCGCAAGCGCTGACTCGCCAGTGAGGCCCTGAACATGCGCCGTTTTCAAAATGCCGCCAATGTCGAAATGAGAGAAATCGAGCTTGGCTTGAGTCTGGTAGTCGCCGCTGAGCGCGGTCTGGCCGTTGAGGTCGACTTCCGCGCCTTCCAGTTTGGTTGTCGCGTTGTACGTGGCGGAACGGTTGGCGGTGTGAGCCACAAAAACCAATGCGCCAAGCGGTTCTCCGCCAAGAGTCAGGCCGCTGAGTGTGGCGTGCGCCTCAAGGCGCGGGTCGTCGAGCGTGCCCGATCCGGCGACCGTAAAGCCCAGCTTGCCGAGTGCTCCCGGATCCTGGCGGTGAAGTGTTTCGATTTTCGCTACATCGATGGCAGTGCCTTTCGCGTCAATCTGGAAGTGGCGCGACTTCAGGTCGTAACTGCCGGATGCGGAGAGACTGCCAGGGGGCGCGCTGGCCGTGACCGACGCCAGCTTGAGGAGTTGGTTGGCCAGCGTACCCTGAGCGCGGAGATGCGTGATTGGCTCGCCGTACACAGTTGCGCCGTTGAGTTCGGCCCAGCCGGAACCGCCGAGGGCATGGATAGGGCCGTCGAGTTGAAGCTGTGTATCGAGTATGCCGGTGATGGGAAGGCTCTGGCCGGAGAGCGGAAGCAGATCGTCGAGGCCGACTTTTGCGGCGCGCACGTGGGCATGGAGTGTGGAGTTGCCATCGAATTCAGGAGCGCGCGCAGGTACCGCGTCGAGCGTGCCGTCAAGAGCGATCTCGGACTTACCGCGGCGAAGCTCGCCATGGGAGATGGCAATTCGCTCGGCTGCAAAACTGCCGGTGGCTTCGACCGTATCGAACTGGACAAGCTGTGTTGTCGCCGATGAGCTGGTGGGCTGAGGGGGTTTTGTAGCGGGTGGGGCAGGCAACTCGAGGGCGAGTTCTGTGGCGTTGGCGGTGCCGGCGATGTGCGGATCGACGAGTGAGTTCGTCCATGTGCCGTGAAAGTCGCCTTGCCCCGTCAATTTCACAGGCAAGGCCGGGGCTCCACTTTTGCCGTTGCGATTCAGGCCCAGGTCGCGGAGGACAGCGTCAAAGTCGCTCAAGTTATGGGAGTGGAAATCCACGTCAAGTCCTGATTGGCTGGTGAGTGGATAAGCGCCGAGCCGGCCGTGCGCATCGACTTCACTGGCCGCTGTGTGAAGTTCGAGTTTGCGCAGATCGACAGCGCCGTTGTTCTGCGTGTAGGTGGCATCGATGGCTCCGTAAGAGGGGACTTCTCCCGGCATTCCTTGCAAGGGCGTGTTGAGGCTGAGCTTCGAAGCGACGATCAAAGTCCGCTGATCGCCTTTGGACCAGTCGGCATTCGCGGTGCCATTGATGCGGGTGTCGAAGCCGAGCCGCAAAAACGGCGGCTGGCCGACCATGTCCATCAGATTATCTAGAGAGACATCGTTGAACCGCGCCGTCACCTTGCCGTTCACTGGAATCTCGATGACATCGGGATTGGGCAGTACATGCCGGGGCGGCATGGGGCCGGTGGCACGCATGCTGTTGATGCCCGATCGCTCCAGAGTCGTAGCGGATTTGTTGGGCGGCAGCCAGGGGGTCAGCGAGAGCTCGCCTTCCAACTGGCCGCCCTGGCGAAGGCGGGCAGCAATTTTGGTGATGAGCAGCTGCCGGGGATCGGCATGCACATGAGCATCGAGCCGAAGGCCGGTTGCAACGACGCCGGTCCCGATGTAGGAGCCCCCGTCCACGTGAATGCTGCCATCGATGCGGAATTCGCCAGCTTCCCCAGCGCTGTCAAGGTTGAGATGGGCAATGCCCTGCGGAGCAAACGGATAGCCGAAGACGGGATCGAGTAGACGCATGTCCAGTTCGCCTGTGGTCCTGGCATTCCAATTGGCGTGGGCGAAGTTTTGTAATGCGCCGGAGACTTCTACTGTGTGTTGTTCTTCCGGGTGCCCCTTGCTGGCGGGCACCTTGGACGTTATGCGGAGAAAGCGAAGATACGCAGCGGTGCGGGTGAGGTCGAGTGTGGCTTGCATGGAGCCGAGAGAAGGCTTGGTCCTGGCTCGCGCCAGGTTCAGGTCGGCGGCACCGGCTTCAATGCGGTAGCTTTCCGGGCTGCCTCCATCGGCCGGCACATAGCGCATGAGGACCGCAACGTCGCGGGCTTCGAAGTCAAGTGCGATGAAGCGCTTCTGGAAGTCGAATTCCGCCGCACGGTTTTCGAAGTTCAGGGCACCCTGTTGAACTGAGACGCGGCCGGCCTGGAGGTTGAATATGGTGTCGAGCACGGGCTTGCCCGGTTTGCTGGGCTTGCGCGGCTTGGGCACGTTGGTGGTGCCGTCAGGATAGACAATGAAGTGGAAAACGGGATGGGAGATTTCCAGGTTGCGCAGCAGGATGTGCGGGCTGAAAACGCCGAGGAAGGTGATGCTTGCGCTGAGGTGATCGATCCGCGCGACAGGCGCCTCGTTGGGAGCTTCAAGGCCGTGAATGACTATGCCTCCTGCCTCAGCCTCAAGATTGAGTAGATTCCAGTGAAACGATGCGATCTCAACGCGGCCACCGGTGGTTTGCTCAAGCGCGGCTACCATGCGCCTGCGCACCAGTTCCTGGGTTGCCTCCGAATTGGCCCAGAGGAAGATGGCGATCGGAGTGGCAATGAACACGAATGCGACGCAGACGCCGAGCAGGAGAAGGCGGCGCCAGCGGCGGCGTTGCGGCGTGGGAGAAACAGGAAGCTTGGACTTGGGCTCGCTCATGGGCTTCCTTTTTTGCCGTCGGGGGTCAACGCGGCGCCGCTGTTGGGTGCAGGGGACTCCGGCGCGGGAGGTTCAAGAGCTGGGTCAAGCACCTCAACGTCACCTTGCTTGCGCAGGTTACTGAGCCAGTCGTCGAACATGGCGTTCACGCGTTGCTGCAGCAGGATCTCCTGAATGCGTGTCGAAACCTGATCAAGGGGTGGAATTGGTTCTCCCTTGGCGTATTGCGGCAGAAGTGTGTTGTGGTAGTAGGCTTCAATTTCCGCCGGTTGGATGCTGACGCCCTGGCGGAAACGCTCTTCGATAAAGCGGAGAATTTCGACGCGATAGCGGAGATAGGTTTCTACGTGTTCCTGGGTCAGTCCCTGGGCATCCAGGAATTTTTTCCAACCGTCATCGGAGGCGCAGTTCTGACGTACGCAGGCGGGGACTTCTTTGCGAATCTCAGTGAGGCGGGCGTCGATGTCGGCCTGGGGGGGGGCGGCGGACTGAATGTCTTCCTGGCGAATCTGCTGCTGGATTAACGCGCGGCCAATTAGCTGGTCGAGTGCGTGCTGGCGGGTGAGAACGCCGAGGCCGCCACGGCCGGGATCGAGCACCGAGAGGCGGATTTCGTTGTCGATGTCGCTCGAGAGGATGGCCTGGTTGTTGACTACGGCGACTACCCTGTCGAGGACTACTGGAGATATGGGTGGAGTAGATTGCGCCCTTGCTGCGATTGTTCCGATGATGCTCAGGCACAGGAAGGCGAGCAATAGGGGTACGTTTGTGTTGCGAACAGCAGTAGCAGGTCCTTCGACTCCCTTCGCTGCGCTTCGGTCGTTCAGGATGACAGAGTTTTGCGGACGACGAGCCATCTCTTGCGGAACATCAACCTCCGGTGCAATGCGCGGGATGAAGAACTGGTTGGGCATTAGAAAGTCTGTCCCAGGCTGAAGAAGAAGTTGAAGTGGCCGGCCTCGCCGGTGTGGGGATTGGAATCCGGATGCGTCAGCGAGTAGTCGTAGTACACAGGGTAGATGGGCGTGTTCAGGTTATAGCTGAAGTCCAGGCGCAAAGGTCCCGCGGGGGTATGGTAGCGCAGACCAACGCCGGGTGCGTGAGAGAAGTAGTTGAAGCTGCATGGGCCAATCTGACCGGTAGAATTCGATGGGAGACCGCTCGGGATAGAGGGCTGCACTTTGCACGCGTCGCGGTCTGGCTGACGAACCCGCAGCGCGCTGGCCCAGGCGTCAGAAGCGTTGGCGAAGACGTTGCCCATGTCATGGAAGAGGACGAAGCTGAGCGAGTCGCCGAAGAAGGGAAGCACGGGCGGGGGCAGCCGCATTTCAGTGCTGTTGATGAGCGCGCCGGCGCCGCCGACGGGGTAGCCGGTCTGCGGATCGCGAGGGCCGGCGGCGTTCTGGCTAAAGCCGCGCAACGAGGTCGTTCCGCCTGCATAAAGCCGCTCCGGCAGGGGAATCAACTCGCTGCCGGGAGTGCCGAATGCGCGCTCCTGTCCATAGCGCGTGTTCCGGGCCAGAACGAATCGGCCTTTATCGAAGCTCCAGTAGCTGGAGTTGGACAGATCGAGACGGTTGAACACGGCCTGGGCGCCGAAGTACTTGTCGGAGAGGAACTCCTGGAAGCTGGTGTAGGTGCCGCGGTGCGCGTCAAGAGGCGAGTCGCGCGTGTCCCGAATCCAGGTGAGAGCAGGACCGCCGACACGCACTGCCGTGGAGAGCAGCGCGATCTCTTCCGGAGCAACCTGAAGGCTGTTTGCCTGCACCTTGACGCGGCGGAAGTTGATTTCATAGACAAACGTGTTGGCCTTGGAGAAAAAGGACGGCGTCGCATTGAAGTGCTCCGTCAGGCGCATGCCAGCTTGCAGGCGCGATGCGACATAGGTGGTGACATCCAGGCTGTTGGCGTAGCTGCCGGAGACGTTCAGGCCGAAGTCGCGGTTCGGCTCAAGGTGCGGAATCTGGAAGAGCAGGTCTACCTTCTGCTCCAGCAGGCCATATGTGGCTTGCAAAGAAGCCGACTGCTCGCGGCCGAAGAGATTGTTGCGGGTAATGTCGGCGATTACACGCGGGCTTACGCCGGTTTTGCCTTCGGGGTTGCACTTTTCGCCGGCGGAGATGATGCCGCCGCAGTTGTATTGGGGTGTTCCAGTCTGGGCCTCGAAGCCGAAGCCATAGGTAAGTGCCCAGCGGCGCGCTTCAACGGCCTGAATCAGCACTGTTTTCCGGGTATCGCCGCCGTTGGGATTCTGGACGGACGCATCGACCTCGTTGAAGAGGGCGTATTCGTAGAGATTGCGCTGCGTATCCATGATGGCCGTCTGGTCAAGCGGGTCGCCGGGATGAATGGTGATGGCGCGCGCAATGGTAGCCGGGCGGGTGTAATGGAGCCCGGTAAACAAGACTTTGCGGACAAAGACCTGCTGGCCTTCCGTAATGTGGAAGACGACATCGACTTTGTCGGGATAGGCTGGGTCGGTGACCTGGGTTACGTCCACCTGCGGATGCTCGAAGCCGCGGCTCAGATAGTTGGTCACCAGCGTATCGCGGTCGCCGGCCAGGTTGCGGGGAGAGAGCAGCTGGCCTGCCATGGTGTTGAGCATCGGGGTGAGCTCGGCCGCATCCACGTGCTCGGTTCCTTCAATTTTGACGCTGCCTACCTTTTGTTGTACGCCTTCCTCAATGCGGTAGGTGACGGTGAGCGGGGCTATTTTCTGACCTGTCAGGGAAGACCGGCTGGGGATGAGTGCGGGCGATTGAGCGGCGCTGTTGTCAGCCAGGACCGTCTCAGGAGTGCTGGTCTCCGGAGTAATTTTCACCTTGGAAAAGCCGTTGTTCCGATAGACCGCCTGCAGGGCGCTTATGTCCGCGGAGACCATGGCCTGGCTGTACGCTCCGTGATGATCGATGTTACCGGCTGGGTGAACGCTGAGCAATTCCTTCAGGGTCGCGGCGTCGAAGTAACGATCTCCCGCTACGTCGACATGTTCCACGCGACGGCGCGGCCCGAGTTCTACGCTATAGACAATCTCGACCACTCCTGTGCTTGAAGTTGGGCCAATGCCGTTGGATTGCTGCCGGTGATCGACCTTGACATCGAAGTATCCCATGCGCTGGTAGAGGTCGCGCAGGCGGCGATTGCCTTCGAGAAGCAGATCCTCATCGACGGTGCCCTCCTCGTAGATCGGGATTACGTGCCGAATGCGCTCCTGGCTCAGGTTGACGCCCTGAACCTTCACTTTGACCGTTGGTCCCTGGGTGGCGGAAAAACGGAAGCTGGTGCGCTTCGTGGCGGGGTCATACGCGGCCGATTCAAGCTTGATTTCAGCCTCCAGCCTCTCCTGGCTCCGGTAATGCTTCAGAACGCCGGAAAGGGCGCGGTTCGGGGTGTCGTGGTCGATACGCGCGCCGGTTCTCAAATGGGCGTAGCGGCGAAACTCTTCCGCGCTCATTCCCGGGTCTCCAGTCACCTGGACATTGCCGATACGCGCCTGAGGTCCACTTATGACGTGAAAGGCGATGTCGATCAGCTGGTCTTCCGGGTGGGGAGTCAGGTTCTGGGTGATCTGCGGTTCATGGAAGCCGTTGTCGGCTAACGTACTCCGCATCTCCGCCAGCGCCTGGGTGAGTTTGGTGGATGTGAAGCGATGGCCGGCAGCGAGCTGGGTGGCGCGGCTCAGTTGGGTATTCATGGTGGCGCCCTTGGCTCCATCCACGCTTACGGTTCCGATGAACGTACGGGGCGTTCCGCGAAAGATAAGGGAAACGCCGTCGGGCCGAGCTACGCCTTCCGCCTCAATCGTCTCGAAGAGGCCTGTGGCAAAAAGCTGGCGGAGGCTTTTCCGGACGTCTTCCGGATTCAGCGGCGCGCCCTCCGCCTGGGCGAGGTGGCCGGGAAGCGGGTCGAGGCGACTGGGATCGACGCCTTCGAACGAAATATGCAGTACGGGCAATCCAACCCAATGATCCAGAGTGCCGTTCTCTGGCTCGGAGGGCGGCTGTTCCGCTGGAGACTGATTCAAGGGAGCGCCTGGGTTGTCGGGAAGCGGTGCGGAGGGTTGGTTCCATGCATTTTGGGTCCAGCCGTTCTGGGGACAACCGGGGACTCCCCCGGAGAGGGCGATGATGAGGAAAGCGGCGGCCTGAACCCCGGATTTCCGGAGAACCCTGAAGCTGCCGCAAAACCATGACGGTTCTGTCCTGAGAATCATCAATCTCCCCGAAAACAAGGGAACCAAACCCCGTTTGCGCTTGAGGACGGCATGATCGCAAAGACTTGCACGTCGCAGGCTTTAACTCGTCTTGCCCCGACAATTCGCCGTACCGACCGACTCCCTTTATACTAACTAGGAATCAAGCCCCACGCAGCAGTCCAGGATTGTCGCGAACAAGGTTAGGCAGCGTATGCCCCAGTCGAGATTCCCAACTCGTCCGCTCGATTCAGCCCCCCAACCGCCCGGTGGGGGTGTGCCTGGGGAGGTTGCAAATCCTTCTCCTCCCCATGCTCCTCAGGCTAGAGCGCCCGTGCTTTCGTCCAATCCAGTCGAGGCCGACGCTCTGGCCCGGGCCCAGACCGGCGACCACCATGCCTTCGCCCAGCTTTACTCATTGCACAAAAGGCGCATCTATTCCTTATGCCTGCGGATGGTGGGCAATATTTCCGAAGCTGAAGATCTGACGCAGGAAGCATTTCTCCAACTGCACCGCAAGATTGCGACGTTCCGGGGCGACTCGGCATTTTCCACATGGTTGCACCGCCTGGCTATCAATGTTGTTTTGATGCAACTGCGCAAGAAGGGGCTTTCGTTGATCTCATTGGATGAGGCAATGGAACCGCCTGTGGAAGAACGGCCCGGACGCAGCTTTGGTGAACAGGACTTGACCCTTTCCGGCGCTATAGACCGGATGGCGCTGCAGAAAGCGATTGACGAATTACCTTCCGGCTACCGGCTCATATTTGTCTTGCACGACATTGAAGGATACGAACACAACGAGATTGCCAGCATGCTTGACTGCTCGATTGGAAACAGCAAGTCCCAGTTGCACAAGGCGCGGTTGAAATTGCGCGCCGCCCTGCGCATCAATCCTCAGGAGGAGGGCCGGCGATGAACGAACGCGAACAGGAAATGAGCTGCGCGGCCTTCCAGGCCCAGTTGCCGGAGCTGATCGGTTCCGGCGAAACCGTCGCTGACAATCCGCATCTAAAAAGTTGCGAGCTCTGCCGTGCCCTATTGGCGGATCTGGAGACAATCGCCGAGGCCGCCCGGCAACTGTTCCCAGTTGTGGAGCCACCGGACGAACTTTGGGAGCATATCGAATTGGCGATCAAAAACGAGGAAGGTTCAGCCCGTTCGGAGTGATTCAACCGGGGAATGGGAGCCGGTAAGAGGGACGGACCTGCAGGGTTGGGCCCTCCAAACTTGGGGACCCAATTTGATTCCAGCGGGACGAGGAGCCACACCGGTAGGCCGACGCCTGGTGCGCTTCAGTTGGCTTTATGCCGGGAGCGAAGGTTCCGGCACCTTTAAGTTTCGTGCAAGGCGGCGGCTTGGCAGGGGGAAGCGGCTGCGAAATTTCTCATTTCTTTTCATCCTTTCTTGAAGAAGGGCGGGATTCATTACCCCGGTAAGCTCGATTCATTCCAGAAAGTTCCTTCTGAACTGCCTGTCTCACTCACCGTGCCGCAGTTTTGGCCGATATAAGTTTTGCAAGGCCAGCGCTGGCACCTGACTTGGAAGCGTCAGCTGGGTCAGTGGTTTGCCTGCCCGCAGCCAGAGCGGGCATGTACGCTTTGGCCAATATGAGCATCAACTTAGCGTGGCTTGGTATACCGGCCCGAACCAGCAACCGTGGCAAGGAGGCGGAACTTGGCCAGAGAACTGTGCGTAGGAGCGAAGGTGAGAGGGCTGGAAGGCGGTTAGGACTGCCAGAATGCCGTAAACGAGGAATCTTGAAACTTTTTCAAGTCTGCGTTGTCTAATTAAGGAAACCTGATAAGAGGACACTCAATGCCGAATCAGTCTACGAACCCACCTCCCGAAAAAAGCCAACCCGCAAAGCAGTTAATCGGCGTGCGCAGGATTCCTGTGCTTCCCGTTCGGGACACTGTTTTGTTTCCCCACGCTGTGTTACCCCTGACGGTAGGCAGGGAGAGCTCCATCCAGTTGATCGAGTCGCTTGGGGAGGAGCGGACGATTGTTGTAACGGCGCAGATCGATCCGCGCCTGGATGCTCCCAAGCCCGGCGATATGCACACGGTAGGCACGCTGGCCACGGTTCACAAGGTTGTGCGCATGCCCAACCAGAGCCGTTTTGTCTTCACTGAAGGGGTGGAGCGGGTGCGGCTGATCCGCTACATCCAGACCGAGCCTTTCATGCTGGCGGAGGTCGAGCCTCTCAAAGACGCCGAGCCTGAGACCAGTTCCGGCGTGGAAGCGCTGGTACGGAATGTCATTGGCCAGTTCCAGCAGATTGTGGCTGAGTCCCAGACGCTCTCCGACGAGTTGCGGACGATTGCGGCCAACATCGACGAGCCGAGCCGGCTGGTGGATTTTGTGGCCTCTTCGCTGCCCTTCCTGACCACCGACGACAAGCAGCAGCTGCTGGAGACTGCCAGCATAGTGGAGCGGCTGGACCAGTTGAACAAGCACCTGGCCAAGGAGATCGAGGTGCAGCAGTTGCGCACCAAGATCCAGACCGAAGTGCAGGACCAGGTGCAACAGTCACAGCGCGACTACTATCTGCGCGAGCAGATGAAGGCCATCCAGAAGGAGTTGGGCGAGCAAGATGAGGGCCAGCGCGAGGTCGAAGAACTGCGCAAGAAGATCGACGAAGCTGGTATGCCGGAGGATGTGAAGAAGGAGGCGCTCAAGGAGCTTTCGCGCCTGGGCCGCATGTCTCCCATGGCCGCAGACTACTCGCTTACGCGCAACTACATCGAGTGGCTGGCGGTGTTGCCGTGGAGCAAGAGCTCCGGAGAAAAGATTGATATCGGCAAGGCCAAGGAGATTCTGGACGAGGACCACTACGAGCTCAAAAAAGTGAAGGACCGCATCCTGGATTACTTGTCAGTCCTGGAGTTGAAGCCGGACATGAAGGGGCCGATCCTTTGCTTTGTCGGGCCTCCGGGAGTGGGCAAAACCAGCCTGGGCCGGTCGATTGCACGTTCGTTGGGACGCAAGTTCCAGCGCATCTCACTGGGCGGCATGCACGACGAGGCGGAGATTCGCGGGCATCGGCGCACGTACATTGGAGCGCTGCCCGGCCAGATCATTCAGAGCATTCGCCGCGCCGATTGCAACGATCCGGTGATCATGCTCGACGAGGTTGACAAGTTGGGCAGGGACTTCCGCGGCGATCCGGCCTCGGCGCTTCTCGAAACGCTCGATCCGGAGCAGAACAACACATTCCGGGACAACTACCTGGATGTGCCGTTCGATCTGTCGAAGGTACTTTTCATTTGCACGGCCAACCAGCTTGATCCGGTTCCTCCGCCGCTGCTGGACAGGATGGAGCTGATCTTCCTGCAAGGCTACAGCGAAGAGGAGAAACTGCATATTGCCAACCGCTATCTGATTCCGCGCCAGATCAAGGAGAACGGAATCACGCCGGAGCATATCGAGTTCCCGGAAGATGCAGTGCGCTGGTTGACACGGCACTACACGCGCGAAGCCGGAGTTCGCAAACTGGAGCAGGTCATCGGCACGGTATGCCGCAAGCAGGCGCGCCGCGTGGTCGAAGGCAAGACGGAAAAGCTTGTCATCACGCGCGATGTGCTCAAGGAATTCCTGGGCGGTATCCAGGTGCGCGTCGAGACCGAGGTTTCCGAGCGTGTGAAGCGGCCAGGCGTAGCTGTCGGGCTGGCATGGACGCCGGCCGGCGGAGACATCCTGTTCATTGAAGCGAACAAGATGAAAGGCAAGGGCGGCTTCACCATGACCGGGCAGATCGGCGAGGTAATGCAGGAATCGATGCAGGCCGCGCTGACCTGGGTTCGTTCGAACGCGGAAAGCCTGGGGCTTGCCGAGGACTTCACCCGGGACATCGACCTGCATATTCATGTGCCGGCCGGAGCGATTCCCAAAGACGGTCCCTCGGCTGGAGTGACGATGGCCACGGTGCTGGCGTCGCTGTTGACTGACACGCCGGTGCGGCCGCTGACGGCCATGACCGGTGAGATTACGCTGAGCGGCAATGTGCTGCCGGTGGGCGGAATCAAGGAAAAGCTCCTGGCCGCGCGCCGGGCCGGGGTGACAACCATCATTCTGCCCGCCGATAACCGCCAGGACGTAGAGGAGGATCTGACCCCTGAACTGATGGAAGGGGTCACCATTCACTACGCGAGCCGCATTGAAGATGTGCTGGCTGTGGCGCTGCCCTTGTTGAAGGCGCGGCCGGACACGCAACCGGCTGAAGCGGAAACAGAGACCGCGGTGGGCGCCGTGGTCTAAGAGCAGACCGCAATGGATTCAGGGGGGCCGGCGAAACTGCCGGCCCTTCGCTGTTGGGCCGGAACAAGAGGTACTGAAACAAGAGGCGGTGCTTTACTGGGAGATCGCGCGAGCAGATTCCCCCGATGGGCATGATTAGAACATCTGTATTGTGAACGCCGGCCGCATGCACGGCCGCACTGAAGTAATGGCCGCTTGCGCCGATGAAGCAGGAAGAATCCAGTGCGTGCAAGCGCACCAGAAGCGGTGATTATGGCGACCTCACAAGCGATACCCCATCAAATTGTTCCGTTGCATCTTTCCGGAAATACGACCGAGCAACAAAACAAGTTGCTGCAGGAGTTTCTGGGGGATGCGGTTCAGGATGCGTACCGCAAGGCGATTGAGCAACTGGACAAGCAGAGCGCCCAGACGGTGCTCGACATGAACAAGAAGATCAAAACCGAAGTGGTCGATAAGGTGGTTGAGATCATTCACCGGCACACGGCAAGCGACAAGTACAAGGACGAGGAGGTGGGCTCGAATCGAGTTTATCCACCCACGTACCGCGTGCGGCCTGTGGAGGCTCAGGTAACGGAGTTGCGGAAACTGTTTACCGGTTTAGGCAGTTGTCAGGAGAAGCTTGCCCGAAGGCCGCTTCCGGAGGGCGCGGAGGCCTGGTTTGCGATTCCGCGCTGGCAGGCTGTCGCGCCGACTTACAACGAAGCTGTCGAGAAGATGCTGGCTGTTCTGGCTGCCAAACGCAAGTTCTCCAACCGGATTATTGGCAAGCTGGGAGACAAATACCTGCGCCCGAGCGAGCGTACGTGCCTGGCGGTGAAGATTCTGGGAGAGCAACAGGAGGGCAACGACATCCTTGTCGTTGCCGTGCAGGCAGGTATGCTCCACCGGGGGTCTTCGGCGCGGCGCACGCGCATTTCCTTGGTCGGCAACGAGTTTGGCCTGGGTGTGTTTGCCATCGGTTGCATTCTTCTCACGCATCCTGAGCGGCTTTCCACCGGGGATACGCTGATGATTGACTGCAGCGGCGACGAATATTCGGTGCGCTGCGACTACACCTTTGACCGTGTTCCGCTGTTCGACTTCGACATTGGCGGCATCGAGTTCAGCATCTTTTACGAAGACCGGGCGCGGAATCTGTGGGGCACGCCCACCGGTTTTCTCTACAAGATGGTTTGAAGGTCGCCCGATTGACAACGGTCCTCGAATGCGTCACCGACTGAATTCCGCCTGCTGCGTCTAACTAGCAGGCGGTATTCTTTATAGCGTGATGCACGTTACGGTTCTTCCCTTTGGCGTATTGAAAGAATGGTTTGGAAGCGAGTCGATGACCGCGGAATTGCCGGAAGGCGCCACGGTCGCAAATTTGCTCGAGCTTCTGGTTGAAACGCGGCAAGCGGTCGCCGATTTGGGCGCTCTGCGGTCGCCAGGGGGGACCGATGTGCAGGCGCTGCGTGGCATTGCCGTCAGCGTGAATGCCGAGTATGCACCCGCAACGCATGTGCTGCGCGATGGAGACGAAGTGGGGCTGCTTCCACCCGTGTCGGGCGGTGCTCCGAGTGAGGAGCAAGGTCCGGGCCACGCGACCGCGCTGACCCGCGAGCCGATCGATGCGGAGAGGATTGTGGCCGCATCCAAGCAGGGCGAAGATGGAGCGGTCGTGGTGTTTGACGGCACTGTGCGCAACAACACGCGCGGCCGGCGAACGCTTTACCTCGACTACGAGGCCTATGAAGCAATGGCCGAAAGGCAGATGCGGGAACTGGCTCTTGAAGCGCAAAAGAAATTCGGCGTGCGGCAGGTGACGATGATTCACCGGCTGGGACGTCTCACTGTGGGCGAAACCAGCGTGCTGATCGTGGTGGCATCGGAGCATCGAGCCCGGGCGTTCGATGCGTGCCGCTGGCTGATTGACACGCTAAAGAAGACTGTGCCGATATGGAAGAAGGAGACCTTTGCGGATGGGGTTGTATGGGCGGATGGGGAACCTTTTCCCGAGGGGCTTGCAGTGGAGCGGGAGCGCTTGCATGAGGGTTGAATCCGGCCAAATCCCGGAATACAGAGTTGCCAATCAAGGGAAAATGCAAGGGCTTCAGCCTGAGGTGCGCAGTCTTCGGTGTGAAGGGTACGGGCTTCAGCCCGTACATCTCATGCCAGAGGATCACTGGGCTTTAGCCCCAGAGGGATCGCAAGCCGCCAGCCTCCCATTCCCTCGGAGGCTAAAGCCCTCTACCACCGCAGTTCCCGATCGACGGGCTGAAGCCCGTCCACTTCAGTTCGCGGTCATCGCCGCAAGGTTCTTGCGCAGGATCAATCGGATCGTCTGCCTGTCCCTGTTCGCGTTATTGCCCGCCACACTCCCCGCGCAGGACGTCACGCTGCATGTCGACGTTAAACTCGTGGATGTGTTTGTCAATGTGACGGATCGCAATGGGGCAATTGTAGGCGGGCTGTCTCGCGAAGATTTTACGGTGACCGAAGACGGACGACCGCAGCAGATTGCGGTCTTCGAGCGGCAGTCGGAACTGCCGTTGAACATGACCCTGGCCATCGACACCAGTGGCAGCGTCAGGAAAGATCTGACCGAAGAGGCGGATGCGGCGCGGCGTTTTGCGCATGCGATTCTGCGTCCGCAGGACCAGATGAGCCTGCTGCAGTTTGCTACATTCGTCACGGAACTGACACCGTTCACGAACAAGATTGCGCTGATTGACCGCGGGCTGAACCGGTTGCATGCCGACCATGCGACGGCGCTCTATGACGCGATTCTGCTGGGCTCCGAGGGGCTGGGACCAAAGGACGGTCGCAAAGTGCTGGTGCTTGTCTCCGACGGCGGCGACACGGCCAACAGCACCACGTATAAACAGGCCCTCGAGTCCGCGCTGCGCCACGAAGTGATGATTTACTCCATCATCGATGTCCCGATAGAGGCCAGTGCGGGACGCGACCTGGGCGGGGAACATGCCCTGATCACGCTGGCCGAGCAAACCGGCGGCAAGAGTTTCTATGTTAGTGAGGGCGGGCTCGACAAGGCCTTTGCCCAGGTGAGCGATGACCTGCGCACCCAATATTTGATTGGGTATTATCCTCACAATCAGGAACCAGGGTTGATCTTTCACCGCATCGATGTGACTGTCCCCAGGGCGGCGGAACAGGATTTCAACATCCGTCACAAGACGGGATACTACGCGGATGCGCCGGCGAGAAAGAACTAACCGGCAATGCAGATTCTCCGCGAATAAGGGTTCTCGCCACTTTGCCGATAAACAGGGAGTGGAGGATTCTCCCGAAGGTGCGCCCGATGTTTTCGTTCTGTTGGAAAAGCAGATATTCGGTAGGCGTCAAAGAAATGGATCAGCAGCATCAAGCCATCATGGACGGCCTGAATGAGCTGCATGAAAAGATGATGAACGGTAATCGGAATGACGCCATAGCCCCCTTGATCTATAACCTGGTTTCCCTTGCTGGAAAGCATTTCGCCGCGGAGGAACTGCTCATGGCGTCCGCCGGTTTTCCGGGGCTCGCCGATCATTGCGCCAAGCACAAAGAACTCTCCCGCAAGGTTGAAGAGTTCATCGCCCGTCATGAAAAGGGAGACGTGGCCGCGCATAGCCAGTTCCTGTATTTTTTGCGCGACTGGTTTACCAAACACATGGAAAACGACGACCATGAATACGTTCCGTGGCTGGCCGAGCACGGGATATATTAAAGTGGTTTGCAAGCGATTTTTTCTGAATGCGGCCTTCACCATCGGATCTGCATCTAAAATGGCATCATGACCTCTCCTCTTTCTGGACGCCGCCGTTCCAAGGCGCCTCCGCCGGGCGATACCGGCCAGGAAGCGCTCTATCTGCGCTCGCTCAGCGATCGCCAGGTTGTTGTCACCGTCAAACTGCGCGACGGGGAAACAGTGCGCGGCTGGATTGAGTACTTCGACGACACGATGCTGCGCCTGACGCGGGAAGGGCAGCCCAACCTGTTCATCTACAAGCACCAGATTCGCAGCATCGCTGAAGCCGGGCGACGCCGTGAATCGCGGGTCACTTCTGAAAGAAAGCCGCCTGCAAGTGGGACGGTCTCAAATGGGGCGGCGTCTTGAGCGGCGCGCCTTCCGACGAATCGATGTTGGCTCCAAAAGCCTCCGCCATTGCGCGGGAAGCGGGGGCGCGCCTGCGCGAGTTCTTTGCCCAGGGCGTTGAGACCGAGTACAAAGGCGACGTGGACCTGGTCACCGTGGCCGACCGCACGTCAGAAAAGCTGATCCGCGAGCGCCTCGCCGAGGCGTTTCCGGACCACGGCGTCTACGGCGAAGAGGGCACACGGGAGCGCATGGAAGGCGAATTTCGCTGGTACGTTGACCCGCTGGACGGAACCACCAATTTTGCACACGGGTTTCCGCAGTTTTGCGTTTCCATGGGACTGGAACAACGGCCTGCCGGCATTGCGCCGGAACAGGATGGCACGATCGTGGCCGGGGTGATTTACGACCCTATGCGCGACGAGCTTTTCACGGCGGAGCGGGGACGCGGCGCATGGTTGAACGGCAAGAGGGTGCGGGTCTCGCGCATACCGGATCTGGCCGAATCGCTGGTGGCTACCGGGTTTCCCAGCCGCAAACGGCACGATAGCCCCAACGTGCATTTTTACCAGGAATTCACGCTGCGCTCGCACGGTGTTCGTCGGGCCGGTTCAGCGGCGCTGGATTTGGCCTATGTATCCTGCGGCCGCCTGGAGGCGTTCTGGGAGTTCAATCTGAACCCCTGGGACACGGCGGCTGGAATTCTATTGGTCGAAGAAGCCGGCGGGCACGTGACGGACTTTGCCGGCGGCGGCTTTCAGTTGAACAGCAATGAGGTTCTGGCTACCAACGGGCTGATTCACGCGGAAATGGTGGAGTTGTTCAAAGACTTGTTTTCGGGCCGCAACTTGGCGCCGATACCGACGGCGCAGGAGTTCGCACAGCGACGAGCGGAGCGAGCGGCGGCTGGACTTCCTCGATAGCGCGATATCAAGGCTGGTTTGCTGGCCGCTTTTGCAGTTCTGCTTGCTGTTTGATTGAGCCGGGCGCCGTCTGAAGGCGTGGCGCAACGTGGATATTCGGCTTCGCCGGCACCGGCGTCGTCGGCGCTGAAATATCGCCGGCCATCGCATGAGTCGATAACTTCGTTTCGGCTTTGAAACGCTCCGTAACATCGACCAGCCTTTGGCTCTCAAAGCCGCGCCGTTTGGCGACAATCTTGTAATCGAACATCAACGTCGAAGTTCCGCCGCCCGACTCGCGCACCTCGAAGCTGGTCGGCGTCTTGTTGATGACGTATAGCCCCTTGGAGTCGGCATTGGGAGTGAGGAAAACGTGGTAGTCCGCAGTCTCGCTCACCGTTTCAGAAAACGTCGGATCGATCTTGACTACGCCGACACCATTTTCCAATGTGCCGGAGCCGTAATCTTCCATCCAGTTTTCCGCAGACTGGGTGGAGTAGGTTTCCACAGTACGTGCTCCGCCGCCGGTGGTGGCCAGCGTCTTTACCTGGCCGGTGCAGGTCAGATTTCCCGCGCCGCCGATGCCGCAGATTCCCTCCGCAGTGCTCGCCATGAGCGTCCTGAACAGGCCGGTGCCGCCTGATGGTCCGTAGTTGTGTGCATATAAAGTAGGCCATCCCAAACTGCTGTTGTTCGCAAAGTAGCCTGCTATGTTGTCGCCGGTCGTCCCCGCCACCCCAACGTTCCAAAGAGTACATGTGCCACAACCGGGGGTGCCATTGTCGCCCCAAACGGCGGCGGCCAGATTCACGTTATAGGTGTCGCTATGCCCGACAGCCACCCCTTCTACGCCCGCCTGATGATAGTTGGATGTGTTGACCGAGCCGTAAACTCCCTGTGCAGTACTGGAAGAACCGTAGACACCAAATCCACCAGCGGTGGAGACACCGGAAACGCCGGTGCCCGCTGCGGATTCGCCGAGGAGCGCCGGTCCCGAGCCATTGAACGAATAGACGGAATAGTAATCCACGCCGTTGTTTACAAAATATCCAGCGTAGTGGTTATCCGCGGTTCCGATCACTCCCGCGGCGGCTCCGCTGTAGCTTCCAGCGGTGTCGCCCCAGACCCCGGCGGCCATCGAGTTCGCCTGCGTCCCATACGTTCCGCTGATGTCGCTCACAGTTATGCCGAGAACACCTGCAGCGCCATTTCTCGGATTGCGCGGAGGCGGGTACGGACGCGTTGATGGTTAGCGGAATCGCAATTAGCAAGATTGCCAAAAATGAACGCACTGTCACACCGATAAATCCAGAAATTCTGCCTGAATTTTGCATACAGATCTCTTTTCTCAACCTG
>JBELAI010000079.1:0-22503 GCA_049508975.1 Occallatibacter sp. | reverse complement strand
GGCGCTTCGATGGGACGATTTCGATTTTGAGAAGAATCAACTCCTCGTTCAGCGCAGCTTCGTGAGCGGACGAGTCGATGATGTCAAAACCGAATACTCCCAGGACTACGTTCCTTTGCATCCGTCATTGACCGAACTTGTGCTGGAGTGCACCCAGGAGGCGGTGCCGATGGAAGAAGGTTGGGTCTTTGCCAATCCGTCCACAGAACGCCCGTACCATCCGACCGAGATCCAGAAACGGCATCTTCGTCCCTCGGGGTGCTGTGTGGTTGCGTGTCCGGTCTGCGGTGCGGCTCCCGGCGTTTGGTGTCGGCAAGATCGTCCGACACCGAATGGAGCACGGTTGCCGATCCATGAAGAGCGCAAGGTCGCTGCAGGGAGGTACGGTGCAATCGGCTGGCACACGTTCCGCCACACTTACCGCTCGTGGCTGGACGAGACCGGAGCGCCTATGAAGGTGCAGCAGGAACTTATGCGTCATGCCTCGATCCAGACGACGATGAACGTCTATGGGCAGGCCATGTCGTCGTCGAAGAGAGAAGCAAATGGGAAGGTCGTGGAGATGGTGCTCAAGCCGATGAAAGCGAGCGCCTGAACCATGATTTTTCTTATTGGGAGTTTATGGGAGTCTGTCGGAGCGACCAGAGAACCGTAAGTTATTGATTCTTTGGTTGCGGGGGCTGGATTTGAACCAGCGACCTTTGGGTTATGAGCCCAACGAGCTACCGGGCTGCTCCACCCCGCATTGCTAGTGTACCAATACCCGCCGGGTAGGGTCAACGCGGCAGGGCTTGTTTACAACGGCGAAACCTACCCTATACGAATCCCGATCCGGTACACTCGTGGGATCTCACGTTACGCCCGCGAGGAACACCGAAGATGTCCGAGCTTTATGTTGTTGTACTGGCAGTCATTGTCGTTGTGCTGCTGACGGTCGCAATTTATCGAACCTTTCAGGTGAAGACCAAGGCCGACTACCTGGTGGCTGGACGGTCCCTCCCGGCTCTGGTTCTTGTGCTCACTCTCCTAACTTCCTGGATCGGCGCGGGTTCGCTTTTTGCAGGCGCGGAGAATGCCTACAAGAACGGCTTTGCCGCCTTGTGGCAACCGGCCGGGGGATGGCTGGGACTGCTGCTTATCTACTTCATTGCACCTCGTGCACGGAAGTTTGCCCAGTTCACTTTGCCTGACCTGCTTGAGGCCCGTTATAACCAGGCGGCGCGCGTGCTGGGCACTATCGCGATCCTGTTCGCTTATGTGGGTATTACCAGCTACCAGTTCAAGGGAGGGGGAAATGTCCTGCATCTTATCTTTCCGGACACGGTCACTCCCGAATTGGGGACTTACCTCATCGCTGCGTTCGTGATTGTTACCACTGCTTTGGCGGGAATGTCTTCGGTGGCTTATATGGACGTGGCTATCGGCTCACTGGTTACGGTAATCTGCATCGTCGCCACTCCTTATCTCTTTCTCAAAGCCGGGGGATGGGCAGGGCTGCACACTGCCCTGCCGCCCTCGCATTTTCAGGTGTTGGGTAACCTCACCCTTGCCCGCGCACTTGAGTTCCTGGTGCCAACTTTGTTGCTAATGCTGGGTAACCAGGTGATGTACCAGAAGTTCTTTTCCGCGAAATCGGAGAAGGCGGCGCGGACTTCGGTGGTGGGCTGGATTCTGGGAACGCTGGTGCTGGAAACGCTGATTGTTGCTATAGCCGTTATTGGATCGGCGATGTATCAAACAGGTGAAGTCCTGCGGCAGCCTTACGAGATCATCCCATATACGGCTCGGCACGGGCTGCCCGCATTTATGGGCGCTGTGCTGCTGGGGGCGGTGTTTGCAAAGGTTATCTCAACTGCGTCGAACTACCTGTTTTCACCGGCTTCGAACTTGATCGAAGACGTCTTTGTGCGGTACATGGCGCCCAAGGCTTCGAACAAGCAGATTCTCATCGTCTCGCGGCTGGCGGTGGTGCTGCTGGGGTGCTGGGCGCTTTACCAGGCTGTCTATGCACCCAGCATCCTGGCCAAGATGCTTTGGGCTTATACCATTTATTCGGCGGCGATTACGCCGGTGGTCCTGGCGGCTTTCTACTCCAGGCGGGTCACGGCTTGGGGTGCTGTGGGCGCGATTGGGGCTGGAACGCTAGTCACGCTGACTTGGGATATGAAGGCGGTGCAGGCTCATCTCCCGGATGTGCTGGTTGGGCGCGACGCGATCTTTCCGGCGCTGTTTGCTGCGCTGTTTGCGATGATCGTTGTCAGCTTGCTGACTCCGAAACCGGCTGAGGCGCAACTCGCGCAGTTTGAGAATTAGAAACGCAGCCATATCTTCTTTTTCCGTGACCGGTAAGGCTGTACCCTTTCGAAACCGATTCGAGAGACAGCTTCTAGAAAAAATCTGCCGATTGGGGACGGACAGTCTTACACTGGCGGTAGAAGTCCTTTGCCGCCATGCCAGCAGCGCAGTTGACCCTGGAAATCCGTATTGAGCACGCCCAGTCGCTCAAGGACCGGCGGCAGGTGGTGCGCTCGCTGAAGGACCAGTTGCGACAGGCATTCAACGCGTCAGTGGCGGAGATGGACGAGGCGGTTACTTGGCAGTCGGCCACCATCGGCGTAGTCGCCATCTCGCGCTCCCGGGATTATCTCCACGGGCTCATCGAAGAAGTGGAGCGCGCCGCGCGGCGGATTTTGAACGAACATGGTGCGGAACTGACCGACTCGTTTTGGGAGTATCTGGAGAGCTGAGGGAGGTTGTAAGCTCTTTGTTTAGGTGGGTCGAATCGGGTTTTTGGGGGCTAATCCTTTTGTTTTTGTGGGGTTGCGGTAGAAGTGGGGTTGCGGCAGAAGAGGGGGAGGGGGGGGTATTTGGTCCCCATTGGGTCCCCTTCCGGCCCGCACAGCAGAGGTCTGGCTGTTCTTAAAACCATCGTACGCGCAATGTTCATAATTATCCGCAACCAATAAGTAGTAGCATTACTTACAAAATCCAACTCCTTTCTGAAGGAAGGACTCGGAAGGTGAGTATCCGGGGTAAACTGGGCGTTTTCATCATGTTGGCCATGCCGTTGCCCGTTGTTACAGGCTGCGGCGGAGGCGGGTCGACTCCCCCGCCGCCAACCACCTACACCATTGGCGGCACGGTTTCTGGACTCGCCGGTACGGGGTTGGTTTTGCAGGATAACGGCGGCGACAACCTGTCGGTGGGCGCAGACGGCGCCTTCACCTTCTCGAATCCCGTTGCCAGCGGTGCGGCTTATAGCGTCTCGGTGCTTGCCCAGCCCACGGGCCAAAGCTGCGCGGTAGCCAACGGCAGCGGGAGCGCAAGCGCCAATGTGACGAATGTACAGGTTGCATGCTCGAATCTTCCACCGACCACCTACACCATCGGCGGCACGGTTTCCGGACTCGCCGGCACGGGGTTGGTCTTGCAGGATAACGGCGGCGACAACCTGTCGGTGGGCGCAGACGGTGCCTTCACCTTCTCGAGTCCCGTTGCCAGCGGCGGGGCTTATAGCGTCTCTGTGCTTACCCAGCCCAAGGGCCAAAGTTGTACGGTAACCAGCGGCAGCGGGGCTGCAAGCGCCAATGTGACGAATGTACAGGTTGCATGCTCGAATCTTCCACCGACCACCTACACTATCGGCGGCACGGTTTCCGGGCTCACCGGCACAGGGTTGGTTTTGCAGGATAATGGCGGCAACAACCTGTCAGTGAGTACAAGTGGCGTATTCACCTTCTCGAATTCCGTTGCCAGCGGCGGGGCTTACAGCGTCTCGGTGCTTACCCAGCCCACGGGCCAAAGCTGCACGGTAACCAACGGCAGCGGAAGCGCAAGCGCCGATGTGACGAATGTGCAGGTTGCATGCTCAAACGTTTACACGGTCGGCGGCACGATCTCCGGACTCACCGGCACCGGGTTGGTGGTGCAGGATAATGCCGGCAATAACCTGTCAGTAAGTGCAAACGGCGCCTTCACCTTCTCGAATTCCGTTGCCAGCGGCGGGGCGTACAGCGTCTCGGTGCTTACCCAGCCCACGGGCCAAAGCTGCACGGTAACCAACGGCAGCGGAAGCGCAAGCGCCGATGTGACGAATGTGCAGGTTGCATGCTCAAACGTTTACATGATCGGCGGCACGGTCTCCGGACTTACCGGCACCGGGTTGGTGGTACAGGATAACGGCGGCAATAACCTGTCAGTAAGCGCAAACGGCACATTCACCTTCTCGAATTCCGTTGCCGGCGGCGCGGCTTACGTCGTCTCGGTGCTTACCGAGCCCACTGGTCAAAGCTGCACGGTAGCCAACGGCAGCGGAACCGCAAGCGCCAATGTGACGAATGTACAGGTTGCATGCTCGAACGTTTACACAATCGGCGGAACGGTCTCCGGACTCACCGGCAGCGGGTTGGTTTTGCAGGCTGGTTATGTGTGCCCTTCGGGGGCTTTGGCATTGTGTAGTCAAAGCGAGACTGACTCGCCTCTCCTCGGGTACTATGTGACCACGGGTGACAGTACCTGCGTGGTATATGACTTAACAACAGCACAAAGTTATCCAACCATTGTCATCAACAATGCGCCTTTCCTCAATCGAAGCACGTTGGAGAATGAGTGCATAGGCGGGCAAAGTCTTGCAGGGATGGTCTCAGCCTATGCAGGTTCGGTCCACCCTTACTCTCCTGCTGTTACTGGACAACCGGCAATCCTAAGTATCTCCATACTTGGGTATGACACATCCAATATCTGTCCCAGCGGATGCGGCTACACGGAAGCTAGCTATGAAGCGGGGCTATCTTCATTTATGGCTACGGCAATTGCAGATGGTTTTCAAATTGAGTACATGCTTCAGTGGCCGCAGAATGGGCGCATGAGTTCTGTCGAAAACGAGGCGCGCAACGATATCAATACCTATATGACGCCTGTGAGCCAAGGGGGCGCTAACACGCAAGTGACATGGATCATCAACCCGCTCAGCTTCATGAATGGGCCCAGCAGCATGCTTTGTGGACCGATGGCGAATCAGGCTTGTTATCAGGCTGACGGCCTTCATGAATCAGCGGCAGCGAGCGCAATGATCGCAGGGCTGGTGCAGGCAAATCATCTTTCAAGCTGGAATCCTTCTCCTGGATATATAGGCGTCGAGGGGGTGAACGCAAATGGCCCAGTCACCCTCTTGACTTCCGTTCCCGGCGGCGCAACCTACAGCGTCAATGTTCTGGCGCAGCCCACCGGCCAGAGTTGCACTGTCACCAACGGCAGTGGCACGGTTACCGCCATGGTGGCGAACGTGCAGGTCACATGCTCGAATCTTCCACCAACAACCTATACCATCGGCGGCGTAGTCTCTGGCCTCGCCGGCGCGGGGTTAGTACTGCAGGATAACGGCGGCGACAACCTGCCGGTAAATGTAAATGGCGCTTTCACCTTCTCGAGTGGTGTTGGGACCGGAGCGGCCTACGCCGTCACGGTCCTCACCCAGCCCACCGACCAAATCTGCGCTGTGACCAACGGCAGCGGCACAGCTTACTCCATTGTGACGAATGTACAGATTGTGTGCGTCGGGGAGTGGGCGTGGATGGGAGGAAGCGATCTAGCAGGGGCAACCGGAGTTTTTGGTACCGAATTTCAATTTGCCGCTTCCAATGCTCCTGGGAGCCGCTCAGGAGCCGCCAGTTGGACTGACCAGAGCGGTAGATTCTGGCTGTTTGGCGGGAATTCGACTTATTCCACAATGAACTCAGGCGAAATCAACGACCTTTGGGTCTTCGACCCTTCCCAGGGCGCGAACGGGGAGTGGGCCTGGATGGGAGGGAGCAACTCGCTTCCAATGAGTTCCGCCGGCCCGCCAGGCATTTACGGCACCCAGTATCAGTTCGCGGCCTCTAACATTCCCGGAGCTCGCAGCGGTGCGGTCCGCTGGACCGACCAAAGCGGCAGGTTCTGGCTCTTTGGCGGTTCCGGGTACGATTCCTCCGGAAACAAAGGGAGTCTTGATGACCTTTGGGTCTTCGATCCTTCTCAGGGGACGAATGGCGAGTGGGCCTGGATGGGGGGAAGCGCTGAGCTCTCTGGGCTCGGCTCCTGCGAGACAAGTGTTTATGGGTCGCAGTATCAGTTTGGGGCCTCCAACACACCGGGTGGGCGGACCGGGTCGGCCAGTTGGATCGACGCGAACGGCAGCCTCTGGCTCTTCGGCGGTGAAGGGTGCGGGCCCTCGGGAAGCAACGAAATCAACGACCTTTGGGTGTTCGACCCCTCCCAGGGCGCACATGGCCAGTGGGCCTGGATGGGAGGAAGCGACACATTCAGTGCGAGCGGAGTCTACGGCTCGGAGGCTCTATTCGCGGCGTCCAATGTTCCCGGAGCTCGCAGTGCAGCCGTCAGCTGGACCGATCGACTCGGACTCTGGCTCTTTGGCGGTGTTGGGAACGATGCCTCGGGAAACACGGGCTCGCTCAACGATCTTTGGCTCTTCGAGACTTACCAAGGCGCAGAAGGCGAGTGGGCCTGGTTGGGAGGAAGCAATACGGCTAATGTGAGCGGCGTTTACGGCGCGGAGTATCAGTTCTCGGTTTCTAACTTTCCGGGATCCCGCAGCGGAGCCGTCGGATGGACCGACCAGAACAGCAGATTCTGGCTTTTCGGCGGTACTGGATACGATGCCTCGGGCAACTACGGCGTTCTCAATGACCTGTGGGTCTTCAACAGCTCCCTGGGTGCGAGGGGCGAGTGGGCCTGGATGGGAGGAAGCAATACAGCCGATGTGAGCGGTGCTTACGGCACGGAGTACCAATTTGCACCATCCAATGCTGCCGGAGCTCGCGCCAATGCCGCCAGTTGGATAGACCAGGACGGTAGATTCTGGCTCTTCGGAGGGAATGTCCTGGATCCCTCAGGCGACGAGGGCGATCTGAACGACCTCTGGGTTTATCAGCCCTGAGCCGCGTACCGCAAATCGACTACGGATCTCGGCGCCAGGTTTCGTTCATCGGGGGCCAAACGGCTAAAGTATCCCATGGTCGCCGGGCTCTCTTAGCGGCTGGTTGGCTTCGAACCTGGCTTGGTGCGCTTTGAGTTGGGCTGTGAGATCGGCGTCGCTCTGCTTTTCTGCGAGAGCCAGAGCCTGGTTGATCGCTTCTTTGGCCAGGTCGAAGCGGCCATTCTCGGCATAGGACGCGGAAAGTGTATCCAGAACGGAGATGTCCTGCGATTGAGTCAAATCCTTGGCGCGCTCCGCCAAAACCACTGCTTCGGGGCCGTTGCGGAGGGAGGCGTCCGCGCTAGTGGCCATCAGGCTCGCGGCCAGCTTGAGCACTGAGACGCGGTCGGGCTCGCCGTCGAGCGCCAATCGCAATTGGGCCAGCGATTCGCGATTCTTCCCCTGCATGTAGTACGCGAATCCTAGGCCCTCATGGGCCTGGAAGAAGCCGGGGTAGATGCGGACTGCGCTCTGCCATGCGTCGATCGCCTCGTCTATGTGGTGCTCCCGCATCTGCACAGAGCCAAGAGCGTAGAAGGCTTGAAGAAAGTTTGAGTTCGCTTGCGTAGCCTTCTTCAGATAGACGATAGCCTCTTTCAGTCTGCCCGCGTCTGTCAGCGCCATCCCCATGCCGTTATTCACGCGCGGATCTTCCGGGTCCATCGCCATGGCCTTCTTCCACGTTTCAAAAGCCTCGTTCTTGTTCCCCGCGTCCTGCAGACTTCCTGCCTCATCGATCAGGCGATACAGTTCCGAAGCCGGCGAAGTCATATCGAGAATGGCGTCGGGCGCGATATTGACGAACTCCGGCAGATTGACGGCACGGTTTGCGGCGGTGGAGTCCTCAATGAGTATCGGCGGCGAGTCGTTTCCGTCGGCGTCGATGTGGGTGAGATACATCTGGGTGTAAGGCGAGCGGCTCTTGGAGGAGAAGACCATCCATCGCCCGTTCGGAGAGAAACTGTGCCAGGAATTCATGAGCGGCGTATTGCAGCGCATCTTGCGCGCCGCGCCACCAGCGGCCGGAACCATGTAGAGCTCGCTATCGGGCCGCATGAGTTGCGCGTTGCGGGATTTCACGAAGACAATCCAGCGGCCGTCCGGGGAGATTTTGGGAAAGCTGTTGCTCATGCCATTGTTCGAAGCGCCGAGCAAGGGCTCCGCTACGCCACCTTTGCCATCGTTGAAGGGGACGCGGTATAGGTTGTATTGGATTTGCACTTCATTCGGGTCGTTGGCCTCGGTTGGCAGCGGTACACCCTCGGGATGCGGCTCCTTGGCTTCGGCGCGTACGAAGACGATGGATTTCCCGTCGGGACTCCAGACGCCGTCGGTCTGGACATAGCGGGGATCGTCCGCTCCTGGAAGCGGCTCGCGGCGGCCAGTTTCCCGGTTATACCAGGTCAAAATTCCGCGTGTGGGATAGAAGACCTGGAGGAATCGATAGTCTTTGAAATTGGTGACGAAGTAGGAGCTGCCGATGGACTGGTCGCGCCCCGCAAAAGTGGTCAGGACATACTTTCCGTCCGGAGACACCTGAGACATGAAGCCGACGCGCGACTGGCCCACGCGCAAATCGGTGTTCCACGAGACCGTATCCTCATTGCGGATGGCCATGTGCTGCTGGACCGGAACCACGGCGTAAAGCCCCTTGTCGTTTCCAGGGCCATCCACGTCCATCCCCATGGTTTTGCCGTCGGCTGAAAAGGAGTGGCAGTTTGCGCAAGTGTGCAGGCCGGTCATCAGTAGCCGGCTCTCTGGTTTACTGACGTCGCGCAAACGCCAGGCAATGAGGCTCAACTTGGAGGGCGCGAGCGGCTGCACGACATGGTTGGCTCCTTCGGACGGCATCAGCGGGACGTCACGATAGAAGATGGGCGCGCCGACGGGGTCGAGGGAAGTTGTGAGCGTTACCTGGCCTTGGCTCACGGACCGGCCGGCGTCGTCGAGACCTGTGATCTCCACGGTTGCTGGGGCTTTTACGGAGTGTTTCTTGATCAGCGTCCAAGTATCCGCTTCGGGCTTCCAGGTATGCGCCGCTGCTTGCTCCGGTGTTAGAAATGGAGGTTTGTTCGCCGTAGAAACGCATTGCGGGTCGATTGCGCCAATCTTCATTCCCTCGCCAAGCGAAGTCAGATGGATGGCTTTGCCACGATCGGCAAATCGCACATCGATATGCCAGGAACGTGCGGAAGGCTCAGTATCGCGCCAAAGAAATGTCGGCGTGGCGATGTCTGAAGGGAAAATTGCGCCGTCCTGCGGATAGTCCACTGTGATTGCCGGCTTTACCGAGGCCGCAGCCTGCATCACTGAGGCGGCCAGCCTTGCAGTCGGCAGAGCGGTCGGACTGACGGCGCCAGAGACGCTCTGCAGCCGCAGAAAGAAATCCGTCAGCAGCACGGTGCTGAGGAGCGCCAAACCTGCGGCTAGCAGCCATCCTCTCCGGACCCTCGTCGCAGTCTCCTTCGCCCGCATCGCACTCTCTCGCATCGGCCCAGCCCCAGTTGCAACCGTAGCGGCGAATCGCCATGCAAGCTGTGAGCAGGGTCACACGGAAGAGCGCTTCTCAGGAACTGCTTCTTTCGTTACTCGTCCCGCGCGACCCGTAAGATGGATTCGCAAGCGAATTTGGAGCAACGATGAAAACGGATATTCTGCGATTCGACTGTGCTTTCGAACACGATCCCGCCATCGATGCGTGGATGAAAAAGCATGAAGGGGAATTGGGAGACCTCGCGCATGTGTGGTTTGAAGTGATGCGGAGATGCAGGGACGAAGTCCGGGAGGTCCTGCATGATGGCTGTCCGGTTGCATGTCTGGGCGATGCGCCCTTTGGCTACGTCAATGTATTCACTTCGCACGTAAACGTGGGGTTCTTTCATGGGGCTGCGCTGGCTGATCCGGCTCGCTTGCTGCAAGGTACAGGTAAGTTCATGCGCCATGTGAAGCTGAGACCGGGAGCGGCTGCGGACACCGATTCGCTCAGAAGGCTTATCGAGGCGGCATGGTTGGACATCAAGGTGCGGGTTGAAAACGGTTAATGCTGTGAAACGGACACCGGTCCCCAAAGGCGAGGGACCTGTGGCACCCTTATCCGGGTTTGGAAAAGTCACCTAGACCGTGGTCACTCCCCGGTTGGCGGCACCTCCGAAACGAGAAGTTTTATTCGTAGTGGAGGGTTTTGGCCAGGTCTAGTCTCAGGGCGCGGCGGGCGGGGAGCAGGGCTGCTACGGCTATGATCGCCAGGAGTACGCAGATGGCTCCGGTGTAACTGAGCGGGTCCAGATTATTCACTCCGAATAGGAATTTACGGAGCACCTTGGAGGCTGCGGCGGCGATGCCGGTACCGGTGATTAATCCGAGAGCGACGGGCCATGTGAACTGGCTCAGCACGGCAGCCAAGACTTGTGCGCGCTCGGCGCCGAGGGCGATCCGGATGGCGATCTCCTTGGTGCGCTGAGAGACGGTGAAGGCGACGAGGCCGATGAGGCCGACGCCGGCAAGGACGACGGCGGTCATGCCGATGAGGCTCACTACTTCAGCAACCTGCTCCACCACCGAAACTCTGTCGTGATAGAGAGCTTTAAGCTGCCTGATCTCAGGAAACACTTTTGCATCGAGGTTTTCGCTGATGGACTTCGCAAAGGGGGGGAGGGAGTCGGGAGCGCCGGCCGTACTTACCATGATGGTCATTCCGGGCATGTCGTCCGGCTGAACTGCCCAGTATTCTTCTGTGGCGTCGTCATCGTTAACCGCATTGATGCGGGCATCGCCTGCGACTCCGACTACGATGTCGGTTGAATCTCCATTGACAATTTTCTTGCCGACAGGGTTTACCGCGGGCCATGCCTGACGCGCAAAGGACTGGCTGACGATGACCGCATTCTTCTCCCCCGGAAAGAACGTGCGACCAACCAGCAGAGGAATGCCCATGGTCTGAAAGAACTCCGGGCTGACGGAATTTGGATAAACAACGATCGAATGTCCGCTAGCGTCGGTGGTAAAGCTGGACTGGCCATGGCCCATCGGAGGCAAACTGACAAGCGAGACCAAGCGAACCCCCGGCGTAGCGCGTAACCGGACCTGCATCTGATCGAGATAGGCCTTTGCGGCTGCCGGCGTGTAGCCGTGACGACCGAGTTGTGGGTCAATCGACAGCACTTGGGCGTAGCCGAAGCCGGGATCAGCAAAGAGCGCATGTTGCGTGGCTCGCACGAGTAGTCCGGCAACAATGAGCAGAACGCAACTGGCAGCGACTTGCGCGCCGACCAGAATCTGCCGTGCAACGGTCTTGCGCTGCCGTTGGCGAGCGATTTGCAAGGCTGGCGCGAGGCCAAAGAAGAGCGCCGCGGCGAGAGATGCACCAAAGGTAAAGATCAAAACGCGCCAATCCGGCATGGGGTTCAGCCACCTTGGCGCGTCCATCTGATCCAGCATGATGCGCATGACAACGTAACCCAGCGCCAGGCCGGCGGTGGCGCCGATCAAGGAAAGCAAGAGGCTTTCGGTACAGAGTTGGCGGAAGATGCGACCGCGGCCGGCGCCAATGGCGACTCGGATTCCAATCTCGCGTTCCCGCGTGACGGCGCGCGCCAGCAACAGTCCGCCCAGATTAGCGCAGGCAACCGCGAGGATGAGCAATGTCAGGATACCGACCATAGCGGCGATGCGATACATCTCCGGCTGCATAACCTGGAGATGGCCGCCGGGTTCGACGTGAATGAACTCGTTATCCCATATTTCCTTGGGATGCTGTTTTCGCAATTCGTTGGTAAGGGAAAGCAGTTCCTGTGCGGCGGTTTTGGCGGTGACACCGTGGGCCAGACGGCCCCACATCCTGACACTCGAAACGGCGGTGTCAGTGAGTATGTGGCTGCCCTCCACAAAATAGGGCTGCTGCGCGATGGGGAGCCAGATGTCGGGATTCTGAGCGCCGAGGCTGGCGAACGCAAATGGAGTGATGCCGATGACGGTGGCGGACTTCTTGTCGATATGGATGACGCGGCCAATGATGGAAGGATCTCCGCCAAAGCGGCGCTGCCAGAAACCATAACTCAGCACCACGGTGGGCGGGTCATTGGCGGTGGCGTCGTTTACGGGATCGAAGAGGCGGCCCTGTGCGGCAGGGGTGCCTAACTCGGTGAAGTAGTTGGGGGTAATGAACGACGTCTTCGCGGGTAGCATGTCGTCATCGATTTGCATGGGAGGCACGCCGAGAACGGCCATCACGGCGGAGAGAGTTTTCGCGTTTCTTCCATAGAAGAGAACGGACTGATAGGGCATCTCGTCGGTCGAATTCTGGGGCGAGCGGCGCTCGAGGCGGACGAGGGAATCAGGATCGCGAACGGGCAGGGGTTTCAATGCAACCATATCGAACAGGCTGAAGGCGGAAACATTGATGCCGATGCCGATGCCGAGCACTGAGACCGCCATGAGGGTGAAACCGGGGGAGCGAGCCAGGATGCGCACGGCATAGCGCAGGTCCTGAATGAGGCGGTCGAGCCAGGTCCATCCCCAGGCTTCGCGGGATTGCTCGCGCATGCGGAGCGTGTTGCCGAAGTTGCTGCGACCGGCGCGGGCGGCCATCTCGCGGTGGAATTCCATGTCGCTTTCCAGTTCGCGATCGAAGCGGCGGCGGTTGATCAGGTAGCGAATGCGGCGGAAAAGCTCGCCCATGATGGGCCTCCTATGAAGCGGCTCGGACTTGTATTCCCTCGGGGGCTAAAGCCCGGCAGGTACTGTGGTGGTGGTGTACGGGCTAAAGCCCGTACCCTTCAACTGAAGACCTTTCCATCAAAAGCTCAACAGCGCAGAGAATCCTTATGCGGTGCGCAAAATGTCCTGAATGGCCTGGGTGACACGATCGTACTCGGATAACTCGGCCTTGAGATGCTTGCGGCCATCGGGCGTGAGCCGGTAGAAGCGGACTTTGCGGTTGGTTTCCGAGATGCCCCACTCGGCCGTGACCCAGCCTTTGACAAGCATTTTTTGCAGAGTGGGATAGAGGAGGCCTTCTTCTACGCCGAGGACTTCGCTGGAGAGGATGTGGATGCGCTGGGCGATGGCGTATCCATGCAAGGAACTGGATTGGAGGACGCGCAGGATGAGCATGGGGAGAGCGCCGGAAGGCATTCCAGGTTTAGGCGTTTCATCTTTAGGCGTATTAGGCATAGGCATAAGATATTTATGCCTTGAAGGATTGTCAAGAGGAACGATTTCCGATTTTGCGGATGACGACTCTGCGCGCGGCGAGTCTATTGGGTATCGACGCCTGGGCAGCGAAATCACAATTCTTGCAATGACCCTGTGAATGGGTCGGAACGAGGTTGTATGAAGCGTGTGCGTCTGCACGTATCTTCCAGGTCATCCAACGATAAGGCGAGTGGCGCCGACGCGAATCCCTTCGAAGGCTTTCTCGGTACAGCCTTTGACGAGAAGCCTATCTGGGCTGGGATTTACGAGAACTTCCGCGATGTTTTGTTTCCGCACAAATTCCCACCACTGGAATTGACTTCGACGCCGGTTCCTACTCCCGATCGCATGGCGGTCAAGACGAATCCGTGGGCAATTGGCACGGCGACTCTTGCGAATGGCGGCGTCGTGGTGCTTCTCATCCTGCTGGGATTTCGCACGACGATCAACCATTTTCCGGCACCGGCTGCCGATGGGAATATCCATCTCAAGGACTTCACTCTGTTTGCGCCGCCCAGGGACAGCGCTGCGGGCGGCGGTGGTGGCGGCGGGTCCAATGAGCTGACGGACCCGATCGTGGGCAGAACGCCGAAACAGGAGAACATGCCGCTGGCGCCTTTGCAGCCGCCGGTGCTCGAGCACCCAACCATTGCAGTCGATCCCGCCATAGCGGTTCCGCTCGAGATCAAACTGCCGGATAATCCGCAGTTGCCGAATATTGGAGTTCACAAATCGACCAACGTCACGCTGGATTCGACGGGACCGGGCACCCGAGCTGGGATTGGCACGGGGTCGGATGGCGGAGATGGGCCGGGCAAAGGCATTGGCTATGGGCCTGGTTTCGATCGTGGTATTGGGAATTCGATCTATAGGCCGGGGACCGGAGGCGTGACGAATCCGGTTCCTCTTGTGACTCCGGAGGCGGAGTTCTCCGATGAGGCGCGGCGCAGCAAGTACCAGGGAGTGTGCATGATTTCGATCATCGTGGATGCGCAAGGATACCCGCGCAACCCGCGCGTGTTGAGATCGCTGGGGATGGGGCTGGATGAGAAGGCGCTGGAGGCCGTGCAGAGATACCGGTTCAAGCCGGCGATGAAGGATGGGAAGCCGGTGGCGTCGATGATCAGTGTTGAGGTGAATTTTCGGTTGTATTAGGGGTACTCGTGTTTCCCGAAGTTGGGGCAGCTGCCCCAACTTCGTCAACCCTGGGCCTTACGCCTGCGCTCTGGTATCCTTAACCGTTTAGGTCTACCAGGAGTGGCTATGCCGGAGAATCGGGCGCGAAAGCATCATCAGGACAGGGTGGCGGAGACGCTGCGGCTGGAAATTGGGACCATGATCGACGGCGAGCTTGTTGACCCGCGCATCAGCAACTGCTACGTCAGCGAAGTGGCGCTCAATCCGGGCGGGAAATCGGCGCGGGTGTATGTGGCTGTCGACAGCGCGGTGAAAGACATTGTGCAGGCGGAGAAGGACACCATAGCGGGGCTGGAGGCGGCCAAGGGGTACATTCGCTATGAGTTGAAAGAGCGGATGGGAGTGCGGAACGTGCCGGATCTGGCCTTCTTGGCAGACCGTTCGGGGCGGTTCCAGGCGCGGATCGAGGAGTTGATGGACCGTTCGCGGAAACGGAATAAGTATGCCAAGGAGCCGGAGGCGGTCGCGGAGCCGACGGTTGCCGGGCAGCCGGGAGCGGAAGAGAAGACTCCGGCACAGTAAACCGGTGCGGCCGGAGTTTTAGCCAAATGAGCAATGCCGAGAACCGCGACTGTATAGATTAGTGGTCTCCCCGATCTCAAATTCGAGACCAGGGGCACCCAGATTTTTATTGTTGCTATTTCCATGAAGGCCTTGAGATTGCGCGCAAATCTGTTAGCCTTGTCCCTGTCGAAATCGAGTACTACCTCCGCGTTTCTGTGCGGGCCAAAACCGGCGAGGAGGCTTCCCCAAAGCCTGACCGAAGCCGGGAGAACCGGTTCAGCCGGAAGCTCAAAGCCGTTGCCTGGCTCTGAGCCCGACTGCACTGGATACGCAGTAATTGGAGAAAACCTCGAAGTGGAGACTGCACCGCAAGGAACCGCTCCCGATATTTCCGAAGAACGGCGCAAACGGCAGGCCCGTTGGGCCACTATCGCCGAAGGAGCCGTATTTCTTCTATCTACCGTATTTTTTCTTGCCTACGGGCTGACGCCTTTGCTGGGAGGCGATGGACTGGGCCTGGTGGGCGCGGATGAGCCACGCTATGCGCAAATTGCGCACGAGATGCTGGACCGGTTCGACGAGGCGCATACGCTGAGCGACCGCCTGAGCGCCTGCGTGACTCCTTATCTCTACGGACGTCCCTGGCTGGAGAAGCCGGCCCTCTACTACTGGCGGGCGATGTTCACGTTTCAGGATTTTGGCGTACACGACTGGAGCGCGCGGCTGCCGTCGACGAGCTTCGGCTTCGTGATGGCGGCGTTGATCTACCTGCACATGAGGCGCTTCCGGCGCGGCGGCCATCTGGACGCAGCCATCATCACGGTGGCCTCCACCGGCATTATCGGGTTTGCGCGCGGGGCGTCGACAGATATGCAGATGGCGGCGCCGCTGGCGATTGGGCTGCTGGGCTGGTATGCGTGGTATGAGACCGGGTCGAAGTTCTGGCTGTTCGATATCTATTTCTTCACCGGGGTCGCGACGCTGGCCAAGGGCCCGGTGGCGCCCTTTCTGGCGTTCGCCATTATTGCGGCGTTTGCCTTCTTGCGGCGGGAGTGGTCGATCATTCCTCGTTCGTTCTGGTGGCCAGGGGTGGTGCTTTACTTTGCCATGGTGCTGCCGTGGTTTATCGCTGTCCAGGTGCAGAATCCAACGTTTTTCTACGATTTTTTCATGCGCCAGAACCTGCAGCGGTTTACGACGGACCTGTACCAGCATTCGCAGCCACCGTGGTACTACCTGGTCGTGGTGTTGCTGGCGCTGATGCCCTGGACGGTGATCGCAGTGCGCGCGCTGGTGGACGGCATACAAACGTCGGTGGCGGAGTGGCGGCTGCGCCGGCTGAATCCGCGACGCCGGGTTCCCAATCGGCCGGGAGACGCTTTCCCGGAGTTTCTGGTGCTCTGGGCTCTGATTCCGATCGTATTTTTTACTTTCTCCAAGTCAAAGCTGCCGGGATATATTCTGCCCTCGATTCCGCCGCTGGCCATCCTTACAGGGGACTACCTTTTCCGGCGCCGCCAGACGGGGCTGAACCGGTGGGTATTAATCGGTCATTCGGCGTTGTGCGGAGTGATGACGATGTTCGCACTGCTGATGCCGTGGTTCGTGGCGCACGGGGCCAAGATTCCACCTCCACATGCGTTGGCTATTGCGGCTTTGTCCGCAGCGGGCGCGGCGCTGCTGATCCTGATTGTGGTCAAAGGCTATGGAGTGGGCAGGCTGCGGCTGGTTACGACGTGCATCCTGGCGGTATTGGTTGTGTTTCTTTATGGTGTTGGGCCATTCTTTGGGATTCCGGCCGTGGACGCAACCAAGCGGGTGATTCATTTGCTGGACCGCTCCTACTCCGCTCGCCCGCTTGCCGATCGGCTGGCTACGGTGGCCCCTCCGGATGAGACTGTGGCGGTTTTCGAGGTACGACGGGATGTGGAGTATGGACTGTCGTTTTATCGCAATCGCGAGGTCATCAATTACAAGCAAGACGGTGTTCCCGACGGCCAGCATCTGCTCGTGGTCAGGGTAACTGGCCGCAATGGTGTTGACCTGCATTCGCTGTCCGAACTGGATGAATACCTGGAGGGCCGCCATTACGAACAGCTGTTTACATGGCCAGAGCAGGGGCTCGTTGTCTATATGGTAGGTAGCCGGTAGGCTGATTTAGCCGCATTCAACTTGCTTTCAACGAAAAAAAATGGCACAGTGACCGGGAGGTGCAATCTGTTTCCGACTGTTCTTCTGGCCTTGTAGACTCTGCCCTGAGCGCTTTCCGGCTTGGTAGCTGGCCGTCTAACACCCGAGGGAAGATTCTTGGCAACTGGTGTTTCCATTGAGATTCTCGACCTGCGGCACTTTGCCGCGCCGGTGCTCCGGCCTGTGCTGGATGCCGAGGGAGAAGTGTGGAAAGAGCGGCTGCACTGGGACTATCGGGCTTCCTCGAAGCTGCTGATGCAGTATCTTGACAGTCATATGTTGCCGGGGTATGCCGCTTTGGAAGGCGGGCAGGTAACCGGGTATGCCTTTTGCGTTTATGAAGAGACGAAGGCTGTGATTGGCGATGTGTTTGCCCTGAGCAGCAACGGGGCTGGCCCGGATGCTCCTGAGTTTGGGACGTCCGATGGCCAACTGGTTCCGGTTTCTGCGCACGAGATTGAGCAGACACTGCTGAAACATCTCTTTGAGACGCTGCTGAATTCTCCGCATGTGGACCGGATTGAGTCACAGCTTCTTCTGCATCCGTCGGGCGTTCACTCCGGCATCTTTCGGAGGGCGGGTTTCGAGGTTTGCCGGCGGCTGTTTCTGGTGCAGCAGCTACACGGCATTTGGAACCAGCCGCATCCGGACCTGCAGCACGGCCTGGAAATGCGCGCATGGCGGGACGAGGATCTAACTCCTGCCGGCCAGCTTATCTTTGAGGCGTACGCCGATCATCCGGATAGCGTGATCAACGACCAGTACCGCTCCATCCACGGCTCGCAGCGGTTCCTGCACAACATTGTCCGGTACTCAGGCTGCGGGGCTTTTTCAGCACCGGTCTCGCATGTGGTAGTGGACCGGCATAGCAAGCAACTGGTGGCCATGGTGCTGGCTTCGCGGGTGAGCGCGCAGAGCGGGCACATCACGCAGCTTTGCGTCCATCCGCGCTATCGGCGGCAGGGGCTGGCGCGCATGCTTCTTTCGGTGGCGGCGTTCCATTTTATGCGTCACGGAGCTACGGAGATATCGCTGACCGTCACTGAATCGAATAGCAAGGCGATTGACCTTTACCTCTCAGAGGGCTATGTCTGTGCGCACATGTTCGACGCCGCGGTTTGGGAGCGGCAACGCGCCTATTGAGGGGTTCGTGGTCTATAGCTCTTTACCGGAAAAAAGCGAAGGAATGGGCACCCAGACCGGGTAAGGCTCCTTGCTCAAAACCCCGACCTTGGGCGGCGCGGCGGGATCGGATTCTGGTCCATGTATTCAGAAACCCACTTTGGCGGGTCCGGTTCAAGGCTTCCGTCGTACTTCACTCCGCGTTCCTTTGCCCACCGATAGCCCCACATCGGACCGAATTTGGTGATGAAAATCTCCGGTTCCTGGTACGCGGGATCAGCTTCCGCCTCGCTGAGGGAGATCCAGTGAAACTGCTTCCTCTCGAAGAGGTCGAGCAGGTCTTCGATCACATCCGCATTGAGCTGGTTGTCATGAATCAGCATGATTTGCGGAGCATCGTATCCCCAGACGCGCTTGTTGAGCCCGATGAAATAATCGATCTGCGCGGCGGTGAAAGACAGGTAATCCGCACGAAGCCGGGCGGCCGAGCCCTCGTCGTGGCGCGCCAACATGCGACCATAGGCAGCGGCGAACATGTAATCCGAGGTTTCGATCGTGCATGGAGCCTGCCGGTACCCGTGCTTCGCCAGGAACGCCGCTAACGCATTGTGTTTTTCCCTGGTGTCGCCGGTGTGGTTGAAGGGGAAGCGGAAGAACTCCGGCTTGCGCCCCTCGGCTTTCATCAGTGGTACGAATGTTGCCTCACCGCGCAGGATCTGATCTTCAAACTGCTCGACGGTCAGGTCGTTGAAGTCCGGGTGAGCGTAGGTGTGGTTTCCCAGATCGAAGCCGCGGTGCGCCCAATTGCGCAGAATCGCAGCGCCGGGTAGCATCCCCAGATCCTCTACGCCTTTCTGGATCACGAAGCCAGTGACGGGAACATGGTGGCGTGCAAGCGCATTCAACAGCTTATGGTTGGCTGCGGCAGCTTGCTTGTCTGTCTCATGCAGAGTGCCGCTGTTAGCATCGCTCTGGACAAAGGGAAGATCGTCAATGGTCAGAGCGACGGTGTGGGTTTGCGCCGTGAGGTTAGCAATGAACGGGACGGTCACCGTAACAGCGACGACGATTACAAATGCGCGCATGAAACGATGATAGCCACTTCGGCTGGGATCGAAGCTCAGCAAAAGGGCTTTGTCCAGGAAGCTGTTTGCATCCGTGGTTCAGGCGGATGAGCCAGGCTGCCTTCGCGCGTCCTTGACCAGCAAGGCCATGGCGAGAGGGACAACGATCAGCACCGCGAGGGAAAGCCAATCGATCCGGCTCTGCATATGCCATAAGAGCCACGCATGTTTGCCGTGGCCCCAGATTGCTTCGAATGTAAGTAAGAGGAATGCCACGACGAACCATTTTGGCCGTTTGATCAGGCACCAAGCGCAGACAAGATCGATTCCACAAAAAGCCGCATGACGCCAATGCGATCTCTCATCGCTCACCGCAGGGTAAAAGAAGGCGACTGCATGGTAGATTGCCGCGCCTGCAAACAAGGTGGCGAAGATGCGAAAAGGGGTTTCGCGAGACACGTTATTCCTGCTATCTGGCAATCAAGAACATAAGCCAGCTGAGCACGATTGCAGAGCCCACGAAGAGGACAAAGCAGTAAATGCCGTAGCGGATCATCTTCGGCGGCGTCTCTCGCTGCGTGATTCCAAAAACTACGGACGCGAACAATGCGAACAGCAATACCGCTAAGAAATGAGAGGGCCTGAACACTAGGCTTTCCTCCCGGTGCGAAGGTTATGCGCGTCTACGGCGGAGATCACGTTGAGCAAGCCAGCGACCACGATGAAGCGTGTACCGTAGTCTCCGGTAGTCACGGTGACCTGGTCGGTGCCCAATCCAGCAGCGCGGCTCACGACGTAAAGCAGGCCATTGCCGAGATCGCCGGCCAGGCCGAGCATCTCCAAAATGTCGTGCGCACCTGCGTAGAGCTTGCCTTGCATCGCGATGCCGATGGCGAACATGCCCAGGATGGACGCCGCGAGCAAGGCCCCGCGGCCCCACTTGCGCAGCAGAAAATGGCCCGCACCGGGCACCAGCCAGCCAGCGATCAGCGGCAGGTAAACGAAGCCGCCTTCGGCCTGATTCTTCTTGTCTTGGGGATTTGCCATGCCTTCTTGAATATATCGTACTGGGGCAGGGAACGAGGGACTAGGGACCAGGGAATAGGGGCTAGGGCTTGGCCGTAAGTCAGATCTGAATCCTATCGGCACGAATGCCGAGGGGCATTTGCTAGTCCCTATTCCCTAGCCCCTCAGTCCCTGTTTCTAGATTCGCACCAGCTCGGTCTGGATTTTGCCGGTTACCCATGCCTTGTCTTTCGAGGTGAGCATGTCGATTTCGCTGCGAATGCCGAATTCGGGCAGATAAATACCCGGTTCGACGCTGAAACAGGTATTGGGCAGGATGCGGCGCTCATCGTGGGTTTCCAAGTTGTCAAGATGCGCGCCGGGGCCATGGATTTCATGGGCTATGTTGTGGCCGGTGCGGTGGGTGAAGAACTTGGCCAACCCGGCCGCATCGATGACCGCGCGGGCTGCGTCGTCGCCTTCGTAACCGCGGATGGGTCGGCCTGCGGCAAAGGCCTGCTCGACGGTTGCGATGGCTGCGTCGCGCGCGTCGCGGACCGTCTCAAAGATGTGCTGCTCAAACTCGGTGGGCTCGCGGCCGACCACGCCGGTCCAGGTAATGTCGTAATAAATGGCGTTGGGCTTGTCTTGACGGCCCCAGATGTCGATGAGGATGAAATCGTCTTCGTGAATGGCAGCGGAACGCTCGGCTGTGGGCTCGTAGTGCGAGTCGGAGCTGTTGGCGTTGACGCTGACGTTGGGGCCGTTTTCCCATACCAAGCCTTCGCGGCGCATAGCCTCCGAAAGCCATTGCACCATATCGAATTCGGTCAGATAGGGCGTTCCGCCTGCTGGGGGGCGGACGCGGCGGCCCATTTCAAGCCAGGCCTCGGCGAGGATGTTGTCGATGGCGACCTGGGCGACGGTGTGGCTTGCGAACTGCTCTTCGTTCAGGACGGCTTCGAATTGGCTGACGAGGTCGGCGGAGCTGACGATCTGCTTGCCGATGCCGCGCAGGAATTCGACGGTGCCGGCGTCGACCATGGAGACATACATGATGGCGTTGTTGGGGGAGTATTGCATGGCGATGCGGCGGGCATCGAAAAGCATGGCTTCGAGGCCGGCGTGCAGTTCCTGCCAGCTTGAGTATTGGCCTTTCGCCCCGGGAAGCGAGTCGAGGCGGCCCTGCTCGATGCGATGGACGAGCTTGCGGGGATCGCCCGAAGCGGGGATGTAGTAGTACCAGCGGCGGGTGATGTGCGCCTTGGGGTCGAGGCCGAGGATGGCTGCGGCGATGGGGTCGCGGTGATGGTGGTCGTAAAAGAGCCAGCCGTCGAAGCCGGCCTCGGTGATTGCCGCCTGGATCGCTTCTAAGTTCATAGGGGTCATGATAGCGCGTGTGGGGCGGGAGCGACTCGCTACTAGTACCTTGACCGGGTGATTCTGTAATTCGCCCTCCCATTGTGGGTGCCCCAGGTCTCGCGTTTGAGACCTGGGAGACTGCCAATCCAAGCGGTCATAGCACTAGTGTCTTAAATCGTTTCCATCCCCCACCCAATCTCGCAGCCAATATAACCCACCTTAAGCTTTTGATTGCCCGTAGAACTGGCCTGTATACCCTTTGTCGGGAGTACCGAGCGTCTGCTCAAAAATCAGCTGGCACACCCGCATTGCCGCCATGAGTTTTACCTGGAGCACGCCATGATTACATATTTCCAATTGGATGGGGCCTCTAAATCCGGCATGAATGGTTGGCGCTGTGACATGTATTCCAATTCCTAATCGAGCTAACGAACTTTTTCCTTCTACTCTCGCGGCGAGCCGAGAATGTATGGGCAATTCTATATTCTCTTCTGTCCATCCAAGTACAAACTCATGCGGCTTAATGACATAGCCGTCTGCGCCAAGTTCTTTAAGATCGGAATATGCCTTGACAAATTCAGCAAATTTATAGCCCTCTGTTGCTGGGCAAATGATGTGCTCAACACCTATAATCGCATCTGTTTTCCAGACGCGAAGAGATTTGGAAAGCGTTAAGTCAAGACTCGTAGAGCTATAAGCATCCTCGCCAACCACAGGGCTAATGATGATTTGCCCATACTGAATGGCAGCCTGTATTTCGCGATCAGTGAGGATCAATTTACCCTCCTATAGCTGACTCCTTAACCCAGATTCGCCAGCGCCCAGATGTACTCTCGCGCGGAAGCTCCACCAACACTTTTCCCTCGCGGCGTCCAATTTCAAATGCCATCA